>NZ_JAUOSJ010000016.1:0-103463 GCF_030548385.1 Agarivorans sp. 1_MG-2023 | reverse complement strand
ATCTCCTGTTCTGTTATGACTTTGCATCTAACAGTGTGGCTCTAGTTTGACTAACCCACGATAAACGCAGGAGGTCGACTCTTTCACCGGGGATCATTATGTCTATACCCAAATAGTTACTTCGAGAATCTATGACTACTTTCCTTACTATATGTATAGCGCTCGTTGTTGCTTTTATTGTGTATAGAATATTTTTTGGCGATCAAACTCCCCAAATAGATCCAGAAGAATTTGAGAAAGAGCTGAGAATGGTAGACGAGGTGGTTCAGAGAAATGTTCTGGAAAGTATACGGATACTTCCAGGCACAACCTCGCCAGCTGGATCACAATCCAGTAAGTTCGGTGGCTATCCTATTTGGCCGAACAAACTGGAATATCCAGTAGACAAAAAAAACAAGCCTCTACGTTTGTTGGCTCAATTCAATTTATCTGAACTACCAGAAAATGGATTTCTTCCCAAGGTGGGAATCCTTCAGTTTTTTATATCTGACCAAGGGAGCCTTGGTCTTGAGTATGAAAGTAAAGGTCGCTCCATAAACGATATCATCGAAGCACCGACCGAATATCGTGTTTTTTATCATAAAACCGTAGATGAATCTTTTAGGGACCTAGAGGGAGAATATCCATTAGGAAAGAAAGTGATATTTCCTTTTAAAGGGGAGTATTCCTTGAGCTTTCTCGCAGAAGATAGCGAGCCAAGTCCAACAGACTATAGGTTTGAAAAGATTATTGGAGATACTGACGATCTCCATGACGATACCATGGATGCTCTATTTGAAAAATACGATTCAAGTGGCTGTAAACTTGGCGGGTATGCAAATTTTACTCAAGACGATCCAAGATTGGCAATGGAAAACGAACAATGGTTACTACTGTTTCAGATGGACACTGTCACCGCCAATGGTGTGGACATCATGTGGGGAGATGCCGGTGTGGCAAATTTCTTCATTCGTCCGAAAGACTTGGAGAAAGAACATTTTTCGGAGACCTGGTTTAATTGGGATTGTTGTTGATTCGCCAAAAAAGGTATAACAAGGCGTTATAACTTTCGCATTTATAGGCGTTTACGAAATGGATATTCGGAAGGTTCACAAAGCTTCTTGTCATTGTGGTGCGGTAAAATTTGAGTTATCTCTACCTAATGGGTTAGTTGAGCCTCGTCGGTGTGACTGTTCTTTGTGTAGAAAGCGCGGTGCGATTGTAGCTTCAGTTCCTCTTGATGGAATAAACATTACCAAGGGCGCTGAACTATTGAGTCTCTATCAATTTAATACTAAAACTGCAAAACACTATTTTTGTTCGGTATGTGGGATTTACACTCATCACCAAAGACGTTCAAACCCAGAACAATTTGGCTTTAATGTTGCGTGTCTTGAAGGTGTTAATCCATTGGAGTTGGAAAATGTTCCAACATATGATGGTGTTAATCATCCCGCAGATCGCCAATAAAAGTTTTAACAAGGCGCTTAAACGGAATTTGTAGTTGATCTGATTACGTAGACACTTCATTCAAACAAGATCAGGCGTTCAACTTCACCATAAGGTAGCCAATGAGACTTACTATCATCATATTCAGTATCGTGTTTATTTCGCTACAAACCGCTACGTCTATTCTATGGGTGCAAACTAAGGCTATTGAACAGTTTCGCAGTGCTTTTTTAGCTTTTTACAGCAGTGGTATTCCTATGTGGAGTGATTTAGCATTTTCGTTGGGTGATTGGTGGTTTTTGCCGTCTTTTATTGCTTTGGCTTTTTTAGTTTTTGGCTCTATTTTTAATAAAACGTACTCCGTTACCATTCTCGCGTTGGTTATTTCAGGCCTTTCTTTTTTTGGAATGCTTTATGCGATGTACCCTGTTGATTTAATGCTAACTGATGTGATGTTCTAAGGGCTTTGTTGGTTTATTTGTCCGTGGTGGTTTACACAAGCTGAGTGTGTCACTGGTCTACTAGATTCCGCAGTAATTTTTTTGCTGAAATAAGGTAACCGTAGTCAGGTAAATAGCTAAGCGTTGAGTACGCGCCATATTGAGCGGTTCTACTCGGTTCTGTTGCTGGCTTAATAAATGTTACCTAGATAGTAATTCTATTAGCTCGTTTTCGGTTGCGGGAATACTTTGCAGCTCAATACCTGCTGGTGAGCCACCTTTAAGCATGTAGGCGTTAGTGCTGCAGTGGTCGTAATGAAACCATTGGCCGTCTATGCATACGTTGGTGTAGCAACGTGGATCTTGTATTAATTCCATCTTCATTCCCTTACTGAAATTGTTAACACAGCTTTAACATAAACCATGTTGCTAGAAATTAAATATGATCTACATCAATTCAGCTTGCGAGCTACCTCTAAGGTGTAGTGAATTATTGTTTAAAGAGTGAGCTGGATCTGCTCGTGCACTAAATAGTAACAACGCGCTTGGCCATTTTAGGCCAACCAGCCAATGAATAGTGTTTACCCGCGGTTTCGCTGAGAAGGGGTTAATGATCATCTTCTGCTTATTGTTTATTATGTTTATTAATTTTGGCGAGTTTAAAGAGTAAATAATGAAAAAAGCTTGGTGGGTTTTGGCTGTGGTAGTGTCGCTACAGGCTATGGGGCAGCCTTTTCCGCAAGATTTAGTTGAGGCCGCTTTAGCACGTACCGAACATACCGTTATTTACGATGGCACCTATGTAGCGCTGGATTACCCAAACGGCGACGTACCTAAACATCTGGGCGTATGCACTGATGTAGTGATTCGCTCTTATCGAGCAATAGGGGCAGATTTACAAGTATTGGTACATGAAGATATGCGCAACCACTTTAGCCTTTACCCCTCGCAGCGAATTTGGGGCTTGAGTGGCACCGATAGGAATATTGATCATCGTCGTGTACCTAATCTACAGGTGTTTTTTGCTCGCCATGGCGAGTCGTTCGCGCGTAGCCAGCAAGCCAGCGATTACCAAGCCGGTGATATAGTCACCTGGATGCTACCGGGCAATTTGCCACATATTGGTATTGTGAGTGACCAGTTATCAGCCGCTGGAGTGCCTAAAATAGTGCACAACATTGGTTTGGGGCCTCAACTAGAAGACATGCTATTTAGCTACCAAATTACTGGCCATTATCGGTATCAACCCAGTGAAAGTAACCAGTAGTATTCGCCACATTCTGGCTAATTGGCGTTTGTTAAGGTACTAAAACGTTGCTTTAAAAACTGAGTAAAGGCCTGTACTTTACTGGTGCGGTGGGTGTCTACGTGAGTACTGAGCCATTGAGGTATCGCCCACTGTGCAGGGGGAGAAATAAGTGGTTCTAGTTCTGGATGCAATTGCGCTAAGCGACAAGACAAAGGCGCTGCGCCAAAGCCTGCCTTTATAGCAGGAACAAAGGCATTAAAGTCATTCACCTTCAAAGCAATTTGCTGCGGTTCGACTTGGCTATTCAGCCAATGAATAAAGCTAATTTGCAAATAAGGCTCGATGGTTGAGATAAACTTATGACCTACCACCTGCTCTAGTGACGCAATTTTCCCGTACCGTTTTACATAGTCTTTAGAGCCATACAAAGTGACGGGTATTTCCCCCAGGCTTTGCACCACATAATCAAGGTCTTTAGGTTTTTTACCTGGACGAATGCTTACATGGGCTTCGCCATGTTCCAGTTTTAAAATGCGACTGTCGGCCGCATATTCCAGTTTTATTTGCGGGTACAGTGCTTGAAACTCGGCCAATATTGGCAACAAAATATCTGCCATATTGTTCACGGTGGTGAGCACCAAAGTCCCCGATAGTTGGTTGTCGGTGCCTGCTAACTTACCTAACAAGCGGCTAAAGTCGTTTTGCGTACTTTCCGCGGCTTGGGTTAGCATTATGCCGGATTCAGTTGGCTGATAACCGCGAGCATGGCGATGAAACAAGCGGGTGCCTAGCCGCTCTTCTAAGGCATTAATTCTACGCAGTACCGTACTGTGGTGAACATCCAAGGCTTCTGCCGCGGCTGTAAGTGTGCCTAGCTTAGCCACTTGGTAAGCAATATGGATGTCGTTCCAATCATTCTTATGTGCATTCATGCACAGAAGTGTTGCACGTATGTTGTTTTTCTTCAAATTTGCTTATGCAACAATGTTCTCAAATCGACAATAACTTCATCTAGAAGGCAATGCTGAGGAGCATAAAATGACTAAATTAATCGCACTTGCAGGTAGCTTACGCGCTCAATCATTTAACAAGAACTTAGTAAAAATTGCCGCTCAAGGTGCCGAAGAAGCTGGCGCAGAAGTACGCTACGTTGATTTAGCCGATTTTGCTATTCCACTTTACTCAGAAGATTTAGAAGCCGAAGGCACACCGGCATCGGTAAATGATTTAAAGCACTTATTCGCCCAAGCCGATGGTATTTTGTTGGCTAGCCCAGAGTACAACGGTTCTATTTCTGGGGTGCTAAAAAATGCCTTAGATTGGTTGTCGCGTCCGTCTAAAGACGCTGATATTGGGTCTGCCTTTCAAGGTAAGGTCGCTGGTATTATGGCTACCTCGCCAGGCGGTTTAGGCGGCATACGTGGCTTAGCCCATACGCGCGATATTTTGTTCAACTTAGGTGTGTTGGTTAGCCCTAAACAAGTGGCGGTAGGCTCGTCTTACCAAGCCTTTAACGCCGAAGGCCAGTTAGCTGATGCAGATATGGAGCAACGGGTAAAAGCGTTAGGGGTAGAAGTTGCGGCTATAGCGAAGCAATTGGTTAACTGAGCCAGATAAGGCGGATTTAGCTCTTGGTTAAATCCGCTAGGTCGCTTATAAACTTAAGGTAAAGTAGGCAATTGCAGGTTTGTTTGAGGGAGTTCAACATGCCAGCAGCTGCGTTCAACAATTACTTTTTCAATTGGCTTTTGAACCGCGGTATAGCTTGTAGTATTACCTTTTGAAAACTTTCGTTTATTAAACTTTGCACTATAAGCGAGCAGAATTGATTCAAACTCTGCCTGTTTAGAGCTTGCTATGCTTGAGTACGGAATATCAAAAATATTATTGCTCTGATAAATCGCTTTTGTTACACAATGCCTTGATGTTCTGCTGCCGGTAGCAAGTTTTTCTTTAATTTTCGCTACCATCAACGCTTTAATTTGCTCCGATGTTTTTCCAGCTTTGTTATCTGTATAGACTTTATCTACAAGTTGCCCGGTTGGACCATATGAATAACCCCGGTGTGTTTTAACTGATATTCCATTCTTGCTCGCAGTTAAATTATCATTGAGCATAATTCTAGCTTGGTCTTCAGGGGTCCGAAGCGTGCTTGAAATGTCGATACTATCTACGTTTGAAAGTTGCATTATTTGTTTCAAAACAGACATAGTGTAAGCACTTAGCACTTTTTTTGCGTTAGAGCGGTACAGAATAGATTTTGGCTTACTGGAGTTCGTGGTTGATGCTTTTTGTGTACGTGTAGTTGGTTTAGCTGCTTTTAAATAAGGCATTGGTGTGTATTTAAATGAATGCCTAGTAGCACTTTTTTGTGCGTATGAGTTGATGATGCTGGAAGATCGGCCATTAGGATCAATTCTTCCATCTGGGTTGATCATCTTAACAATGGTACGTTGAAACTCCTCTATCATTAATTGAGTATTTTTCCCCATTTTCCCATCTTCAGCTAATATTTTAAAAGGACCTTTAATAGGGACTGTATTTAGACCTTTTTGTACTGCTAATACATCGCCATATAAGTTTTTACCCTGTCGACCGACACTTTGTTTTAACTGCATTATTTTACTCCTTTAAAATTCTTCAGGGCCAAACCATCGATAAGTTGTTGAACTATTGAAAATATTTGCAGGCCCAACTTCTTCACCAGCTAAGGTCTCCCATTGCAATTCCAATATTGCGCCGTGTTCTTGGTCGATTCTGAGAAAGTTAGAGTTAGCATTAGATTTGATGGTATTTTCTATTTGCTCCCTGCTTACTCGGTTGTCACGAAAAAGGCTATCTAGCCATTGAGCATTTTTGATGCGACTTTCCAAATCTTTGCTCGAATCTAAGCTGAAATAATAGAGGTCAATGCCTATTTGGCATTCTTCCCATTGTGCAATCAGTAATGAGCCATCTTTGAAGTGATAGAGCTTCCTTTTGTCTCCGTTTACTGAGGTATCAATAGGAGTAAAAGAAAGTTGCTCGGCTTTAGAGCTAGATAGCTCAGGAGGAGATTGAGATACGAAGCACTCTTCAGCATAAGAAAAGTACGATGTACTTAGTATTGTTATATATACAAGAAACTTCATTGTTGTCGAACCTCAGTACAAGTCTATGATTAAAAGCATAAAAACTAATCACGCAATAGTATAGAGATGTTTTTATCAATAAAAGCTTTGTAAGAAATTATTTTGTGAAATTACCGAGTTTAACCAAGCCCGTTTGGCCAATGGCGACACGAATACTCAAGCTAAGGGTGGTGGCGATAGAAATGCTGAGCATGACAAAAATGGCGATAAGGATCACCAGTTGGTACTTAACGGCCACCATTGGGTCACTACCTGCGAGGATTTGACCGGTCATCATACCGGGTAGGGTAACTAAACCAACGGTACTCATAGAGGCTAAAACCGGCGCAAACGCTTGTTGCATCGCCGATTGTACAAAACCTTGGGTGGCTTGTTGGCGGCTAGCACCAAGGGCTAGGTAACCTTGGTACTCAGAGGTTTTTTCGTTTAAGGCGCTAAATAGCCGTTGTAAGGCTACAATGTTGCCACTAAGGCTGTTGCCTAAAAGCATTCCGGCTAAAGGAATGAGGTATTGAGCGCTATAGGCTGGGGTGGGGTTGAGTAGGGCCAGTAGCAAAATTACCAGTAGTGGGCTTAAACCCAATGTTAAGCCACTTAATACCGGAAAAAATAAGGCTTTGCGTGGTAATTTGGCTTTGCCAATAATGGCGCTGGCCCCTACTAACAACATGACCGTTAACCATAGTAGGTTTACCCACAGGCTGTTTAGCTCAAAAAGAAATTGCAGATACACACCAAGCAGCGCAAGTTGCAACAGCATGCGCATTAGGCTGATGCCAATGTCTTTACCCAAGGCTAAATTAAAGCGCCAGTTAATAAACACTGGAATAAGCAATACTAGGCAAAATAGCCCTAGGGCCGACCAGCTAATGTCTATTGTCATGAGGAATTCCAGCGTTAAAACAAACCATCGAGCAAGCCCTTAGCCCTGCATGCTATTAGTGTAGCGCGGGGCTTTGGTTGAGTCTTATGCTGATTAAGGTCTAGCGGCTTAACAGGCTTGTTTGCTGGTGTTGTGTTTATACAGTCTTACGCAGTTTTTACCCTCGGCTTTGGCTTGGTATACCGCTTTGTCTGCGGCTTTCATCATGGCTTCGTGGTGTGGCATTTTGGGGCTGCGACTAGCCACGCCAACACTCACACTCACCTGATATTTTTGATGATTTAGTTGCATATTCTCGATGCGTTCGCGAATTGATCCACCTAAGCGATATGCACCTTGCTCGTCGGTATTAGGGCAAATAAGCAAAAACTCATCGCCCCCTAAACGAGCCACAACGTCGTCGTTACGCACCGATTCGCGCAAGGCTCTTGCCAGCAGCATTAATACTGCATCACCAGCATCATGACCGTTGCGGTCGTTAATCTGTTTAAAGTGGTCTGCATCAATCATCATGCAAGCTAAAGGGGTATCGTTAGCTACTGATTGTTTCCATAGCTCCATGAGTTGGATCATGGCATGGCGGCGATTAGGTAAGCCTGTAAGCACGTCGGTATGCGCTAAAGACTGTAAATGCTGGTTGGTTTTTTGCAGCGCAAGGGTACGCTCTTGCACTTTTTGCTCAAGGTTTTGATTTAGCTTTAATAGCTCGTGGTTACGCACACTCACTTGATGAAATAAGCCACGCAAGGCGGCAATGAGCGGCTCGGTCGCTAAATCATTGGGCTGTTCTGTTTGGCAGTAGGCGTGCTCTGGGCTATCGCCTTGCTCAATAAAGTGCAGTTGTTTAGCCAATACTTGGTCAATGCCGAGAATGTGGTAAGCCAGCCATTGAATCAAGTAGTCGAGTAGGTGTTTTACTTTGCTTTGTTGACTGTTGTGGTTGAATTGGCTGAGTTTAGCCACTTCATCTAGAAACTCCTGATGGGCTTTTACATGTGCGCGGCGATGGCGAGCATCTACCTTATGCTGAGCCATTAGCATCTCTTCTTCTTGAAAATGCTCTTTTACGTAGGTATCCAACTCTTGGCTAAGTTGTTGAATAGCACCTTTAGGGGCTTGGTTTTCGGTAAGTAAATCGCCAATTTGATTAATAAGATCAATCAAATGCCGGTGTTGATCGTCAACAACAGAGATACCTGTTTCAAAGTCTGCAGTCCAACGAAATGATTCCATACTATAGCGTCCAGCAAGTCCCTACTTAAGCGTTTCACGTGGTGGCAGTGCGCGTTTAATCGCTCGTGTTGAGCGGACGCCTACCTTAGCGGGTAATCAGACCTGTTAAGCTAATCTACATCAAAAAAACATCAAATAAGAGGCTTTATTAAAAGAAATTTTAACGCTGAAAATTTTGTTTAATTTAGCGTACGAAAATGTGCGAGCAAGAGCTGCTTAAGCAAGCCATTTAACGTATTCTAAATGTCATAATTCTAGCGTAAGCCTAGTTGATAATGAGAGGTGTAGAGTGGAACAAAATTTAAGTGTAGAACAAACGCGAGTGATAGGTGCGTTGTTAGAGAAAGAAACCACCACGCCTGACCAATACCCTCTGTCGTTAAATGCACTCACCTTAGCGTGTAACCAAAAAAGCAATCGTGAACCGGTAATGGCCTTAAGTGAAGCCGAAGTTCAAGATATTTTGGTGGAGTTACAAGATTTACGAATTGTTACCGAAGCGCCCATGTCGGGGCGAGTAGTCCGTTACCAACACCGTTTCTGTAATACCCAATTCGGCGGCTTACAGCTAAGTGAAGGTGAACGCGCTATTGTGTGTTTAATGTTTTTACGTGGCCCACAAACCCCCGGTGAATTGCGTACTCGCAGCCAGCGCTTAGCTAATTTTGCTAGCGTGCAAGAGGTAGAGCAAAGCTTACAAGCACTTGCTGATCACGAAAGCGGTAAGTTGGTTCTTAAGTTAGAGCGAGAACCCGGTAAACGTGAGTCTCGTTATGCGCATTTATTCTCTGGTGAGCCTTCGTTTGCCGCCGCAGCGCCAAGTGCCGCTAGTGCGGCTGTTGCGCCTGTGCAACAAGCCGAACTTCAACAGCAAATTGATGAGCTACGCCAAGAGTTGGCTGCTCTCAAACAACGCGTTGTTGAGTTAGAACAATAAAGAAATCTAGTCCCAAAAAAGGCCAGCAATTTGCTGGCCTTTTTTGTTAGCGGGTCATTAATGGAAGGGGAAAATGTAGTTCACCCAACCTTGCATACGTAACAGTACTTTTCGAATCACCGATACATGATGGAAATGTTCGGTATAAATCGCCACTTGGCCGCTGATCCCTATTGGAAAGTCGAAGTCGTCAAAGCGCGGCTCAGGATCAATTATCACTAAACTACGGCTGTGTTTAAACAAGGCATCTGCACCACGTAAGCTGCCATTGGCTTGAAACTCACCTTCGGCAATGGTTGGCATAACTTGGCGAACGGTACCTTTAAACACAATACCTGGTTGAGCGGTGACAATAAATTCGGCCTCGTCTCCTGCTTTTAAACGCTTGATAGAGTTTTCCCAAAAAGCCCCTACAAAAATACTTTCTTCTTTAGGAATAAAGGTCATTACCGGGCGTAGCGGCATGGGTACTGCCACCATGCCTTTGCGCAAACCCACTTGGGTTACATAGCCGTCGGTAGGGGCGTGTACTACCGTTTGCTCTAGGTCGAATAAGGCTTTATCTAACTGGCTTTGCAAGCGAGCTACATTGGTATTTACCCCGTTTATTTGCGAGTCGTAGGCCAAACGTGCATTGGTTTCATTGGCTTCGGCTACTTGCAGTTGCGCCTCGGCCGCTAAATAAGCTTGTTGGCGGTTTTCTACTTCTAGCTCGGTAAAGGGACTGTTTTTACCGCCTTTTTTGCGGCCTTCGGCATAACGTTGGTAAGCTTTTTGAGTACGGTCTCGTTCGGCTTTAGCGGCATTGGTGGTGGCTTGAGCGCTGGCCAATTGTGCCAATAGTTGTGGTACTTGTTGTTGCGCTGCTGCAACTTCCGCTTCACGTTGTGCTACCACCGCTTCAAAAGGTTCTGGGTCTAACTTGAACAGTATATCGCCTTCTTTAATCAGCTGATTTGGCACTACCGGTACATCTATAACCTTACCTCTTACTAGAGGCATAATTGGCACCGAAGTATATATTTGTCTCGCTTGGGCGGTAAACGGATGGTTGTAATTCATTAATATGAGCAGCACCCCAATAATAACAATGCCGCCAAGCACTGCGGTAGGTACTGTCCATTTAGTGAGTGGAATATTGAATATTTTGAACACCGCAATGCAAATGCCGGTGTAAGTGAGAATGAGCAATAAATCCATTATTGATTCTCCTGTTGTTCTAGCTGCTGTACATGTTTGCTAATAATGGCAACTTGCCGTTTTAGCTTGGCCACTTCGGCAGCAAGTTCATCTTCGCGAGATTCTAGTTGCTGTTCTTTTTGCTCTATGGCTTGTTCTTGCTGTTCGAGTTGCTTAAAGCCCCAGCCACGATCCTCTCGATATAAGGTGGCCCATATCCATAAAAAGGGCCAAATAACATGTAAGGTAAACAAGCTTATCCAGCCAGCTACGTGAATGGCGTCTTGATGGGGGTGATTACGGTGTTTAGATATTTCATAGGGAATATCGTGAATGGCGATAATTCCGTAAAACAGCGTGAGGCCAACAAAAAACAGTAGCCCTAAAGCGAAAAAATCCAAAAACATAGTCCCTCCTTGGGATATTTTTGCGATTAACTAAAACTGTTATTCAGCTTAAACGATATTCGTCGATAAAGGTATTAAGTCACGGCGCTTTAACTTGGTGTGCTTGTTAAGTTACTTTGCCATTTAAATCATTAGCTTAAAATTGTCAGCTTAGAGGCTGGATTAATCACTCAGAGGGTGTTTATGAAGTTATGTTCGGTAGAGCGGGTTTGGGATGAAGGGGAACACAATGCCTTTACCGATCTCTGCGAGTTTAAACAGGCCCTGTGGTTATGCTTTCGCGAAGCCGAAGGGCACGTGAGTGATGAAGGCGATATTCGTATTCTTCGTCGAGGCTATGATGAAAACGATTTTAGCTCAGCAGCCTTGATTCACATTGATGGCATAGATCTACGTGACCCAAAGCTAGTGCAAAGCCCCGATGGCCGATTGTTATTAACCTGCGCGGGGGTTAACCGCAGCAGCGAAAGGTTTGATCTACAAAGCTTCACAGCCTGGTCTGATGATGGTAGTAGTTGGACTGAACTATGTGCCCAAGGTGATGCCAATATGTGGTTGTGGCGAAGCCGCTATTTAGCCGATGGTGCTTACTCGGTGGCGTATAACTACAGCTTAGATAAAGTGAGCCTATATAAAATGGATGCTGCCGGTGATTACCAAATGCATTTAGATCCGCTATTTAGCCTAGCCCAAAACGGCTTGGCTTACCCTAACGAGCACGACTTGAGTTTGTTAGACGACGGCGCTGCTTTGTGTTTACTACGTCGTGACAAAGACAGTGGCACCGGCCAGCTAGGTTATGCCAAACCGCCTTATTTGGATTGGCAGTGGCAGGATCTAGGTATTCCTATTGGTGGGCCAGCCATGCTTAAACTAGACGATGGGCGTTTGTTATGCGCGGTACGTTTATATCAACCGGTGCGTACCAGTTTGTGTTGGTTAGATGCCGACCAAGGAAAACTGAATGAGGTACAAGTGCTGCCATCAGATGGCGATACTAGTTACCCCGGCTTGGTGCAGCAAGGTAATGCAATATATTGCAGTTACTATTCTAGCCATGAGGATAAAACAGCCATTTATCTGGCCGAATTAGATTTAAGCCAAGATTAACGCTTACCGCAATGAACAAAAAAGGCAGCCCTAGGCTGCCTTTTTTAGTGCTAGTTTGCTTAAAAAGTATAACCGAAACCGAAGGCTGCAATACCACCTTTGCTGTCGTAAAAGGTGATGTTTGAGTCGGTATTGTTATAACCACCTAATACGTTGAACATGGTGTTCTTCCAACCAAAAGGTTCGTTGTAAACGTAAATACCAAACAAGGACACTTTGTCATCTTTTTGGGTTTGATTATCAAACACTGGGTTAGCACCAGAAAATTTAGTTTGGCCGTATTCAGCATTTAAGGTGAATACATTAGGGCCAGAGCGGTAAATACTGGTTAAGCGCAGAGTGTATTGGTCAAAGTCGTTAGCGTCACCGTCGGCTTTGGCGGTGGTGTAAGCCACCGCAGGTGCTAAGAACCACTTGCGAGACAGCGGAACAAAGGTTTCGGCAATGATACGGTGTAAATTGGCATTTCGCTTAAGGGCTTCTGCTTCTGCTGAACCCGCTCCAAATAAATCAACACCACTTTGCTCGTTGTCTACAGTACGTTTTGCGTACACGTATTCAAGCGTTAAGGGACCATCGGCTATGGCTTCATATCGAACTCTACCACCTTGGTAGTTCTCATCGGTTTTTTGGCGAGCTGCGCCAACCAAATAAGGGTCTGCCCAAGTGTCGTTAAGTAAGGGAAGTTCTGGGAAGTAGGCGGCAGTAATTTTGCTGCGGTCGCTAATTGCGCGGGTATACCCTAATTCGTATTGGAATTGTGCTCGACCTAAATTCTCGCGGCTGTTACCTAAGAAGAATTGGTTCTTTAGATCTTCGGTGGTGTATTCCACTCGTAATAGCGGATAAACAATTGCCGAGCTAGAGTTCTTACCATTGTTCGTTAAATCATCGGTTATTTGATTGTCGTCGTCAGTTGAGAATTGGTTCTGACCACTAACATAACCCACGTTGAGGTTAATGGTGGCAGACCAACCCGGTTCTTCAGCTAAAGGGCGAGCATCGGCAGTGAAACTAAACAACATACTACAACAGAGCAGCGAGCTTACTCGTTTAAACATTAGTCACATCCTTGTATCGGGGCATTAGAGTTAAATCATTAATGTGGATTAACTCTGTTTACGCGTCAAACCGTTAAATAGATCAGTAATTTGTTACTCTACAATAACTTAAGCTAACAGCTTTGTAACAGCAATATTTGTTGAGCTTGTCATTAGTGTATTAAATATAGATGAACTGCCGTAGCACGTTGGCTTTTTTATTACGGGGTGAGTCACTAAGTGCAACAAACAAAAACAGAGCGGCTGGCGCTCTGTTTTTTATCGCTAATTAGAAGTGGTTAGTCGAGTTCTGAAAACAAGCCACGGTCGAAGGCTTTTTCACAGTAATGGCATTTTAACTTAATATCTTGCTGCTGATGGCGGACATAAAAGTTGCTGTCGATAGGCTCGTTATGGCTAATGCAATTGCTATTAGGGCAGGCAAACACACCTTTTACTTGCTCAGGTGTAGAAACATGAAATTTACGTACTACTTCAAAATCTTCAATTAAGTTAATGGTCGCGTTGGGCGCAAACAAGGCTAGCTGATTGGCTTGGTTCTCATCAAATACGGTGTTCTCTACCTTAATTAAGTCTTTTTGCTGCTGCTCGCCGCTTGGCAGGTTAAGCCCTACGGTAATTCGTTCTTGAGCGGCCGATAGTTGGAAAAACTTAAGAATTTTGATGCCTTGACCGGCTGGTACGTGATCAATAACGGTGCCGTGAGCAATGGCTTCTACTTGCAACTTCTTCTTCATTATTGAGCTCCAAATTCGTTAGTCATCACCAAGGCGAGTAGCGCTTGTCGAGCATAAACACCGTTTTCTGCTTGTTCAAAGTAGTAAGCGTAAGGAGTGGTGTCTACATCGGTGGTAATTTCATCCACGCGTGGCAAAGGATGCAAGATTTTTAAGTTGTCTTTCACTTGTTTCAGCATGTCTGCGCGCAAGATGAAGCTTGATTTCATATGCTGGTATTCGGTTTCGTCAAAGCGCTCTTTTTGTACTCGGGTCATATACAAAATATCGAGTTCGTCTACCACTTCTTCAATGCTGTCGTGCAAGCTGTATTTGATTTCACGGGCATTTAATTCTTCAATAATGTAGTCAGGCATCGCCAGCGCTTTGGGCGCAATAAAGTAAAACTCGCAACCAAATAGCGATAAAGCTTGAGTGAGGGAGTGTACAGTGCGGCCATATTTTAAATCGCCAACAAAAGCGACTTTTAAGCCTTCTAATGACCCTTGGGTTTCGTAAATGGTGAATAGATCGAGCAAGGTTTGCGTAGGGTGCTGGTTAGAACCGTCGCCGCCATTAATTACCGGAACACTGGAGAATTCACTGGCTAAGCGTGCTGCGCCTTCTTGGGGATGGCGCATGAAAAAAGCATCACTATAAGAAGAAATTACTTTTACTGAATCAACCAGGGTTTCGCCTTTTTTACCCAGCGAGGTATTTCCACCATCGGCAAAGCCGATTACGCTGCCGCCTAAACGTTGTACTGCGGTTTCAAAAGATAAACGTGTACGAGTCGAAGCCTCAAAAAAACAGCTAGCCACCACTTTGTTTTTTAGTAGCTCGGGACGGGGTTGTTGTTTAATGCTTTGGGCGGTGTCGACGATTAACTCAAGTTCCTGACGGGAAAAATCAGGGATAGAGATAATGTGCTTTTGATAAAGCGGGTTGTTCATGCTCGCAGATCCTAATCCGATGTGAAATCGGAACGGAATTATATCAGCGAGCAGAGCCAGTGAATATGATCTTAATAAGGAATACTAAGATTATTTGCAAATAGCGCCCAGATTAGGCGTATTGGCTGCTTTTACGCTCGCGATAATCTTGGCAATCAATGCAGTAACGCGATTCTGGTCGTGCATTTAATCGAGCTGAGCTAATGTCTTCACCACAACCTTCACAAAAGCCATAGTCTTTTTCTTCGATACGGCGTAGCGCATCTTTAATGCTTTTAACGTGGGCGATGTCGTGCTGACGACGATTTAGCTGCAGTTGCTGAGACTCTTCTTGGTTGGCACGATCGACATCGTCGCCAGAATCTTCTTTGTCTTTAAATAGCTGACTGTCTTGCTCTAGGCGCTGTTGAGTTTCGTTAAGTTGCTCGACGAGCTGCAGACGAATGGTCTCTATTTGTTGATCGCTAATCATTGTTTTGAATGTCTTCCTTCCTATTGTGTTAAACGCGGTCCTTACCTTGTTGCCACGTGATTAACTCAAAAAATTAGTTAATCGCCAATTTTACCGAGGTGTAAAGGCTTTTCAAAGAGCTTTTTTGGATAATTGTTAGCCAGCTAGCACTTGGGTTTCAATTAATTACCCGTTACTATCGCGCTCAGTTTCTTTACTGAGCAGAATCGAGAGTTTTGTCAGTGATAAAACGGCATCTGCACTAAACTAATAAATAGATAACCACTGTGATTTAAGTATCACGCCATAATGAGGATTGCATGAGTGAATAGAATAAACATGCTGCTAGTTAGCCTATTAGCTTTGGCCACCAGCGGAGTAATAGCTCAAGAAGAGAAAGTACTAAATGTTTACAATTGGACTGAGTACATTGCTGAAGACACTATCGCCGAGTTTGAAAAAGAAACCGGTATTAAGGTGGTTTACGATGTATTTGATTCCAACGAAGTATTAGAAGCCAAGTTGCTATCGGGCAGCACCGGTTTTGATATTGTTTCACCATCGCATGACTTTTACGGTCGCCAAATTACGGCAGGAGTTTATCAAAAACTAGACCGCAGCAAGTTAAGCAACTGGGATAATTTAGATCCTAAACTACTGGCCACGCTAGAAAGTTTTGACCCAGGTAATCAATACGGTATTCCTTATATGTGGGGAACTACGGGTATTGGTTACAACGTAAATAAAGTAAAAGAGATTTTAGGTGAAGATGCCGACCTTAATTCTTGGTCCTTAGTCTTTGACCCAGAGAACGCCGCTAAACTTAGCCAGTGTGGCATTGCTTTCTTGGATGCACCTAGCGAAGTTGTGGCCGCGATGCTTAATTACATGGACAAAGATCCAAACAGTGCTAAGCAGAGTGATTACAAAGGCGAGATTGAAACGCTGATGGAGCAACTTCGCCCCAGCATTCGCTACTTCCATAGTTCGCAATACATTAATGATTTAGCCAGCGGCGACATTTGTGTGGCGATTGGTTGGTCTGGTGATGTGTTAATGGCCGGTGATCGCGCTGCTGAGGCCGACAACGGCGTAGAGCTTGAGTACATTATTCCTAAAGAAGGCGCTGGCGTGTGGTTTGATATGTTTGCCATTCCAAAAGATGCTAAACACCCAGAGAACGCTCATGCCTTTATTAACTATGTATTGCGCCCAGAAGTAATTGCTAAGGTGACCGACTTTGTTTGGTACGCTAACCCAAATACTAAAGCTACCGCCTTAATTGACCCTGAGATTGCCGCTCACCAAGGGATTTACCCTAGTGAAGAAGCTTCTGAGCATTTATACGGTTTTGTGGCTGTGCCACCAAAAGTAGAACGTACTCGTACGCGTTTATGGACCAAGTTTAAATCTGGCCGTTAAGTTTTAGTGATGTGTAAGTATAAAAAAACCAGCCCTTAGGCTGGTTTTTTTATTGCGGGAAGTACTTAGTCTAGCTGAGGGCCAGCAGCAACCAGTGCTTTACCTTCGGCGTTATCAGTGTACTTATCGAAGTTATTGATAAAGCGTTGGGCTAGGTCGTCTGCTTTGCTTTGCCATTGCAGAGGATCTTGGTAAGTATCACGAGGATCCAAAATCTCTGTATCTGCGCCGGGTAGGCTAGTAGGTATTTCCAAATTAAATACTGGCAATTGTTTAGTTTCTTGTTGCTCGATAGAGCCGTCAAGAATGGCGTCAATAATTGCGCGAGTATCTTGAATGGAAATACGTTTTCCTGTGCCGTTCCAACCGGTATTCACTAGGTAAGCTTCTGCGCCGGCTGCTTCCATGCGTTTAACCAGTACTTCTGCATACTTAGTAGGGTGCAAGGTAAGGAAGGCCGCACCAAAACATGCTGAGAAAGTCGGTGTTGGCTCGGTAATGCCACGCTCAGTACCGGCAAGTTTGGCGGTAAAGCCAGACAAGAAGTGGTACTTAGTTTGCTCAGGCGTTAGCTTAGCAACGGGCGGTAATACGCCAAAGGCATCAGCGGTTAAGAAGATCACTTTTTTAGCATGACCCGCTTTGGAAACAGGCTTAACAATGTTCTCAATGTGATTGATAGGGTAAGACACCCGAGTATTCTCGGTTTTAGACCCATCATCGTAGTTCACACTACCATCATTGCGAACGGTGACGTTTTCTAACAATGCGTCACGTTTAATGGCATTGTAAATGTCAGGCTCAGCTTCTTTGCTTAGTTTAATGGTTTTAGCGTAACAACCCCCTTCAAAGTTAAATACGCCTTCGTCATCCCAGCCGTGCTCATCATCACCAATTAGCTCGCGCTTAGGATCGGTAGACAGGGTTGTTTTACCAGTACCAGATAAACCAAAGAAGATAGCGGTGTCACCGTCTTTGCCAACGTTGGCAGAACAGTGCATTGACGCCATGCCATTAAGAGGAAGGTAGTAGTTCATCATGGCGAACATACCTTTCTTCATTTCGCCGCCGTACCAGGTACCACCAATCACTTGCATTTTTTCGGTCATGTTGAAAACGGTAAAGTTTTCTGAGTTTAGACCCTGTTCTTTCCATTTCTTGTTGGTGGTTTTAGAACCGTTCATTACTACAAAGTCAGGCTCATAGTCTTCTAACTCTGCGGCAGTAGGACGAATGAACATGTTGGTAACAAAGTGAGCTTGCCAAGCAACTTCAACAATAAAACGTACTTTTAAGCGAGTATCAGGGTTAGCACCACAAAAGGTGTCTACCACAAATAAACGTTTGCCAGAGAGTTGATCAGTAACGGTTTTTTTAAGGTCGGCCCAAACCGAAGGATCAATGGGTTTATTGTCGTTCTTGGCTTGTTCAGAGGTCCACCACATGCTGTCGCGGGTGGAATCATCAAGCACAATGTATTTATCTTTTGGGGAACGCCCGGTAAAAATCCCGGTATCAACGGCAACGGCACCTGATTCGGTGACAATTCCACGTTCGTAGCCGGTGAGTTCGGGGCGAGTTTCTTCCTTGAAGAGTTGTTGGTATGAGGGGTTGTACACCACGTCCGACACGTCTTTGATGCCGTATTGAGCCAGGTCGATAACCTGATCTTTTTCTGCAACGTCAAGCATAGCAGTCTCCTGTAGGTAGAGAGGTAAGATTTAATTTTATATTTTTATTGGTGTTGGTTTCGATTCTATCCCTTTAGTGGTACCAAAAAGAGAGGGTCGTCAAATTACCAGCACTTTTCTTATGGTTATTAGAGTTGTATCTAGGAAATGCGATTGACACCGCATTTCCTGAGGTCAGTTTAATGAATTTTGGCAGGGTTTGTCGATATATTGCGCGTGAAAATGTTTTCAACGTCGGCTTCGTTAAATTTATAGTCATGTCCACAGTAGTCACAATGCATCGAAATATGGCCGCGTTCATGGCAAATTTCGAGTAATTCTTTGTGGTCGATGTTACTTAATGCTGTTTCACAGCGCTCTTTTGAGCAGCTGCATTTAAATATCACATCTTGTGGTTCATACACACGTACCTGATGTTCGTGGTAGAGGCGATACAGCAATTGCTCGGCGTCTAATTCAAAACTTTCTTGGGCGGTGGTGGTTTCACTGAGGGTTTTAATTAACTCAAAGTGTTCTGCGTCTTCATCTTTGCTGGCTGGCAGCGCTTGCAGGAATAAGCCACTGGCATGTGGGCGGCCATCAAACATGCCGGTGAATAACCAAATGCGGGTGTTTAACTGCTCTGATTGCTGAAAGTAACTTTCGATACTGGCCGCAACACCTTGTGGGTCAATTTCTACAATGCCTTGGTAACGTTCGCCCTTCGCTGGGGTAATCGTAATGACAATATGGCCATTGCCCACTAAGTCGATAAAGCTGATTTGTGGGTCGATGTTATCGCTGTAACGCGCTACGCCACGCATCTCTTGTTGGTCGGTGCCGCTGACTGCAAGCACACTTAGCGGACCATCGCCTTGCAGTTGCACGGTAATGTCGCCTTCAAACTTAAGTGTGGCGGTCAGTAAGCAAGTTGCCGCGAGTAATTCACCTAATAGGTTTTGGATTGGCGCTGGGTAGTTTTGTTGTTCGACGATTTCTTGGTAGCTTTGCTGCAACTGCACGAGTTCGCCACGTAGATTGTAATCTTCGAATAAGTAACGATTGAGTATGTCTTGCTTCATGTTTAGGCCTGACTATTGTTGTTTAAACTGAATGATCTTCCGACGCTGTTTTTTATCAGGTCGACGTTCTGGGCTAGTATTCTGCGCCATGAGTTTTCGTTGCATTGCAAATTGTTCGCGTTTTTTAACGCTGTCTTCGGTTTCTAGGTAAAGCAATTGTGCTTGTGGCGCGGGGCCTCGTTTGTCACTGAGTTGCTGTACTAGCACTTCTATTTGTTGCTGGCCTTGCCATAAAGTTATGGTTGCGCCAACTTCGACGCTGCGGCTGGGTTTACAACGTTGCTGGTTATAGTGCACTTTGCCACCCATCACCATGTCGCGTGCAAGCCCTCGGGTTTTGTAAAATCGAGCCGCCCATAACCACTTGTCAATGCGCGGTTGTTGCTTGTTAGAGTTTTGTGAATTCATGCTAAGTCTTAGCTGGCTTATATATTATCTATTAAATTATATCAGTTTTATGCGGGCTAGCTATGTCTTGGATTAGTGCGTTATCCAGCAGAAAACTGATAAAAGTGCAATTAAATGCAAAATTTACACTTGCAGCACTTGTTCTACGCATAACTCCCTTTAGAATGAAGAACCCTCTAAATGAGGCGGTTTGCCATAGTTTTTTCATAAGGATGATCGAGAATCGGTTAACGATGACAGATGTATTATAACGAATAAATGGATATTAACTCTTTTTCAGCTCAGTTTGCTCGATACGTTCCTTCTCAAAAGAGCAGCGTGTTTATCACATTATTATTGATGTGTTTAGCCGCTTATCAGTTGGCTTCAATTACGTGGTTATTAGTGCCAACTAAATCGCAATCCTTTCGCTGGGTTCCGCAGCCAGTTGATACGGTTAGCACTCAGTCTAAAGTTGATCTGGACAGCTTAACTAAACAGCATTTGTTTGGTGAATACCAAGCAAAGAAAACGGTTAAAAAGGTGGTTACGCCGTCTTCGACTGATGCACCTAAAACCTCATTAAAACTTACCCTTTCTGGATTGGTGGCGAGTAGCGACCAATCAAAAGCCTTAGCGATTGTAGAGCACAAAGGCAAGCAGCAAACCTACGGCATCGAAGAGTCGATAAAAGGGACTCAGGCTGTCATAAAAGAGATCCAAACCGACCGTATTATATTGTTGCACCGTGGTGTCTATGAGAGTTTGTTACTTGATCCTGAAATCAAACGCTCGCAAGCCCGTGCAAATGCAAATAATGCCAAGCGCAACACCCGTAAACCTAGCGATGAGACAGCCAAGGTTGATGTGAAAGAAGTATTAAAAGACCCTTCTAAATTAACCGATTACATTCGTATTTCGCCGGTTCGTAAAGATGGTGCCTTAAGCGGTTACCGGGTTAATCCTGGTAAAAATGCTGCCTTATTTAAACAAGTGGGTTTAAAAGCTAATGATTTAGCGGTTGCCCTTAATGGATATGACCTGCGTGATAACGCGCAAGCAATGCAAGTGATGCAAGAAATGGCCGAGTTAACGGATATTACGGTAACCGTAGAACGTAACGGCCAGTTGCAGGATGTGTTGTTCAGCCTGCCAGATGAATAGTACCGGAGATTTATTTAACATGAAGTTGCAAGCATTACGCTTTGTTCGCCGCAGCCTTGTTGGCCTAATTGGATTAGGTCTTTGCGGAATGGTGAGTGCCACCGAGTATTCGGCAAATTTTAAAGGCGCAGATATTAGTGAGTTCATCACCACGGTTGGGCGTAATCTCAATAAAACCATTATTGTCGACCCGGCGGTGCGCGGTAAGGTTAACGTTCGCAGTTACGACTTACTTACCGAAGAGCAGTACTACCAATTTTTCTTAAGTGTTTTAGATGTTTACGGCTTCGCGGTGATTGACATGCCTAATGGTGTCACCAAAGTCGTTCGTGCTAAAGACGCTAAAGCTGGTGCGATTCCGGTTGTTGATCGAGACGATCAAGCGATTGGCGATGAAATGGTGACGCGTGTTGTTGCGGTTAAAAATGTGTCGGTACGAGAACTCGCTCCGTTATTACGTCAGCTAAACGATAACGCGGGTGGTGGTAACGTGGTGCATTACGACCCTTCCAACGTCATTATGCTTACCGGTCGTGCTGCAGTAGTGAATCGCTTGGTGGAAATTATTCGTCGCGTGGATAAAGCTGGTGACCAAGAAGTTGATATTATTCGCCTTAAATTCGCCTCAGCCGGTGAGCTTGTGCGAATTATTGAATCATTAACCGCGAGTACTGGCGGCAAAGGCGCAGCAGCAAGTTTGCTGATTCCTAAAGTTGTCGCCGATGAGCGTACAAACAGTATTGTTGTTTCAGGTGAGCCAAGTGCCCGTGCCCGTATCGTCCGTTTAGTCGCTAAGTTAGATAGCGAGTTAGAAACCTACGGCAATACACGGGTGTTTTATTTGAAATATGCCAAAGCCGCCGACCTTGTGGACGTACTAAAAGGTGTGAGTGAAACTGTGGCTGCTGAAGCTGCTGGTGGTGGTAAGAAAGCCAACAGTAGTAGCTCGCGCGGCAATTTCTCTATTGAAGCGCATGAAGACACCAATACCTTGGTGATTACCGCTCAACCTGACAACATGCGTACTTTGGAAGGGGTTATTAATCAGCTTGATATTCGCCGTGCCCAAGTCAATGTGGAAGCGATTATTGTTGAAGTGGCCGAAGGTGACGGTGTTAGCCTCGGTGTACAGTGGGCTACCCAAGCCGGTGGTACTCAATTTAACGACGCTGGTGTATCAATCAGTGAAATTGGTGCCGGTATCTACGATGCCCAGCCTACAGACGGCAGCACAGTATGTACTGGTGAAACGTGTACCGTAAACCCAGAAACTCCTGGTGATATCTCTGGTTTAGCCAGCGCATTGGCTAAAATCTCTGGCGCAGCCTTTGGTTTTTATGGCGCCGATTGGGGGGTATTAGTTCAAGCAGCGGCTAACGACTCGCGTTCTAACTTACTAGCAACGCCGTCTATTACCACCTTGGATAACAAAGAAGCCTTCTTTACTGTAGGTGAAGAGGTACCAGTACTAACCGGCTCAGCGTCAAGCAGCAGTAACGATAATCCTTTCACTACGGTTGACCGTAAAGAAGTGGGTATCAAACTAAAAGTAACCCCACAAATTAACGAAGGTAATGCGGTTCAACTTACCATTGAGCAGGAAGTCTCAAAGGTACAGGGGCAAACTTCAGTAGACGTTGTATTTGCTAAACGCCAATTACAAACCACAGTGTTAGTAGACAGCGGCGATACGATTGTTTTAGGTGGATTGTTAGACGACCAAATTGAAGAGAGTGAATCAAAGGTACCACTACTGGGTGATATTCCAGTATTGGGGCACTTGTTCCGTTCAACTAACTCAAAGAAAGTTAAACGTAACTTAATGATTTTCATTCGCCCAACTATCATTCGTGACTCAGTGACGATGCAAAATATTAGCTCGCGCAAGTACAGTCAAATTCGCGCTCAGCAGTTGTTGCGTGAAGAGCTAGGTGTAGCGTTAATGCCAGAAACCAAAGTACCGGTATTACCAGAGTTTAACTCGGTTGATGATGTATCTCCTGAAGTACAAGAATACATCGACTTTTTGAAAGAAAAGAATGAGCGCTTAAAGAAAGAAGAAGCCGATAAAGCCGCTAAAGAGGCTGAAGCAAACAAAGAGCAAGTGAGTGCCGAGTAATGGACTTAGATGCTGAGCTAAATGTATTAGAAGATGAGAAAGCGTTAGTGTCAGACACCCCGCATATGGAGGGTGTTGAAGGCTGGCAGCTGCCTTATGTATTTGCTAAGTCTTACGGTGTAATGCTTGAGAAACAACAAGATGCTTGGCGGGTTTATCATAATTCTAAGGTTGAGCTTGAAGCTTTGCTGGAGATCCGCCGAGTATTAAAGCAAGAGTTTGCCTGTGAAGCCTTGTCTGATGATGATTTTGAACAGCGCCTTACAGAAGGTTATCAACGAGACTCTTCGCAAGCACGTCAGTTAATGGAAGATATCGGCAACGATATGGACTTTTATACCTTGGCGGAAGAGCTACCAGAAAACGAAGACTTGCTAGAAACTGAAGACGACGCGCCAATCATTAAATTGATTAACGCGATGTTAGCCGAAGCGATTAAAGAAGGGGCCAGTGATATTCACATTGAAACCTTTGAAGCTGCTTTAGTGATTCGATTCCGTATCGATGGTGTATTACGAGAAATTTTGCGCCCTCATCGTAAACTAGCCGCTTTGTTGGTTTCTCGTATCAAAGTAATGGCGCGTTTAGACATTGCTGAAAAACGGGTGCCGCAAGATGGCCGTATTTCTTTGCGTATTGCTGGTCGCGCTGTTGATGTACGTGTATCTACCATGCCATCGAGCCATGGCGAGCGCGTAGTTCTGCGTTTATTAGACAAGAATAACTCGCGACTGAAATTGGAAAGCTTAGGTTTAGCCGAGAACTACCGCGATATTATTAGCGATTTATTGAAAAAACCGCACGGCATTATTTTGGTTACTGGGCCTACCGGTTCCGGTAAAAGTACCACTTTGTACGCTGGCCTAAACGATATTAATACCAAAGACCGCAATATTCTTACCGTAGAAGATCCGGTTGAATTTAACATTGAGGGTATTGGTCAAACTCAGGTAAATACTAAAGTTGATATGACCTTTGCGCGTGGCTTACGTGCTATCTTGCGTCAAGATCCCGATGTGGTAATGATTGGTGAAATTCGCGATTTAGAAACCGCGCAAATTGCTGTACAAGCCAGTTTAACCGGTCACTTGGTATTATCGACACTTCACACCAATACCGCGATTGGCTCGGTGACCCGCTTACGCGATATGGGTGTAGAACCTTTCTTGTTATCTTCTAGCTTATTAGCAGTATTAGCCCAGCGCTTAGTGCGAACCTTATGCCGTGATTGCTGTGAAGCTCATGTAGTGAGCGAGCATGAGCATCAGCTGTTAGGCATTGCTAAAGATGCCACTGTATATCGTCCAGTGGGTTGCGAAAGTTGTAACAATACCGGCTATCGAGGTCGAACTGGTATCCATGAGCTATTGCCCGTCACTGACGATGTTCGTGACATGATTCACTCGGGCAGTAGTGAACAAGAAATTGAAAATGCAGTGCGCTCATCTTGTCCTAGTATCCGCCAAGATGGGGTAAACAAGGTATTGAAGGGCATTACTAGTCTTGAAGAAGTATTGCGTGTTACCCGCGAAGGATAGTTAAAGTAATGCCAGCATTTGAGTATCAAGCCTTTAACCCAAAAGGCAAAAAGTCTACTGGCGTTCATGAGGCCGACACCGCGCGTCAAGTGCGGTCTTACTTACGTGAACAGGGGCTCACTCCTCTTAAAATTGAGCCCGTGGCAGAAAAAGCCAAAAAAGAGAGTAGTGGATTTCGTTTTAAGAGCAAAGTTAGCACCTCAGATTTGGCGCTGCTTACTCGCCAACTCGCCACCCTTGTTGCCGCAGCAATGCCTATTGAAGAATCGCTGAAAGCGGTAGGGCAGCAATGTGAAAAGCCCAAACTTAAAAGCATTATCTTAGGGGTTCGCTCTAAAGTTGTGGAAGGTTACAGCTTGGCCGACAGTATGGCTGAGTTTCCCGATGTCTTTGAAAAACTCTATTGTGCCATGGTGGCCGCGGGCGAAAAGTCGGGCCACTTAGACAAGGTACTTGATCGTTTAGCCGACTATACCGAGCAACGCCAAGCCATGCGCATGAAAACCATGCAAGCGCTCATTTACCCTGCGGTACTCACCTTTGTATGTTTAGCCGTCATCGCCATCTTACTCGTGTCAGTTGTACCAAAGGTGGTGGCTCAGTTTGAACACATGGGGCAAGAGTTACCCAATGCTACTAAGTTCCTCATTTACGTTAGTGAATTGGTGAGTGACTACGGTTTGGTGTTTGTTTTGGGCAGCATGTTTGCCATGGTTGTGTGGCAGCGAATGCTGCAAAAAGACAAAGTACGCATGAAATGGCATCAGCGTATTTTAGGCATGCCTGTTGTGGGTAAAGTTAGTAAAGGTTTAAACACCGCGCGTTTTGCTCGTACTTTAAGTATTCTAAATGCCAGTGCAGTACCGTTGTTAGAAGGTATGGGCATTGCGGGCGAAGTACTGACTAACGATCATGCGCGTGCTCAAGTATTAGACGCAGCTTCTAAAGTTCGAGAGGGCAGCAGCTTGCACTCATCCTTAGAAGCCACCAAATTGTTTCCACCGATGATGTTACATATGATCGCCAGTGGTGAGCGTTCTGGCGAGTTAGAGGGTATGTTGGAGCGGGCTGCCGACAACCAAGACCGTCAGTTTGAAATGCAAGTAAACATAGCATTAGGGATATTCGAGCCTGCCTTGATTGTTACCATGGCAGGTATCGTGCTATTTATCGTAATGGCAATTTTATTGCCAATTTTGGAACTCAATAACATGGTTGGGCTATAGGCTTAACTGGTATTTCGGAGTAAGAACAATGCAAAAATCGATGCACACACAAGCAACTAGCAAAGGTTTCACCTTGCTGGAAGTGATGGTGGTGATTGTTATTTTGGGTATTTTAGCGGGTTTGGTGGTACCAAACCTACTGGGTAATAAAGAAAAAGCTGATATTCAAAAAGCCAAAACCGATATCATCGCCTTGGAAAACGCCCTCGACATGTATCGTTTAGATAATTCGCGTTACCCAACGACCGATCAAGGCCTAGATGCTTTGGTTAGTAAACCAAGCTCAAGCCCAGAGCCACGTAACTACCCTGAAGATGGATACTTACGTCGTTTGCAAAAAGACCCATGGGGTAACGACTACATTCTTATCAGCCCGGGTGAAAAAGGCCGCATCGACATCTTTAGTGCGGGTTTTGATGGTGAAGAAGGCACTGCCGATGATATTGGCAACTGGAATTTAGACCAGTAAATTGCTCAAGTCTCACTTAAGTCTACGCTCACGCCAGCAAGGTTTTACCTTGCTGGAAGTGATTTTAGTATTGCTGTTAATGTCGATAGGGATTTACTCGGTCGTCATGTCAGTGTCAGGTTCAAGTGAGCAAAAAATTGTAGAGCAACAAGCCAAGCGTTTAGCTGCCTTGGTGCAATACGCGCAAGAGCAAGCCTTGCTCACCGGTTATGATTACGGCATTTATAGCGATGCTGAGCGTTACCAATTTGTGCGTATGGAGAAACAACGTTGGATAAAACTCGACGACAGAATTTTTAAAGAGAAAGTATTTGAACAACCTTACTTTCTCGAGCTAAGCCTTGAAGATGCCGAGCTAGAAGAGCAAGGCTATGGCAGTGGTAGTTTAGGCTTTGAAGAAGGTGATTTGTTTGAAAAAGACTTTATCACCGAAGAAGTTAAACAAAGCATTGTTCCACAAGTGTTGCTGTTAAGCAGTGGCGAAGTCACTCCCTTTAAGTTGATATTTGCTTACGAAGACAGCCAAAACCGCTGGCAAGTAAGCAGTGATGATCTTGGTCAGCTTACCATTGAAAGGGACGATGAAGATGAATAAGCAGCGCGGTATGACGCTGCTTGAAGTAATGGTGGCGCTGGCGGTGTTAGCCATTGCGGGCACCGCTGTTATGAAAAGTGCTTCAGAGAATTTACGCAGCCTCAGTTATATTCAAGAAAAAACCTTTGCCCTGTGGATAGCCGACAACCAAATGGCTGAGCTTAAACTCAGCAATACATGGCCTGGTACCTCTAGCCGCAAAGGCACTACCACATTTGCCGACACCGAATGGCAGTGGCGCTCGCAAGGCGTTGCAACGAGTGATCCTAATTTTGTGGCGGTCACCATTTCGGTCTATCGCAATGCCGAAGAAAAAGCCGCCTTGGCCGAAATCACCAGTTATGTGAGCCGCTAATGAAGCAACGCGGTTTTACCTTATTAGAAATGCTGGTAGCGATTGTTATTTTTGCTTTGCTTACGATGGCTGCGTATCAGGTACTGCAAGGTGTTATGCGTAGTGATGAAATCTCCCAAAAACACGGAGAACGTTTACGCGAAGTGCAACGCGCTATGTTTTTAATGCAACGTGATTTTACCCAACTCGCTCCACGCTCTGCGCGTGACGAAACTGAAGAACAGCGCCCTTTAATCATGTCTGAAAAGTACTTGCTGGAAAGCGATGATATGGGCATTGAAATGATGGTGCTAGGCTGGCGTAATCCGCAATCAGTGATTCGCCGTTCACAGCTGCAGCGGGTTGCTTACCTCGTGAAAGACGAGAAATTAATTAAGCGTTTTTATGCTCATCCTGATGCGGTGGTAGGTTACGAACCACGTGAAATGGTGATTTTGAATGACGTTGAAGAGCTGAGTTTTCGTTTTCATGGCTCTAGTGGATGGAGCGACCAAGTCTCAGACAGTAATCAATTACCACGCGCCATTGAAGTAAAACTCACTCACAAAGATTTTGGCGAATTGCGCCGAGTGTTTTTAAGCCCTGAAGGCAGCCGAGCGCCCGTGGCTAGCCAAGCGCAAGAAGATGCAAACAATAATACCAACCAAGGTGATAGTAGCAATAGCGGTAATAGTGGCGGTAACAACTCTGGCAGCCAGCCTGATCCGGATGCTTCATAATGGTTAACTTGCCTCGCTCTCTTCAGCGTCAACGCGGCGTAGCCCTGCTTACTGTGATGCTTATTTTGGCTGTTATGGTGGTAGTAGCCGCGCAGTTTAGTCAGCGTTTACAACTCGATTTAGCCCGTGCCAATAACTTGCAGCATTCGTTACGCGCCAATTGGTTATTATCGGGGGCTGAGGCCTTTGCGATTAAAGTAATCAAACAAGATTTGGAAGATGATGATCGTGTGCACCTTGGTCAATACTGGGCAACCGAGGGCATGGTTTTTCCACTAGAAGATTCTATTATCAAAGGCCGTATTCTAGATATGCAGGCCTGCTTTAACTTGAATGCCTTAGGCCAACCAAATAAGCGTGATGGTCAGCCGCCTAAAGTTGCCGATCAATTTACCGGTTTGTTAGTGGCCTTAGGGGTTGATGCCTATACCGCAGAGCAAATTACTGACGCGACTCGAGATTGGATTGATGCCGATACTATTCCTCTGCCACAAGGTGCAGAAGATGGGGTGTACGAAGGCTTAAATCCTGGCTATCTGCCGGCGAACATGCCAATGGCAGATCGCAGTGAGTTTAGAGCGGTTTATGGGGTTACTGCTAGCATCTACCGCAAAGCAAAGCCGTTTATCTGCGCATTACCCGAAACCAGTTTGGCGGTTAACGTGAATACCATTGCGGTTGACCAGCCCCAGTTATTAGAAGCACTGTTTTATCCTGATCTGGATAACACTGGTGCACAGCAGGTCTTGAATGACCGTCCCGATGAAGGGTATCGTTTGTTGGATGAGATGATGACTCACCCAGCGTTAGCCGGTATTCCTTTAACTCAAGCGGGTTTACAACAAACGCTTGCGTTGCGCTCTAACTATTTTAAAGCGCAGCTGTTAGTAGAAAATGAACAAGGACAAGCACAAATGACTAGCGTTATTCAGCGCAGTGGTACTTCTGATCTTAAAATGATCCGCAGAAGTTTTGGAGACGAACTGTGAACGAACAACTCATTATTCGCCTACCCAGCACTGGCAAAGAAGTCATTAATTGGATGGTATGGTCTGACAACGAGCAAGAGGTTATTGCCGCTGGTGAGTTAACGGGCAGTGCTGAACTGGAAGTATTGCAAGACAAAGCCGAACATCGCCGAGTGATTGTATTGGTACCCACCAGTGATGTAAGCCACCATCAGTTAGAGTTACCAAAAACTGCGCAGCGTTCATGGCAGCAAGTCGCTCCTTTTATGCTAGAAGAGCAACTCGCCCAAGACCCAGATAGTTTACATATTTGCTTATTAGATAAAGGCAAAGAGACTATTGATGTGGCTTGCGTGAGCCATCAGCAGATGGACAGCTGGCAGGATATGTTAGAAACCGCGGGAATTTACAGCCAAACCTGGTGTGTAGAGGGATACTGTTTACCCAAGCCTGAAGAAGGCCAAGCGTCAGCGCTGCAAATAAACCAACAATGGTTGTTTCGTTTTAGCGATGGTCGAGCCATGAGCATTGACCAAGCGTGGTTAAGTGTTGCACTTCCTTTGTTAGCCAAACAATATCCAGAATTAGTGGTTCAGCATTACAGCCCATCACCGAAGATAGATGTTGAAGGCATTGAGTGGCAAGCTCGTGCGCCAGAGTTAGCCATGAAATTGCTGGCTGACGGCGCTAAAAAAGCCAAGCTTAATTTGTTACAAGGCCAATATGCTAGTGCTAACCCACTGACTAAAATTTGGCTACAGTGGCGCAAAGTCGCCATTGCTGCTGGGGTGTGCTTTGCATTAGCGCTCACTTATCAGGTAGTTGATACCTATAAAACAGAGCAGCAAATTGCCGAGGTAGATAGCAATATTCGCACGGTGTATAAAAAAGTATTTCCTGAAGTATCGCGGATTCGCGATAGTCGAATTCGTAGTGATTTTCGTAAAGCTTTAGCAGGAATTGGCCAAGCGCCAGAACAAGATTTCTTGATGATGATGGTACACCTTGCGTCAGCCATGGATAAAAATACTGGATTCCAACCGGTTAGCCTGCGCTTCGATCAGAAAAAAGGCGAAATTCGTTTGCAAGCAGAAGCCAAAAACTTCCAGAGTTTTGAACAATTTAGACAAGCTGTTCAGCCCTTTGAAACCGAGCAAGGCACGCTAAGCAATAAAGCGGGTGCGGTAGTTGGCACCGTGGTAATAAGGAAAGCGTCATGAAGCAGTGGTGGCAAAGCTTAAATAAGCGAGAGCAAAACCTAGTAATGGCTGCCGCAGCGGTGGTGGCCCTAGCGATACTGTATTGGGGCATTTGGTCGCCGATTGCTAATGCGAATGAAACCGCCAAGCAGCGATTGCTTAATCAGCAGCAAACCTTGATATGGGCGCAGCAGCAGGGTGAGTTAATTATTGCTAGTGGCCCATCGCAAAAAAATGCTGGTAAGGTGAATGTTAGCCAGTCAGTAAGCAGTAGCGCACGCCAACAACGTATTACCATTAGCCGAATTCAGCCTAAAGGCGATGAAGTGGAAGTATGGATTGAAAACGTGCCGTTTAACCAATTAATGACTTGGCTAAAAATGCTGAGTCAGCGCTATGGCATAGTGGTTGAAAACGTAGATTTAGATGAAGGCAAAGAGCCAGGCATTGTAGGTGTGCGTAGGTTACGTTTAGGTAAAGCAGAATGAAGAAGTACATTGGTGTAGCACTGTTATTAGTTGCCGTTTACCTTGTGAGTTTGGTGGCTACAACGCCACTAAGTGTTGCACTTAATTATTTACCTATACCAAAGCAGCTAAAGTTAAATCATCCAAGTGGTTCAGTTTGGCAAGGTGAGTTATTGAGTGTAGACACGCCTAACCTTACCTTACATGACGTGAGTTGGAGCTTTAAACCAGCCTCTTTATTGTTAGGCCGACTGGCGGTAGATATTAAGCTAGGAAAAGGACAACAATTGCAGGGCCAAGGCCAGGCAGGTTTGAATTTTTCGGGTTGGTTTTTGAAAGATTGGCAGCTTGAAGCGCCGGCTAGCTGGGTTGTTGAGCAAGTACCTATGCCTTTACCTATTTCGGTTGAAGGCGATATTCAACTCGCATTGACCGATGCTAGCCAAGGCAGCCCCTGGTGTGAACAGCTACAAGGGCAGTTAATATGGTTAGGCCCGCTAGTGGGAACACCACTGGGCGAACTGGATTTAGATAATGCCAAGGCAGACTTAAGCTGTAATGAAGGCCAACCAAGCATAGCGCTAAAACACAGTGATAAACAATTGGAGTTAGAGTTACTGGCTTCAGTTGGTCAACCTAATTGGCTTGCCGAAGGTAAGATAAAAGCTGGGGCAGACATGCCAAGTAGCATAAGTAACAACCTTAAATATATTGGCCGACCTGATCCGCAAGGCTTCTATCGCTTTAAACAGCAAGGCCGCTTGCCGCGATAAACCGACCAAAGCTAGCGACTCCGCTAGCTTTTTTATTTATCCCAACAGCTCTTTAGTGAAGTGATGGTAATCATCAATGGAAGGGTAATGAGTAAACTCTTTGCTGGCTTGTTTTGAATCGGGGTTACGAATACCCAACAAATACTTAATGCCAAATAGATGTGCTTGCTCTAGTACATGTTCATTGTCGTCAATAAACAAGGTGCGCTCGGGGTCAAAAGGATGATGCTCAATTAAGGCCTGCCATAACTTTGGGTCTTCTTTGGGGAAACCAAACTGATGAGTACTAAATAAGGTATCTAAATATTGGTTTAGCCCAGTTACTTTTATCTTTGTTGCCAAACCATCGGGATGGCAATTGGTGAGCAGTACCCGGTTTTTACCCGCAACGGCGAGCGCTTCAAGAAAGGGTTTAACGTCGTCTCGCCATTGAATTTTATGTTCTACCTCGGTTTTTAGATGTCGAATATCGATATTGGTTTTGTTGCTCCAATAGTCAAAACAGTACCAATCTAAGGTGCCCGATACGGTTTCATAATCTGCAAATAAACGCTCGCGCGCTTCATCTAAACTTAAGCCATTTTGATGAGCAAAAGAGATGGGAAGATAATGCATCCAGAAGTAATTATCGTAATGCAAATCTAGCAGCGTGCCATCCATATCCAATAAAACGGTGTCTATTTTAGTCCAGTCAAACATTCTTGGTCTCTAGTCCTTGAGTGCTTCTAACAGCAATGTAACAATGACAATAACTTAATGATAGCAGGAAGATAGATGAGCAAACATCATCCGCCTCGATTATTAGACAGCGCCATAGCTGCCGAAAGTCGCTTCTTCAAAATTGAAGAGTTACATCTGGAGTTCAGTAATGGCGAAAAAAGAATTTATGAACGTTTAGTTGGATCAGGCCAAGGCGCGGTAATGATTTTGCCGATCACTGAGCAAAATGAACTGCTGCTTATTAGTGAATATGCCGCCGGAACAGAACGTTATGAACTAGGCTTTGCTAAAGGCTTGGTAGATCGTGGCGAAACAGCCCTTGAAGCAGCTAACCGCGAGCTGCAAGAAGAAATTGGATTTAAGGCCAATAGCTTGCAGTTGCTTACCGAGTTGTCGGTAGCACCCGGTTACTTTTCTAGCCATATGTCGGTGTTTGTTGCCCAAGGCCTAGAACCAAGCGTACTAGAAGGCGATGAGCCTGAACCGCTTGAGGTGATTAAGGTTCCCTTAAACCAAATAGACAGTTTATATGCCCGCAAAGAGTTTTCTGAAGCCCGCAGTGTTGCGTCATTGTTGCTATTAGAGAAATGGTTAACGCAGAACAAAGTGAGAAAGTAATAGGATGTTTGACCCTGCTAGTGTGTTACCTGAGGTAATTGAAATAGCCCGCGGTGCTGGCGAGATTATTCGTAATATTTACGAAAAAGGCGATTTTGTTAGTGAGACTAAAGACGACGCTACACCAGTAACGTCGGCAGATTACGCAGCCCACCATTTTATTATGGATGCCTTAACTGCGCTCACGCCTGACATTCCCATTTTATCTGAAGAACAAGCCGATATAAGCTTGGCTGAGCGCGAAGGTTGGACAACTTACTGGCTGGTCGACCCTTTGGATGGCACCCAAGAGTTTGTCTCTGGTAGCGGTGATTTCGCTACTGAAATTGCGTTGGTTGACAATAATCAACCAGTACTTGGGGTAGTTTATGGGCCTATCGTACAAATTCTTTACGCAGCGGTTAAAGGGCATGGCGCATTTAAAGAACAGAATGGTGTACGCAGTGCTATTCAGAGCCGTCACTATCCTGAGAAGCCAGAACATATTCGAGTGGCGACTAGCCGAGTACAACGCCCTGCTTTACTGCAAGCCATATTAAACTGTAATTACCATTACAAACTTTACCCATTGGGGAGTGCTAGCTTAAAAAGCTGCATGGTGGCCGAAGGTGCAGCCGATTGTTACATTAGGGTTGGACCAACAGGGGAATGGGATACGGGTGCTCCACAGATTATTTTACAAGAAGCCGGCGGTACTTTGCTCGATTTACATCTGCGTGAATTAAGCTATAACCAGCGAGAGTCTTTAGAAAACCCCAATTTTATCTCATTGGGCGATCCGCAATTACCGTGGCGCGATATTCTAAAAAATCCTAGCTAACTAACAACTCGGATACATCAATCTAATATTCGTTTTTACAATGGTTTAACCTCAAGGTAATAGCGGGTATAATTTTGCCAATAATGACAAGGATGCCTAATACTGCGGTCAGTAGGCACGACGAGGAGAGATAAGGGTGAAGCTTTTGAACTGGAAAACACTGGTACTATCTATTTGCTTAACAATTGTGCCTAACGCGTTTGCGGCAGACATGTCTGACGAAGCTATTGCTGAGCGTATTAAGCCAGTGGGTGAAGTTTACCTAGATGGTGAATTAGAGGTCGCCAAAGCGCCAGCAGCTTCAAGTGGCCCACGTGATGGCGAAACGGTTTACAATACATTCTGTACTGCTTGTCATAGTACTGGGGCGGCAGGTGCACCTAAGAAAGGTGACAGCGCAGCTTGGGCTCCGCGTATTGCTCAAGGTGAACAAACCTTGTTTGACCACGCCTGGAAAGGCTTTAACGCTATGCCAGCAAAAGGGACTTGTGGCGATTGTAGCGAAGACGAAATTAAAGAAGTTATTGCTTACATGATTAAGTAAGTATTTGGCTTTATAGAAAAACACCACGCCTTTGCGTGGTGTTTTTAGTTGCGGGCTAGCAAAACTCGTTCACTCAATACTTACTCAAGGCTTAACTGTTTTTACGACGGCGCTGGCGCTTTTTAGTTTTCTGTAACTCTTCCACCATTTTTTTACGCTCTTCTTTCTCAGCTACAACCTTAGCGGTTTCTACTTTCTCAATCGCAACCATCGCGGGCGTTTCTAAGCTTATTTTCCCAATCGTTGCATCGCGTAATTCGTTGAGAATAATAGTGGCCACTTTTACATAATCAACGTGTCCACCACGTACTAAACAGCCGCGACGACGGCCTATTTCTTCCATCAAAACCACTTCTGAATCAGGCAATTCTTCAAGCTTGTAACGGGATTTTAGTTCTTCTGGGTAAGCTTGTAGCAAATACTCACAGGCAAAGGCTGCTACGTCATCGTAATCCATAGCCGTATCTTTAACTGCGCCGGTAGTGGCTAAGCGGTAGCCGCTGGCGACATTATCAAACTTTGGCCACAAAATTCCAGGAGTATCGGATAAGATAATATTGCCTTCTAAGCGGATCCGCTGTTGAGCTTTTGTCACTGCGGGTTCGTTACCGGTTTTAGCAATTTGTCGGCCGGCCAAGGCGTTAATTAAGGTGGACTTACCTACATTTGGAATACCACAGATCATGGTATGAATAGGTTTATCTACACCGCCCTTGTTAGGCAGCATACTGCGGCAAAGCGCTAACAAATCTTGAGTTTGATTACCTTGAATTGTACACAAAGGAATCGCCTTAACTCCTTGCTCTTGTTCAAAATATTCTTGCCACAAAGCGGTTACTTTAGGATCGGCTAAGTCGCTTTTATTGAGTACCTTAATGCAGGGTTTATCACCACGTAAAGTGGCTACTAAAGGGTTTTCGCTACTGTAGGGGATCCGCGCATCCAATACTTCGATAATTAAATCGATTTTTGGCATCACTTCTTTAATCTGCTTTTGGGCTTTGTGCATATGCCCTGGATACCATTGAATGGCCATTTCATCCCCACTTATTGTGCAATTTGGCGCTCATTGTACTCACCACACGGGTAAAGTGTAGTGCTTTGTAGTGTGAACAAACGATTTACACTACCAATTACAGTACATTTATTAAGCATATAGATGATTCTTACGGTAGAGTTTGCATCTAGCTGCTATGTTGATAGGGTTACAAAAATATTTAGTGATGACTTAATCACTAAATCAATACTTAGACAATCTTAGGGAAGAGATGATGTCTGCTCATGATATCGAGAGCAATATAGTGGCAGAGCCGCCTAAAATCACTGAAGCCAATGCTTCCAATCAGCGAATGGGTCACTCAGGCGTGAGCTTGCAGGCGCGCTACGAGCACCATAAAGCACGCCATCAGTATTATAAAAAAGCCTATAAACATGTGCGTAAATACCGCTGGATAAGTGTCGGCTTAGCCATAGTAGCCTTTAGCGCAGTGTTTTTTCTTATCGCCTTATTACCTTCGTATAATCAGCTAAAAGATGATTACGCAGACATGCACACCGATGCGCAAATTACTCAGGATCAAAATCGTCAGCTAAAAGATGCACTGCTGATTGAGCGCAGAAACAACTTTGACTTAAATAAAGAAAATCACCCCGAGTTACGCGTGTTTGCTTTTGATACCTTGATTGCTACCGACCAAGCTCAAATTCGCTCAGCTTTTTTTGAAGCATCTGACCATATTGGTAAGCATATGGAAGTTAGTTACCAATTGTTGGCCGAAGGGCCTATTGAGCAGTCATTAGCGATTGTATTGGTTGATCAAACAGGCCAGCAAGTGCATCAGCAAACCATCGATTTTGGCGAGTTACAGCTAAAAGAAGGCGAGTCGCGAACGGTAGAGAGCACGATGTCTTTAGCGAAAGACTTAGACGTACGTTACTTTAAGGTGATGGCCTTAAAAGAAGATTAAAGCGGTGTTTAGCGTTGTTAGTGAAAGGAGCCTAAGGCTCCTTTTTTAATCCAACAAATTGTTGTTTAGCGACTTAGTTAAAGCGCTATACTGGCTGCATATCCATTTATTATTCTGGTGAGAACACAATGTACATTACAGATCGTTTTGATAGTGGGAATATTCGAGTAATTTCTTTAGAGGAACCGCAGAATATCCAGTTAGAAATAAAACATGACAATCAATCTGAGTTTTTCCAGTGGTTTCATTTTCGCTTTGAAGCGTCACTTGAGCAACATTATCGTTTTAGCATCACCAATGCAGGGAAATCTGCTTATGCTAAGGGTTGGAAAGACTATCAAGTAGTGGCTTCTTACGATCGAGAAGAATGGTTTAGGATTGATACTGAATTTGATGGAGAACAGCTAAATTTCTCATTATTGTTAGAGCAACCCAGCGTGTATTTTGCTTACTTTGCTCCTTATAGCTACGAGCGCCATCAAGACTTGTTACATACTATGCAACAAGATTACCGAGTAAACCTTAATACGCTTGGACAAACCTTAGATGGGCGCGATATGAGCTTACTTACCATTGGCGACCCTGAGCAGGCCAAACACAAAGTGTGGGTAATGGCGCGGCAGCACCCGGGTGAAACCATGGCAGAGTGGTTTGTGGAAGGCATGTTGGGTAACCTACTGGACCAAGACAACCCCTTGTCGATGAAGTTATTGGAAAATACCGTTTTCTACGTAGTACCAAATATGAATCCCGACGGTTCGGTACGCGGTCACTTACGCACCAACGCGGTAGGTACAAACTTAAACCGCGAATGGCAAAACCCCAGTATGGAACGCAGCCCTGAGGTGTACTTGGTACGCCAAAAAATGTTGGAAATGGGTGGTGATGTATTTCTAGATATTCACGGAGATGAAGATCTCCCCTACAATTTTGTGGCAGGCTGTGAAGGCGTTCCCTCGTACGATGCCCGCCACAAACTGTTAGAAGATACTTTCAAGCACGCTTTTATGGCGATATCACCTGATTTTCAAGACACTCATGGTTACGAAAAAGACCAAGCTGGTCAAGCCAATTTAAGCATTGCTGCCGCTTGGTTAGGTGAGCAGTTTAAAACCTTGTCTTACACAATTGAAATGCCTTTTAAAGACAATGCAGATATGCCTGACGAAGCGTTTGGTTGGTCACCAGAACGCGCTATGCAACTAGGCTGCGATGTACTATTTCCGATTAAGCAGGCCTTAGAAAAGCTTTAACTAAAATGGCACCAGTATTAGATTACAACGCTGGTGCCGCTGTCAGTTAGTTTTACAAATTGGCTCCAACAATAATCATAAAACTTTTCATCTTGTCCCGCCTATAGGCGCAAATAGCACTAAGGTTGTGAGGCACCTCCCATCTCTCGACAGGCTGCTTTGTCAATTATTTATACAATTTTTCGCTTATTGTTCGTAAACATAATTTGCCATTTATCATATGCTTTTGAAATAAAGGATGATTTTTATCAAGGAATGAAATATGCACGCTTTTTGAGCGACTAGGCAAGCGCATGGAGTGCTAAATGAGAATAATAAAAGCAAAATCAGTGTTGGCAGGAGTTGGGTTACTAATGGTAGCCACAACAGCATCAGCAACTATTATGTATGATCAGAACGTTACTGGAGATGTGATTTTTGGTAGTGGTAATGCTAATGGTGGATTTACCACTGATCGCCAAAATGGCATTGAACTCGGTTTAAGAGCCAAGTTACGTTTTGATGAAACTAACCAGCCGCAAAATGTGTTTAATAGTAACGGTGATGGAACCTATCAATTTGATAATATCCTCCCTCCTTCGGGCTTTAGTTTTGCGCCTAACTCTCCATCAACAGCTATTTGGAACTTTGAGTGGTCGGTAAATAGCAGCTTTGATGGTAGCGGTGGATTTTTAGATAACTTTTCTTACCTGCTTGAAATTGATTTTGATCCTAGTGCGGGTACTAATTTCATTGGCCTTGATCCAGTAAATGTACCAAGCTCCGACAATGCTTTAGGTAACAACAGTACGCCTAATGGCGGTGGCTTGGTTGATGAAGCCAACTACGGTTCTAATATTGGCGTGAATAACTTAGCGCAAAATTCTTGGAATATGGAATTTGCTCCTTTTGACTTTAACGCATTAGATGTCGGTATTTATGATTTTGTATTAAGTGCCTTTGACTCGCAACAACAGCTATTGGCCAGTACCTCGATTCAAGTGATTAACGCCCGAGTACCTGAGCCCCAAACCTGGATTCCCTTTAGCTTCGCACTGTTAGGTTTAGCTTGGTTAAGGCGCAGAGCTAAGCAATAGCAGCCAACTGGCTTTATCAAGAACGGCGCTTTCTGCGCCGTTTTTATTTAGTGTTAATTTAAAAAGCTAATGTAAGTCTGCAGTACAATTAAATTCACAATGTCGATAAAAAACGCCCCCACTATAGGTACCACCATAAAAGCGGGCGGCGAAGGCCCGTTTCTAGAGACTAATGCGCTCATGTTCATTACTGCTGTGGGGGTTGCCCCTAAACCAAATCCACAATGGCCACCTGCTATCACCGATGAATCGTAGTCTTTGCCCATTAATCTAAAGCTCACAAGACTGGCAAAGACCGCGATCATTAAGGTTTGGCATAGTAAGATGATGATAAGAGGCAGGGCCAAATCGAATATCTCCCATAATCTTAAACTCATCAAAGCCATGGATAAAAACAGTGACAGTGAAAGCGTACCTAATAGATCAACACATTCGTGGTTAATCTCGTAGCGTCCGCTAAGTTCGCAACTGTTAGCAATAATTACCCCAAAAAACAGCGCGTAAACAAAGTCTGGCATTTTTAGCCAGCTTAATGCGAGTTCTACTTCTAACTGCTTAGTAAATTTTGCTGCAACGACGCAAAGCAATAATAAAAATAGCACTTCAATTACTGAAGTCGGGGTAACTAAGTCTTCCTCTTTACGGCTGTAGGTGACAATGTCTGGATGCTTTTTATGGTGATCTTTACCTTTTGAGAAAGGTGATTCTAAATTATGTTTGTTAATTAACCTCTGGCCAACCGGACCGCCAATTATCCCTCCCATTACTAGGCCAAAGGTGGCGGCTGCCATAGCAAACTCCAAGGTTTGAATATTGTATTCTTCAGCAAAAATTTGTGACCAGGCTGCGCCGGTTCCATGGCCACCAGACAAAGTGATAGAGCCGGCAAATAATCCCATCATGGGCTCTAAACCTAAGGCGCTGGCGAGCATAACCCCAAGACCGTTTTGCAGAACGATATACAGTGAAGCTATACCTAAAAATACAAATACCTTTTTACCGCCTTTCACTAATAACTTGTAGTTGGCTGCTAGCCCTACGGTGCTAAAGAACATCAGCATTAAGGTATCTTGTAAGGGCAGCGCAAAGGTGAGTTCAATACCACGGAATTTGAGTAGGGTGATCACAATGGCTACCACTAATCCGCCCACAATAGGCTCGGGTATATTGTACTTTTTAAGAATTGCGACATAGTTGCAAATGATTCTGCCGATAAACAGCACTGTTAAGGCGATAAGGAATGATTCAAGCTCAGCAATCGCATACACCGTATCCATACTCATGAGATCCTAAGAACTAAAGGAGACTGATTTATTGAGTGTAGTTGGCGTAGAGCTAAGCGTTAAAAATATAATGAAAACAAGGCTGTTTAATTTTGACTGAGGAGGAGCTAGGAAGCTTAACTTGGGGCTGTTTAAAGAGAAGCGAAAGAAAAAGCAACTAAACGGGTATCCATCTAGTTGCTTATATCTGACTAACGTAGAGTTACAAACTCCTCACCGCTAGTTGGATGAATGGCGACACAGGCATCGAAATCTGCCTTGGTTGCTCCCATCTTCATGGCTACGCCAAAACCTTGTAGGATTTCGTCCATGCCTAAACCAATACCGTGCAAGCCAACTACTTTTTCATCTTCGCCAGCACAGATAAGCTTCATTTTAGTCACCTGACGATGTTGAGTCACTGCGGTGTACATCGCGCCAAAGCTTGAGTTATACACTTTTACATTGGCTTCACCATATTGCGCTATCGCCTCTGGCTCGGTTAGGCCAATGGTGCCGATGGCTGGGTGACTAAATACTACGGTAGGAATTAAGTCGTAATCCATTTTAGCGTTGGTTTGGCCATTAAATAGACGTTCAGACAATAAACGTCCTGCTTTAACCGCTACCGGCGTAAGCTCTACCTTACCGATATTGTCGCCAACCGCATAAATACCTGGCGTAGAGGTATTTGAGTATTCGTCGACTTTAATGTAGCCCCTGTCATCTGTGTCTACACCAACGGCTTCTAAGTTAATGTTATCGTTGGCTGGCTCGCGGCCAATTGCCCAAATAACAGTGTCTACTTGTAAGCTATTTCCATTCTCAAAACTAACGACTAAGCTGCCATCATTTTGCTTTTCAATGGCTTTAGGTGTGCTTTGTGTATGCAAAGTAGGGCCGTCTTCAGCCATGATCTCTACCAAGGTTTCACTTAGCATAGGGTCGAAGTTACGCAGAGGAGCGTGTTTACGTACCGCTAAATGCGTTTCACTACCTAGTGAATGTAATACACCGGCTAATTCTACTGCGATGTAACCTGCACCAATCACCAGCACACGTTTAGGTTGCTCGGTAAGTGCAAAGAATCCATCTGAATCTATGCCCAGCTCTGCGCCAGGAATATTAGGAATACTTGGGCGACCACCGGTAGCGATAAGAATGTGCTTGGCACGGATTTGCTCGCCGTTTACCTCAACCGTATTCGCATCTACAAATTTTGCAAAGCCGTTTATTAAGGTAACGCCATTGTTGCCCAGTACACGGTCGTAAGAACCATGAATGCGCTTAATGTAGGCTTCGCGGCTGGCCACTAAGGTAGACCAATCAAATTTATTTACTTGTACATCAAAGCCGTAATCTGGGGCGTAACGGTGAATAGCTTCTGCAACTTGGGCACCAAACCACATGGCTTTTTTAGGGACACAACCCACATTCACACAAGTGCCGCCAACATGGCGAGCTTCAACCAAGGCCACTTTCTGGCCATGCATAGATGCACGGTTCGCAGAGGCAATACCGCCGCTGCCTGCGCCGATGCATAGGTAGTCAAATTCTTTCATTAAGGTACTCCGTAAAGGGCCGAAAACTTGCAGCAGTATAGCCTGTACTAGAGACAGATGTTAATCAGCTTTTTGCGCTTGGTAGGGCAAGCGAATCGAAAAGTGCACCCCTTCGTTGGGTTTACTGTCGAAGGCGATATGTCCTTTAAGCAGTTGTACCACCAAGTTGTAAACAATATGGGTGCCTAGCCCGCTGCCACCTTGGCCGCGTTTAGAGGTAACAAAGGGGTCAAAGATGCGGTTAGCAATCTGGCTATCTACGCCTCGGCCAGAATCTTGGTAATCGATATGCAACTGGTCGTTTTCTCGATGAATTGAAATGTCGATACGTTTAACACCATCCCAATCATCAAAACCGTGTTTTACCGAATTAAGGATAAGGTTGGAATAAATTTGGGTAAAGCTGCCAGGGAAGCTATATAGCTCTAAGTCGTCTGGGCAATCTACAATAATTTCGCAGCCAGAACGACGTACTTTGTGCCCTAGTGAGGTGATCACTTGGTTTACATTTTCTTGTAAGTTAAAGGTGTAACATGCTTCGGAGCTTTGATCGACGGCTACCTGTTTAAAGCTACTGATAAGGTCAGATGCGCGGCGTAAATTACTTAGGAGCAAGTCGGTAGACTGATTAAGGTTTTGAATCAAATCTTCCATAAACTTACGGCTTAGCTTGCCGCTTTCAATGTTCTTCTCTAGCTGATTACCTTGTTCTTGAAGATAAGACGCGGCGGTCACACTAATACCAATGGGTGTATTGATTTCGTGAGCTACACCGGCTACCAAGCCACCGAGTGAAGCCATTTTCTCGGCTTCTACCAAAGATTGCTGGGCATTTTTTAGTTTGTCGAAAGCACTAGCCAGTTGTAGGTTACTTTCTTCTAAACGTTCGGTACGCGATTGCACTTTTTGTTCAAGTTCGTCGTTGAGGGTTTTAATCTCATTCTCTACCCGTTTAAGGGGGGTAATGTCGTAACCAAACGCAATCATGCGGGATACGTGGTTGCCTTCGTAAAAGGGCACGAACGTCCACAATAAGGTGTACTGGTTATTGGCTTGGTCGGTAAGCGTAAGCTCTTGATCTTGAATCACCCGCAGTTCACGTAAATCGGTTTCGATTTTTTGGCGCATATCGTTATCAATAAATACGCTTAACCAGTTCTGCCCCTCTAGTTCCTCTTGATGAAAACCGGTGAGCATTACCCCTGCTGGGTTGGCAGTGAGTACGTTTAACTGGTTGTCTAGGGTGACAATAACCGCATTACTGGCGTTAATTACGGTGGCTGAAAAGTCTCGCTCGTGGGCTAATTGTTCGGTTGCTTTGAGTTTTTGGTCGAACTCGTGATCAATCTTTTGGGTCATTTGATTAAGGGTATTAACCAATTCCCCCAGCTCATCGTTACGCTGTTTAGCGCCAGTATCTATTTTAAGGGGGGCACCTAAGTTATCTAGGTCTAGGTTACGGGTGTACTCCACAATGGTGTTGAGGTGGCGCACAATCACATAATAAATGATGAACAAGATGCCGATGGAGACCACGAGGGTTTTAACGGTTTGACTAATTAGAATTAGCATGGCTTTTTGCCACAATCGCTCGTAAACCTGCTCTAGAGAAGCGGCTACAAACAGTTTACCTACCATCTCACCTTGGTAAATAAGTTCAAATTCTTGGGATAAATCGTAGCGATCTGCTGAGCGACCACGGGCTAACAAAGGCACTTCAGATGATCCGAGAATTTCTTTTACCAGCACATATTGCATATTAGGCAGGTTCATAATGCCTTCTATTTGCACCTCTACTTGCTCTTCGTCGAGGTTCCAAAGGCTGGCGGCAATAGGCTGCAAGAAGCTGACTTCAATTTGATCGATGCTTTTTTCAATCACTTGTACGTCTTGCTTGTAGTCGTAGCGTAATTGAATAAGGGTGATAATTAAGGCAAGTAAAGTGGAACAGATGAGAATATAGGACAACATGCGCAAGGAAAGGCTATTAGTGCCTTTGTTTAGAGCTAATTTTTGCCACAACCCTGGATTATCATTAACCGGGGTATTGTTGTTATTGTCCATTAATTAACGAGTCCTGTTGGTCTAGGTTATTGATAAACCGAGAAACCAAAATAATCCCTAAGGAAATCATAGTCTAAATCAAGGCTATGTAAACTGCCCAAATCACTAAACGTGGGTTGATTTACAAAATTTTAGCCCCAGATTATGGTATTCATAGATATCGTTTCTTCAGTCTTTAAGGATTCTGTATGAGTAACCCATTACTTGATTTACCCGGATTACCTCCGTTTAGCAAAATTAAGCCAGAACATGTGCAACCTGCGGTAGAGCAAGTGATTGAGGAATGCCGCACGACGATTGATGAAGTGCTTAAACACAGTACCGCGACTTGGCAAAACTTCATTCTGCCTTTAGATGAAGTGAATGATCGTCTCGGCCGCCTATGGTCACCGGTCAGCCACTGCAATTCAGTCATGAATAGCCCTGAGCTGCGCGAAGCGTATGAAGCCTGCCTGCCCATTTTATCTGAATACAGCACCTTTGTAGGTCAACATAAAGGTTTGTATCAGGCCTACAAGCAATTGGCTGAAAGTGACGCGTTTGGTGGCTACAACCTTGCCCAACAAAAATCGATCAGTGATGCCTTACGTGACTTTGAGCTCTCAGGTATTGGCCTAGAAGCTGAACAACAAGGCCGCTACGGTGAGATTGTTAAGCGCCTTTCAGAGTTGTCTTCTCAGTTTTCTAATAATGTATTAGACGCCACGTTAGCTTGGCAAAAGCACATTACAGACGAGGGTGAACTAGCTGGCTTACCAGAGTCTGCGCTAGCAGCAGCAAAACAAGCAGCTGAATCTAAAGAGTTAGATGGCTACTTATTAACTTTAGAGTTTCCAAGTTACCTGCCAGTAATGACCTACGCGGATAAACGCGAACTACGCGAAGAAATGTACCGCGCATTTAGTACTCGCGCGTCTGAACAAGCCAGTACTGACCAAAAATTTGATAACACCGCGATTATTGATGAAGAGTTGGAGCTGCGTACCGAGCTAGCCCAACTGCTTGGTTTCGACAGTTATGCCGATAAATCGTTGGCCACCAAAATGGCTGAGTCGCCAGCACAAGTACTGGGTTTTTTGAATGATCTTGCGGGTCGTTCTAAACCACAAGCAGAGCGCGAGTTGGCCGAGTTGAATGCTTTTGCTAACGAACATTATCAAGTCGCCGAATTAGCTGCGTGGGATATGGCGTATTACTCAGAGAAGTTGAAACAACATACTTACGCGATTTCAGATGAACAGCTGCGCCCTTACTTCCCTGAAGATAAAGTGCTGAGCGGTTTGTTTGAAGTCGTTAAGCGCCTGTTCAATGTTAGCGTTACCGAGAAACAAGGCATTGATACATGGCACTCAGACGTACGCTTTTTTGAGATTAGCGATGATAGCGGTGAGCTGCGAGGCTCGTTCTACCTAGATTTGTATGCTCGTGAGCACAAACGCGGTGGTGCCTGGATGGACGGCTGTATTGACCGTCGTGTAGACGCCGATGGCAAACTGATTAAACCAGTCGCTTACTTGACATGTAACTTCAATAAACCGATTGGCAATAAACCTGCGCTGTTTACTCATGATGAAGTGATTACTTTATTCCACGAGTTTGGCCATGGTATTCATCATATGTTAACTAAAGTGGATGAAGCGGCTGTGTCTGGTATTAATGGCGTAGCTTGGGATGCAGTAGAGTTACCGAGTCAGTTCCTAGAAAACTGGTGTTGGCAGAGTGATGCCTTAGCCTTTATCTCTGGGCATTTTGAGAGCGGAGAACCTCTACCGCAAGCCTTGTTAGATAAAATGCTGGCGGCACGTAACTTCCAATCGGCAATGACGATGGTTCGTCAGCTGGAGTTTTCTATTTTTGACTTCCGCTTACACCATGAAGCAGCCAATGGCCGCAGTGTGCAACAACGTTTAAACGAAGTGCGTGAATTAGTATCGGTAATAAAAGCGCCAAGCTTTAACCGCTTCCAAAACAGCTTCAGCCATATTTTTGCTGGTGGCTACAGTGCAGGATATTACAGCTATAAATGGGCAGAGGTATTGTCGGCTGACGCTTTCTCAAAATTTGAGGATGAGGGTATTTTCAACGCGCAGACTGGCTTACACTTCTTGAGTAACATTCTAGAAAAAGGTGGCTCACAAGAGCCAATGGAATTGTTTAAAGCCTTTAGAGGAAGAGAGCCTAAAGTGGATGCTTTGTTGCGTCACTCTGGCATTGCTGCGTAATGTTACGCGTGTAACTCACACTTAATAACGCGGCTTAGGCCGCGTTTTTTATAAGAGATGGATCGATGTTTGAAGAATTTTCCCTGTGGTTAGAGCAAGAGCAAGCTCAGTTAGCCACATCTAATTGGTTGTTTGATGTATTTGTAGTGCTAAGTATTACCTTGGTTGCGTTTATTGTGTGGCGATTACTGGCCTCACGTTTAAGCCGTTTAACCGAGAAAACCAAAACCGTATGGGACGACGCCATTTGGTTTTCCCTTTGGAAACCGATTAACTGGATGATTGCAGTGGTGGGTTTGTCATTGGTGGCGGTGGCCTTTGCCAATGCTCTCGATTCTGAGTTTAAACCCTATATCGCGGTTATCCGCCAGGTAATGATTGTATTCATGCTGGCGTGGGTAGCGATGCGTTTTGTGCGCCGCGTAGAAGAGCAACTCATTACAGTGGGTAAAGACAAAACCACTGTGCAAGCAGTGGCTAAGCTATGCCGGGCGGCGGTGATTATTTTGTTTTTGCTGGCCGTGTTTCAAACACTAGGTTTTAGTATTTCTGGCGTATTGGCATTTGGTGGTATGGGCGGGCTAATAGTGGGGATGGCAGCAAAAGATTTGCTGGCGAACTTCTTTGGTGCTTTGTTGGTGTATTTTGATAAGCCCTTTAAAGTGGGCGATTGGATCCGTTCCCCCGATCGTAGCATTGAAGGCACAGTAGAAAACATTGGCTGGCGAGTGACTAAAATTCGTACCTTTGATAAACGTCCTTTATATGTGCCTAACTCTATTTTCTCGAGCATTGCGGTAGAAAACCCAAGTCGCATGAGTCATCGACGCATCAAAGAAACCATCGGCATTCGTTATGACGACGCCAGTAAAATGAGCAAGGTAGTAACAGAAGTCGAGCAGATGCTGCGAAATCACCCCGAGATAGACACTACTCAAACCTTAATGGTGAATTTTGATAGCTTTAATGCCTCGTCGTTAGACTTCTTTATTTACACCTTTACCAAAACCACTAACTGGGTGAAGTACCATGAAGTGAAGCAAGATGTGCTGAACAAAGTGGTGGAAGTGGTTGAAGCAAATGGTGCTGAGTTTGCATTCCCTACACGTACTTTACACATGACCTCTCAAGTGGAGCCTAGTGTTTAGTTAAACAAAAAAGCTGGGGTAAGTAGTGTGCTTACCTCGGCGCTTCGCACTGCACTTTGCCTTTATTTTCCTGCATATTTATTCTCTATCTAAGCCTAAATCTTCACAATATAAGCCGAGTTAAATAGTCTAATCTTGGGCATTCTTTACAATAAACTTTATTATTATGCTGAAAAACCTAATTTAACATTATCAAAATTTAGTTATTCAGCAGTGTAGTAGCATATTTAGAAAAAATAAGATGAAAATGCTTAATTTTGATCCAGTTATGGGTGTATTGCTCGCCTGTGTCGATTTTTGTGCTGGTTAAGTGAGGCTGGTTACATTTATTGCAGTTAAATAGTTTGTTAAAACTAACTGTGCTTGGGCCTGTTCAGCTAGGTCGACTTGTTAAACACAGTGGACTTAAGGTAAAACATCAGCCAATGAGGTGATAACTGCATTATGGATTAATGCGCACTTCTGCAAACACACACAAACTATAACAAAAAGCTAACATGGAGTTTTCAATGACTAAATGGACAAAATCAGCTTCAGGGGTAGCGGTATCGCTAGCACTATTTGGCGCAGTATCTGTCGCGCACGCTGCAGACACAATTAAAGTTGCTATTGCAGGACCGGTAACCGGACCAGTAGCCCAGTATGGCGACATGCAATTTGCCGGTGGCGGTATTGCGGTTGAGATGCTTAATCAAGCCGGTGGAATTGACGGTAAATTGATTGAAGCAGTGGTTTACGACGATGCTTGTGAGCCGAAACAAGCGGTGGCTGTAGCCAACAAAATCATCAACGATGGGGTGAAATACGTCATCGGTCACTTATGTTCAGGTGCTACTCAGCCTGCGTCAGACGTATATGAAGATGAAGGTGTATTAATGATTACACCGGCATCAACCAATCCAGATATTACTACCCGTGATTACCAGTTAATTTTCCGTACTATTGGTCTTGATAGTGACCAAGGCCCAACGGCTGCGCGTTATGTTATTAACTCAGTTAAGCCGAAGCGTGTTGCTGTTATTCACGATAAGCAGCAGTACGGTGAAGGTATTGCGACCTCTGTAAAAACTGAATTAGAAGCCGCTGGTACTGAAGTAGTGGCTTTTGAAGGTGTGACTGCGGGTGATAAAGACTTCTCAGCACTGATTGCTAAATTGAAAAAAGAGAATGTAGATTTTGTTTACTACGGTGGTTACCACCCAGAGCTAGGCTTAATCCTTCGTCAGTCAGCAGAAAAAGGCCTTAAAGCCACCTTTATGGGTCCAGAGGGCGTAGGTAACAAAGACATTTCAGCAATTGCTGGAGAAGCCTCTGAAGGCTTATTAGTAACGCTTCCTAAGAAATACGATTTAGATCCTGCCAACAAGCCAGTGGTTGATGCGCTAGTTAAAAATGGCGATGACCCAACCGGCCCATTTGTTTGGACTGCGTTTGCAGCAATGCAATCTATTGTTGCTGGTGTAACTGCTGCGGGTGATGATCCTGAAGCTGTCGCTGAATATCTGCGTAGCAACCAAGTTGATACGGTAATGGGCCCGCTACAGTGGGATACTAAAGGCGATCTTAAAGGCTTCGACTTTGGTGTATTCACTTGGCACGCTGACGGTTCTTCATCGGCCGCTAAGTAATTCCGCAATAAAACACCGACTAACACCTTGTTAGTCGGTGTTTTCCGTTTTAAAAGACACTAATTAGTGGCCAAGAGCCGCTAGATTGGGGCAGCTATGTCTGAGCAATTTTTCTATTTCTTTCAGCAGTTAGTCAATGGATTAACCATTGGTAGTACTTATGCGCTGATCGCCATTGGTTACACCATGGTATACGGCATTATCGGCATGATTAACTTCGCTCACGGCGAAGTCTATATGATTGGTAGTTACGTCGCGTTTATTGTGCTCGCTGCACTATCCCTAATGGGATTAGACTCTTTACCTATTTTATTGTTTGGTGCGTTTTCCATAAGCATCATTATTACCAGTACCTATGGCTGGACCATCGAAAAGATCGCCTATCGGCCGGTTCGCGGTGGCAACCGACTTATTGCGCTGATCTCGGCGATTGGTATGTCGATTTTCTTGCAAAACTTAGTGCGCCTTTCACAAGGTAGCCGAGATATTGCGATGCCAAGCTTAATCACTGGCGGTTGGACCTTTGGCCCAGAAGATGGTTTTAATCTCACCATCTCTTACATGCAAGTAGTGATATTTGTGGTGACCTTTGTTGCCATGATTGTATTAACGACTTTTATCACTAAATCTAGAATGGGACGCGCCTGTAGAGCGTGTTCTGAAGATATCGGCATGGCTAATTTGTTAGGTATTGATACCAACAAAGTTATCTCATTAACCTTTGTTATTGGTGCTGCGCTAGCCGCTGTAGCCGGTGTTTTACTCGGTATTTATTACGGCGTTATTAACCCTTACATTGGCTTTATGGCCGGACTAAAAGCCTTTACCGCAGCAGTATTAGGTGGCATTGGTTCTATTCCTGGTGCAGTAGTGGGTGGTTTGCTACTGGGTATTACTGAGGCGATAACCGCTGGTTACTTTAGTACTGAGTACAAAGATGTGGTGTCATTTGGTTTGTTATGTTTTGTTTTACTATTCATGCCAACCGGCTTACTGGGTAAACCGGAGGTAGAAAAAGTATGAAAAAACTTAATCTATCAGGTGCGCTAATCTCAACCATTACCTTTATGTTATTGGCTGGTTGGTTGCTCGGTATTCGCATGGAACCAAGCAGCAGCGGCTTGAAATTAGCCTTGGCTGATGAGCAGCATTTAAAGTGGTTGTTTATCGGAATGGCCGCGGTGTTTTTAAGCCAGCTATTACACCCGATTATTTTTGGAAACAGAAAAGCCAAGGCACCGAGCAAAAAGTTTAGTTTTAAATTACCAAGCCCAGAGCAAAACCCTAAGGCCTACCGGTTGGTAGTGTCGTTTGCGCTTGCTGCCGCCATTGTGTGGCCATTTATGGTGAGCCGCGGCTCAGTTGATTTAGCCACGCTAACTCTTATTTACGTTATGTTGGGTTTAGGCCTAAACGTAGTGGTGGGTTTGGCCGGTTTACTCGATCTGGGTTATGTAGGCTTTTACGCGGTAGGTGCCTATACCTATGCATTGTTAAGTGCCGATGGGTTTGGCTTTTGGATGTGTTTGCCTATCGCTGGCGCTATGGCAGCCTTGTTTGGTTTTTTACTTGGGTTTCCGGTATTGCGCTTGCGCGGTGATTATCTAGCGATTGTAACCTTAGGTTTTGGTGAGATTATTCGCCTATTGCTAAATAATTTAACCCACCTTACTGGCGGCCCTAACGGGATTAGTAGTATTCCAAAACCGACGTTGTTTGGCTTAGAGTTTAACCGCCGGCTAAAAGGGGAGGGTTTTGATACCTTTCATAACTTCTTTGGCATTAGCTACAACTCGCAATACAAGGTTATCTTCTTATATCTAATGGCGCTGTTGCTGGTGGTTCTCACAGTGATTGTGATTAACCGCTTGTTAAGAATGCCGATTGGTCGCGCTTGGGAAGCCTTGCGAGAAGATGAAATTGCTTGTCGCTCATTAGGGTTAAATCCAACCGTGGTTAAGCTAACAGCCTTTACCATTGGTGCAGGTTTTGCTGGCTTTGCCGGAAGCTTTTTTGCCGCTCGCCAAGGCTTTATTAGCCCCGAATCATTCACCTTTATTGAATCGGCGATTATTTTGGCGATTGTGGTATTGGGCGGAATGGGCTCGCAGGTTGGAGTGATACTCGCAGCAATTATCATGACTGTATTGCCAGAAATGGCGCGCGAGTTTAACGAATATCGCATGTTAATGTTTGGTCTAATGATGGTGTTTATGATGGTTTGGCGACCACAAGGTTTACTGCCTATGTCTCGTCCTCATATTGAGTTAAAAGAGGAGGCCAAAGCATGAATCCATTATTAGAAGTGAACGGCCTTACTATGCGCTTTGGTGGCTTGTTAGCGGTAAATAACGTTGCCTTAAGCCTCAACGAAAAAGAAGTGGTATCGGTGATTGGCCCCAATGGTGCTGGTAAAACAACAGTGTTTAACTGCTTAACGGGTTTCTATAAACCTACAGCAGGGCAAATTCTTTACCGTGGCGAAGCGCTGCAAGGTTTAGCAGGTCATCAAATTGCGCGTAAGGGCATCGTGCGTACTTTTCAGCATGTGCGTTTGTTCAAAGACATGAGCGTGATTGAGAACCTGTTAGTGGCTCAGCACCGCCACCTCAATACTAACTTTTTGGCGGGTTTGTTAAAAACACCTGCTTTTAAGAAAAGTGAGTCTGATGCCTTGGCATTTGCCGAGTATTGGTTAGACAAAGTGGATCTTAAAGAGTTTGCTAACCGTAAAGCGGGGAACTTGGCTTATGGCCAACAGCGCCGTTTAGAAATTGCTCGCTGTATGGTGACTCGTCCAGAGATTTTAATGTTAGACGAACCCGCCGCCGGTCTTAATCCTAAAGAAACTGACGATTTAGACAAATTAATCATTGATTTGCGTGACAACGAGTCGGTATCAGTATTGTTGATTGAGCATGACATGAAACTGGTAATGGGTATTTCTGACCGCATTTATGTGGTGAATCAAGGTTGTCCGTTAGCCAATGGTAAACCGGAAGACATTCGAAATAACCCAGAGGTGATTAAAGCCTACTTGGGCGAGTTTTAGGGCGAGGGAAGAGATAGCAATGTTAGAGTTAAAAAATGTTTCGACCCACTATGGCCCAATTCAAGCCTTACATGATGTAAGTGTTACGGTTAAGCAAGGTGAAATTGTTAGTTTAATTGGTGCCAACGGTGCGGGTAAAACCACTTTGTTGATGACCTTGTGTGGTGACCCTCGCGCCAGCAGTGGCCAAGTGTTGTTTGACGGAAAAGACATTACCCATAGCCAAACTCACGACATCATGCGCGGTGATATTGCGGTTGTACCAGAAGGGCGACGAATATTCTCCCGGCTAACGGTGGAAGAGAATCTGAGGATGGGCGCTTTTTTCGCGACCAAGCAAGAAACCGAAGAGCGGATCCAAGAAATGTACAGCTTGTTTCCGCGTTTGCTAGAGCGAGTAAGCCAGCGAGCAGGCACAATGTCGGGCGGCGAGCAGCAAATGCTAGCCATTGGTCGAGCGCTAATGAGCAATCCGCGTTTGTTATTGCTAGATGAACCATCGCTAGGTTTGGCGCCCATTATCATTCAACAGATCTTTGATATTGTTGAACAATTACGCCAGCGCGGCATGACGGTATTTTTAGTTGAACAAAATGCTAACCAAGCTTTGCGCTTAGCTGACCGCGGTTACGTATTGGAAAATGGCCGAATTGTTCTGGAAGATACCGGCGATAATTTATTGGTAAATGAAGAAGTGCGTAAGGCCTATTTGGGCGCGTAATCTTATTACCCTTAATCCAAAAGCAAGCTTAGGCTTGCTTTTTTTATGCGTGAGCTAAGGCCCTCCCTACAAAGTGTGTGACTTTTTCTTTAGGGCTAAACCAGTTAAAGTGGGTCAAAAATAGCGATAGTGAAAACCATGGAACAGTTTGAACAAATTGATGTGAGCGGCGCTCAGCAAAAAATTGCCGAAAGTGGCGCTGTATTACTCGATATGCGTGATCAGCAGTCATTTTCTCAAGCCCACCCAGTGAATGCGTTTCACTTAAGTGATGGCAGCCTTAACCAGCTAATATCTGATACCGAATTTGATACCCCGCTGATTGTGATGTGTTACCACGGCATCTCTAGCCAAGGTGCGGCGCAATACCTAATTCATCAAGGTTTTGAAGAAGTGTATAGCTTGCAAGGGGGTTTTGAAGCCTGGCGAACGGTTGCACCGATTGAGTCGGGTGATGCTGAGTGAAACAATTAATCGTGATGGGGAACCCGCGGGTGGCGCAAGCTTACGTGGATTACATGGCCGTATTAAAAATTGAATGCCAGTTAGCGGCAGCGGATCAAGGTGTAGCGGTATTTCTTAAAGATGAGCAGCACCTTGAAAAAGCTGAATATGAGCTTAAACAGTTTTTAGAAAACCCCAATGATGAAAAGTATTTGGCAGCGTCGTGGACTGTTGCCGACAGCCGCAAAGCCTCTTTTTCTTACGGTGGTAAAGGCATCGTAAAAAGTGCCTTCTTTGCCCATGCGGGGCCTGTGACCTTAAGTGTATTGCTGATTGCAGGACTGGTGTATTTGCTGATGAATATCGGCTTTGACCGTTACATGATGCAGCACTTAACCATTACGCCGCAGCTCAGTATGTTGGCTTCTGAGCAGTTTTGGCGAGTAATTACACCGATTTTTTTACACTTCTCGGTGATTCACATTGTGTTTAATGGTTTGTGGTGGTGGCAACTAGGCGGCGAAATTGAGCGCCAGTTGGGCAGCTCCAAATTGTTGCTGATTACTCTTGTGGCGGCGGTGATCCCCAACGTGGCACAACTTCTAGCCACCGGCCCTTATTTTGGCGGCTTGTCGGGAGTGGTTTACGCCTTGTTAGGTTATTGCTGGTTTACCGGCTGGTTACGGCCACAGGCTGGTTTACAGCTAAGCCCTGCCATTGTTGGGTTTATGTTGGTGTGGTTAGTGATTGGCTTTATGGATGTAATCGGTCCGTCGACCGCTAACTTAGCCCATTTATTTGGTTTGTTTGTTGGCTGCGCTCAAGCTGTGCTCGATAGGTTTGTTGGTAAGCAAAAGCAGGCTTAGTCTAAAAAGCAAAAAAGCCCATTTAAAATGGGCTTTTTTATTGTGCAGAGTAAGTGTTGCTTACTGGTAGAGGTATTTAGTAAATAGCAATTTACTCACCAATTTTTTACCCGTTTCTTGTACCAGCAAATCATTTACCGCTTCTTGGCACATCATGCGTATTTCTTCGCGGCCTTTCAGAGACTTAATATCTTCTTCACGTTGGTGGCCTAGAATCTCGATGATGGCATCGCGAATAAGCGGCGCGTGATGCTCAATACTGCTTAGCGCGCTTTGGTTTTCTACCATCACTTCGGCAGTAATGCGCACATAGCCAAGCTTTTTACCGGTGCTAATGTAATTGGTAATAATGTCTGGCTCAAAACCAAAGTAGGCATAATTAGTCCCGCCTGCTTCCTGACTAGAGGCAAAAGATGAAAAAAATAAACTTACGCAAAACAGCAGCGTGGGTGCGAATTTCATGTGGCTTTATAGTTCCTTGGTAGTCCTAGCTTTATTGTTTCTGTTAGTTGCCATTAGGTCAAGCAACCATCGTCAAATATTCCAAGTGTTTGGTGTTAGAATAGCCAGTGACTTAAGTGAGCGAATTAGTACTTTGAGTGTAGCATGAGCACAAATAAGCTTGGTCGAGTTTACTTTAATTAGCCAATTGCCGGATAATGAGAACCTAACTTTGAAGTATGTGAACGCGTGAATTTGAATCAAGCCCAACCGTGTGGAGCCAATGGACATTGGCAGCTGCCTGAAGCCTTACCTGTTTATTCCGCCACCCTACAGGATTGGTTAGTTTATCCCGGATCGCTAACCGCTCGTTTACGCCAGCATTGCCAACAGTTTTCTATTAAGGTGTTGTTTGAAGGGTACGCAGAGATTGCTGAACATGAGGCCAAGGCTGTTGCTTGCCAAGGACCTTATTGGGTGCGAGAAGTGTTGTTGTGCTGTGATGGACAAGCGTGGGTTTTTGCTCGGAGTGTGATTCCTAAGAGCTCATTAGAAGGGGATGCTGCTGCGATAAGTCGGCTAGCAAATAAACCCTTAGGCGAGTTGTTGTTTACCGATAAAGGGCAGCGACAAACCCTGGAACTGTGCCAAATTGAGCAGAACTCACCGATTTACCAACATACACAAACTCAGCAAGCGTTGTGGGGTCGCCGTTCACGCTTCCTTCTTGCTAGCGCGCCGTTATTAGTCGCCGAAATCTTTTTGCCCAACAGTTTGGCTTATCAAGGAGAAGATGGTGTTGCAGCTAGCTAGTATTCGCCCTTATTGGCAACTTATGCGCGCAGATAAACCTATTGGTACCTTGTTGTTGTTGTGGCCAGCGCTGTGGGCACTTTGGTTGGCGGCTGAAGGTTTACCTAGTTTGTCGGTGTTTGTGGTGTTTGTTTTGGGCGTGTTTTTTATGCGTTCGGCGGGCTGTGTAATTAATGATTATGCTGATCGTAAGGTGGATGCGCATGTTAAGCGTACTGCGCAAAGGCCATTAGCGACTGGTGAGGTGAGCGAAAAGAAGGCGTTAGCGCTATTTTTCGCCTTGGTCGGTGCGTCATTCTTGTTGGTGCTAACCCAAAATACGCTGACTATTTTATTGTCTTTTGCCGCGTTAGTTTTAGCAGCGATTTACCCCTTTATGAAGCGTTATACCCACTTGCCTCAGCTGTTTCTTGGCTTGGCTTTTAGTTGGTGCATTCCCATGGCTTATGCGGCTCAAACTGGCAGCGTGCCTAGCGAGGCCTGGCTGTTACTCGTGGCTAATGTGTGCTGGACAATAGCTTACGATACCAAGTATGCAATGGTGGATCGTGATGATGACTTGCTGGTGGGCATTAAATCTACTGCCATTTTGTTTGGTCGCTTCGACAAGCTAATCATTGCCTTGTTGCAGTTAAGCAGTTTATTGTGTTTTGCAGCATTGGCTTACCTAAAAGATTTAAGTTGGGCTTTTGATTTTGCTTTGTTAGCTGCTGCTGTGCTGTTTGTGTATCAGCAAAAGCTGATTCGATATCGTGACCGTGATGCTTGTTTTCACGCTTTTTTGAACAATAACTACGTAGGTTTGGCTATCTTTTTAGGTATCGCCAGCCATTACGCGTGGCTGGCGTGGTTTGCGGTTTAAGCGTCTAGTTCAAGTAACTCACTGATAGAGTCATACACTCCGTCTGCTAACAATGGTGATAGCTGAGCGAATAGCTCGCCCGCCGCTTGTGTCTGTGTGTATCCCTTTTCTCGCATTAGCGACAACAGATTAGTAGTAATGCGTTTGTCGTAATACTCTGGTGCATCAATATTATGCAGTTTGGCTAAGCGCTGGGCTCCTGCTAATGCTTGCAGTTCTAGCTCTGCGCGTTCTAAATGCGGATATTTTGCTAATAAGGCAGCCACAATCGCATAGCGATGCAAGCTCTCTTGAGCTATTTGAGAAAGCAGCAATAAACGACCTCGGCGGTGATTATCAATAATAAAACAGTCGCCGTTTTCGCTAATCAGTTTTAATGCTACAAACTCTTGTAAGTACTGCTCGGCGAGATCGCTCATATCATTCACTTGATAGCGCAAGAACAGCTCGCCTTTTAATAGCGGGTATAGCTGTTCAAGTAAGCTAACCAACTGGTTACGACAAAGGCTGCGATGCTGGAGTAAAGCAGTAGCAATAAATGCCGGAATAATCATTAAGTGAATAATGTTATTGCGGTAAAAGTTAAGCAGCACTTGCTGTTTCTCATCAAGGCCGATTATTTCGCCTAAATAATCACTTCTTATTTCAAACTTATCTAAGCTGATGGTTTGGTCTAGTAAGGCCTCTGCGTCCAGCTCTGGAAGGGTAACGTGGTCACTGTAAGGCACGTTTTTAATCAATGAGGTACATAAGGTTATTTGCTTAACCAACTGCTTGCGCGGCAGTGCACGATTTTCTGCAGCGAGCAAAATAATGGCACTTAAGCACAAGCCATTCACTGCGGCGGCACTGTTGATGTTTTCCATCAATTGGTTAGAAATATCATTAACCGCAGGCACCAACCAAGTGGGCTTTAATCCATCTTCTGGATGCTCTCGCCACTCGGGTGCGAGTTTGTTTAAGCTTTGGTTTACGTTGATAGGCTCGCCAAAGTTTACGTAGCCATGGCCAAAATTACGCAGTTTACGCAGCATGCCAAACAGAGAAAATAGTGATTCTTTGTCTTTGGATTTGCCCTTTAACTCTTTGTAGTAAGTGCCTACTTCCATTACGTGTTCGTAACCAAAGTAAATGGGCACAATAGTGACGGGTCGCTCTAGTCCTCGCAGCATTGCTTGTACCGTCATGGCTAACATGCCGGTTTTGGGTGGAAGCAGGCGACCGGTGCGGCTACGCCCACCTTCGGTAAAGTATTCAACTGAATAACCGCGACTAAACAATTGGCCGAGGTATTCGCGAAAAACGGTTGAGTAGAGTTTGTTGCCCTTAAAACTGCGGCGAATAAAAAATGCACCGGCACGGCGAAAAAACGGTCCCGCTGGCCAAAAGTTAAGGTTTACACCTGCTGCAATGTGCGGTGGTACCATGCCCTGATGATAGAGCACATAAGACAACAGTAGGTAATCCATATGGCTGCGGTGGCAGGGGGCGAATACAATTTCGTGGCCCTCTTGAGCTAGCTGACGCACCTTTTCTGCGTGGTTAACTTCTATGCCTGAGTAGATTTTATTCCACACCCAACTTAACACCGACTCACCAATGCGAAGGTTACGATACGAAAAGTCGGCAGCAATTTCCTCTAGGTATTTTAAGGCTGCTTGGCGCGCTTCAGAATGGCTAATTTTTTTGGCTTTGGCTTCTTCAGCTATCGCTTCACGAATAATGGTTGAGGCGAGCAGTTGCTCAAACATATGACGACGGTTTGGCAGCTTAGGCCCGGTAGCGATCATTTGCATACGGCTAAAGTGGATTCGCGCTACGCGCGCTAACTTATGGCCAATACGCTTATCAGAACCTTGGCGCTGTGCCATATCCTTCAGTGATACCGGACGACTGAAGCGTATTAGGTTTTCGCGTCCTTTAAAAATCACTTGCCAAGTTTTCTTCAGAATGCCAGCTGGGCGTTCAGGCTTGCCGCCCATTAAGTCGTTAACACTCTCTCTGCCAGGGTAGCGATCCCAAAACAATTTAACAGGCACTAATTGTGCGTTATGGCTTTCATCGCTGCGGTGAATACTGAGAGCCGCGGTAAATTGGTCGATGGTCGCTTCTAGGGTTTCACCTTTACCATCCACTAAAAAGGCTACCCCTTGGTGGGCTTCACCGGCAAACATCACTGGCTCGAAGGGATCGGGCAGGCCAAGCTGTTTACAGGCAAGTTGTAAAGTAAGCACGTCAGCTAATGAGTTACTAGGAATGACGTAAATGATCGGTTGGCTTAGATCTAGATCGAACTCAGCAATCGGGTTTTGAGGGACAAACTTGCCGCGAGTAAAAAAGCCAATGATAGAGCGCAATATGGCCAATATTGGAGAGGGTAAATGTAACATCTCAAAGAGCTTATAGTGGTGAATGAATACAGGGCATAGAGTAGCAGACTTATCAAAATTTGGCTTTGATTTGATGCAAAATCTGCGTAAACAGTGGCTTGGAATATACTGCTGCTCCAAGCGAGAAAACTTACTCAAAGTAAGCTAGTTTTGCTGTGAATCTTTGCCTAATTAGAATTGGCTGCTATCGTTAAAATTGGTCACTCATGGTTTAGATTAGGCTTACCCGGCTAAGGAACCCATCATGAAATTGTTTACACGTGCGGCTATTTTTGGCATTTCACTACTTACCACTCCCTTTGTTCATGCTGCTTTTATTACTACTCAAGAAGCCGCTCTTGATAGCATTTATTCTCAAGCGACTTTTGGCCAAAACATCATTGATATCCGCATTGGTACCGCCACCGAATTGGTCTTTCCCGAGCTATTGGATATCACTACCCGCGCGGAGGTGAGCCAACTTTTTAGTCAGCATGTTGGCCCCTCTAATGTGGTCAATTTTTATTTTATCGACACAATTAGCGCCTGCGGCTCGCAAATCAATCGAGGGATAGTGGGTTGTGGGGAGTATTTTGGAAACGATTTTGTGGTTGAATCTAGTTACGCCGCCGGCAGTTTAGGCGGAGAGTTGCTTGCTCACGAGTTAGGCCACAATTTAGGCCTACCGCATTTGTCTGGCGCTTACCTAATGAATCCAAGTCTCAACAATCGCACATTAATTACCGAGCCAGAAGTTGAGCGCATCTTCCGTAGCCCTCTCGTTCAAAATGATAACGATTATTTCTGGATAGACATTAACCCTGTACTGATTGTTGCAGAGGCGACAAGAGTGAGTGAGCCAGCTTCGGTATTTTTATTTGCGGGGATGCTGGGAATGCTAGCTTGGCGTAAGCGAGAAAGGCGAACCCTAAGTTCGATTGGTTTTAGTCGATAATACTGTTTTTTATTGCAGTACTATTTTGCGCTTAAAGTTGCTTTAGCATCCAAACATCGCAGCCATTATGGGCTGTACCTTGTAAAGGTGCAGATAAGTGCTCAAAACCGAGGCTTTCGTAGAGTTTAATCGCTGCCGACATATTGCTAAGCGTGTCTAGGTAACAGCGAGTAAATCCCTGCTCTAAGGCAAATGCTAAACAGGCTAACGAGAGCTGTTTACCTAGACCTTGGCCTCTACCTTCTTCCAGCAAAAATAGTTTTTTTAACTCACTGGTATCTTTACTATCGGTAAAAGGCGCAATGCCGCAGCCGCCAACGACCATGCCATCTAACAAAGCGACCACATATCTACTTCGATTTTGCTGTGTATAGTGCTGACTCATGTTATCGACTTCAGCATCAGAGGGGCCAAAGCCTTCACCTACCGCGCCATATTCTTGGCCAACCTGTTTTATTATTCGCTGTAGATCTTGGTCATATTGGGCTGATATTTCGACTATCTCAATGGTCATTATTGCCTCCTATCACTTTGAATCAACAGTAACAAAATCAGAATTAATATAAAACCTTGCGTCAAAATGTATGCTGTATATACTAACAGTGTGCTGTATAAACTTACAGGTAGACTATGAAGCCCTTAACGCCCCGCCAAACAGAAGTGTTTGAACTTATTCGCCGCCATATTAACGATACTGGTATGCCTCCAACGCGTGCCGAAATTGCTAAAGAGCTAGGATTCCGCTCGGCTAATGCAGCAGAAGAACACCTTAGAGCTTTAGCTAAAAAAGGTGCGATTGAAATGATTCCTGGTGCGTCGCGAGGGATCCGTATTAGCGAAGCGTACTTGCCGGCTAGTGCAAATGAAGCCACTGTAGAGCCTGAGCCAGGCTTGCCGTTAATCGGTCAAGTTGCTGCGGGTGAGCCTATTTTGGCGCAGGAGCACGTTGAATCTCATTATGCCGTAGATGCTAACTTATTTAATCCGCATGCCGATTATTTACTGCGAGTACAGGGCATGAGCATGAAAGATATCGGCATTATGGATGGAGATCTATTAGCCGTGCATAAAACTACTCAGGTACACAATGGACAGGTGGTTGTGGCTCGTTTAGATGAAGATGTTACGGTTAAACGTTTTGAGCGTGACGGTAAGATGGTGTACTTACATCCCGAGAATGAAGAGTTATCAACCATTGAAGTTGATCTTGAATATCAGAACATCGAAATAGAAGGTTTAGCGGTAGGTATTATTCGCACTGCCGATTGGATGTAAGCCTTATTCAACAATAAGTTCCCCCATTTTGAAGCCCAAATCACTCTGATTTGGGCTTTTGTCGTTAACATCACATCTTTTGTCTTTATCCATAAAAATCTCAACAATGTATTTACATTTCTTTAACTTAGAGGTTAATTTATAAACAGTAGGTTGTATTTAGCTGTAATAGCCTATGCTTTTGGGGTGGGGATTTTCCCTTTATTCGCAGCTACTTTCCTAGCATGGAAAGTTGTTGTCGTTGGCTACTGCAAAGGAGAGCGCTGTGGGCCGATGGATTCAGCTATTAGTGCTGACATTTTTTTCGCCGCATTTGTTTGCGCAAGAGATGTCTTTCAATTTACGTCCTGGTGTTACTGCCATCAGTGAGCAAGTTTATGGCTTGCACATGACAATTTTTTATATTTGTTGTGCCATTGGTGTCTTGGTATTTGGCGCTATGTTTTGGTCGATTTACCATCACCGTAAATCCAAAGGAGCGGTTCCTGCTCAATTCCACGAAAGCACTAAAGTGGAAATAATTTGGACCATCATTCCCTTTATCATTTTGATAGGCATGGCGATTCCAGCCACTAAAACCTTACTGGCAATGGAAGATCCTTCCGATGCCGACATTACTATTCAAGTGACGGGTTCCCAGTGGAAGTGGCACTACAAGTACTTTGATCAAGATTTAGAGTTTTACAGTGTAATGGCGTCTGATTGGGATGAAGTAAACGGCAAACTGGAGAAGCGCAAAAACTATTTGCTTGAAGTCGACTACCCCTTAGTACTGCCAATCGGGAAAAAAGTCCGCTTCCTCATGACTTCAGAAGACGTTATTCACTCTTGGTGGGTGCCTGACTTTGCAGTTAAAAAAGATGCTAACCCGGGCTTTATTAATGAAGCATGGACCATCATTGATAAACCCGGCATTTACCGCGGCCAATGTGCTGAGCTATGTGGAAAAGACCATGGCTTTATGCCCATTGTTGTTATCGCCAAACCTCAAGCCGAATATGATGCTTGGTTGGCAGAGAAAGAAGCTGCTTATTTAGCCAAGCAAGCCCAAGAGCTTGAACTGGTGGCCATGACTATGCAGCAAGATGAGCTGATGTCATTAGGCGAAAAAGTGTATGAGAAAAGCTGTGCTGCTTGTCACCAAGTTAACGGCCTAGGTTTACCTGGCGTGTTCCCCGCTTTAAAAGACAGTCCAATCGCGTTAGGTGATGTGACTAAACATATTGAAGTAGTGGTAAATGGCGAGCCTGGCACAGCCATGCAAGCCTTTGGTAAACAGCTTGGTTTGAAAGAGCTAGCTGCGGTGATTACTTATGAGCGAAATGCTTGGGGTAATGATACGGGTGACTTAGTGCAGGCCAAGGATGTTGTGGCCGTTCAAAACGCAGCGCAGTAGGGAGACAGACAATGAGCACGATTAGTGACGTTCACTCAGACCATGAAGAACACCACCATGCCCCTCGCGGATTAATGCGTTGGGTACTAACCACTAACCATAAAGACATTGGTTCAATGTACTTATGGTTCAGCTTTGCCATGTTTATTGTTGGTGGAGCCATGGCGATGATTATTCGCGCCGAGCTGTTCCAACCAGGCTTGCAACTGGTTGAGCCTAATTTCTTTAATCAAATGACTACGGTGCATGGCCTTATCATGGTATTTGGTGCGGTGATGCCAGCCTTTACGGGCTTAGCTAACTGGTTAGTTCCAATGATGATTGGCGCGCCAGATATGGCATTGCCACGCATGAATAACTGGAGCTTTTGGATTTTACCCTTTGCTTTCAGCATTTTGTTGGCATCGCTGTTTATGGAAGGCGGCGGCCCCAACTTTGGTTGGACTTTTTACGCTCCGTTATCAACTAAATACAGCCCAGACAGTACCGCCCTATTTGTGTTTGCGATACACATTATGGGGATAAGTTCGATCATGGGAGCGATTAACGTGATTGTTACCATTATGAACTTACGCGCCCCAGGTATGACCTACATGAAGCTGCCGTTGTTTGTATGGACTTGGTTTATTACTGCCTTTTTGCTGATTGCGGTGATGCCAGTATTGGCGGGGGCGGTGACAATGGTGTTAACCGATAAATACTTTGGAACCTCCTTCTTTGACGCCGCGGGAGGGGGAGACCCAGTGTTGTTCCAGCATATTTTCTGGTTCTTCGGCCATCCTGAAGTTTACATTATGATTCTGCCCTCCTTTGGCATTATCTCGGCAATTGTTCCCGCGTTCTCTCGCAAGCCGTTGTTTGGTTATTCTTCGATGGTTTACGCCACTGCGTCTATCGCAGGACTAAGCTTTGTGGTGTGGGCGCACCATATGTTTACCACTGGAATGCCGGTGGAAGCAGAACTATTTTTCATGTTCTGTACCATGTTGATCTCGGTTCCCACAGGGGTGAAGGTATTTAACTGGGTCGCCACTATGTGGAAAGGCTCTTTAACCTTTGAAACCCCCATGTTATTTGCGATTGCCTTTATCGTACTGTTCACCATTGGTGGTTTCTCAGGTTTGATGCTGGCTATTACTCCGGTAGATTTTCAGTACCACGATACCTACTTTGTGGTGGCGCACTTCCACTATGTATTGGTGACAGGAGCCATCTTCTCTATTATGGCGGCGGCTTATTATTGGCTACCCAAATGGTCGGGCAGAATGTATGACGAAGGCTTAGGTAGATTGCACTTCTGGTGCTCGCTGGTATCGGTAAATGTGCTGTTTTTCCCTATGCACTTTTTAGGATTGGGAGGAATGCCTCGCAGGATCCCTGACTACGCTCTGCAATTTGCTGATGTAAACGCAATAGTGAGTATTGGTGGTTTTGCCTTTGGTTTATCGCAGTTCATTTTCTTGTACTTGGTGATTAAGTGTATTCGCAGTGGAGAGCCTGCCCCAGCTAAACCGTGGGAAGGTGCCGAAGGCTTAGAGTGGGATAACCTGCCTTCGCCAGCGCCTTATCACAGCTTCACTACTCCACCGGAGATTAAATAAGATGCTTGGCCATCGCCGCTTAGTTGTGCGACTGCTGTTGGTAGTGGTGGCTATGTTTGGCTTTGGTTATGCCTTAGTGCCTTTGTACGACGTATTCTGCAAAGTCACCGGCATTAACGGAAAAACCGCCAAAACAGCTAGCGAAGTAAGTATGGCTACCGACGAGCAGCGTATTGTTACGGTGGAGTTTATAAGTTATGTACCGCAGGGACTTAACTGGAAATTTGGCCCCAAGGTCAACCGGGTGAAAGTTCATCCAGGTGAAACCTTACAAGTCGATTTTAGCGCCAGTAACTTCACCGCTCGCCGAGGAACAGTGCAAGCAGTGCCTTCGGTAAGCCCTGGTCTCGCGGCCAATCATCTTAAAAAAGTGAGTTGTTTTTGTTTTGAACAACAAACCCTCGCTCCGGGTGAACAACAAGACATGCCTTTGTTTTTTTATGTCGCCCCCGAATTACCTGAAGATATAAACACATTAACCTTAGCTTACACCTTATTTGCGGTAGAGGGTGCTGAGCTAAATGAATCTGAAACTGCACAAACACGTGCTGATGGAGAGGTGAGCAATGACGCAGCCTTATGATAAGTATTACGTACCTGCCCAAAGTATTTGGCCAATTGTTGGCGCGGTAGGTTTATTCCTCATCGCTATGGGCGCGGGTTTTAGCGTTCAACAAATGGGTAGCGAGCAAAGCTACGGCCTATGGGTATTAACCTGTGGTTTTGTGGTGATTATTACCATGCTATTTGGTTGGTTTGGTAATGTTATTCAAGAAAGTATGAATGGTTTATACAGCGCCCAAATGGACCGTTCATTTCGTCAAGGCATGAGCTGGTTTATTTTCTCGGAAATTATGTTCTTTGGTGCATTTTTTGGTGCACTATTTTACGCCCGAATGATCGCGGTGCCATGGTTAGGTGGCGCAGGCAATAATGAAATGACCGGGGCTGTGTTATGGCCCGAATTTGAAGCCATTTGGCCACTGATTCAAACCCCCGGCGGTACTACCACCGAGGCAATGGGTTGGTACGGCTTGCCACTACTTAACACCGTTATATTGGTGATCTCTTCATTCACCTTACATTTTGCTCACGTGAGTTTGGAAAAAGATAAGCGCGGCCCGCTAAAATTATGGCTAGCTATTACCTTGGTACTGGGCTTTGCATTCTTATTTTTCCAAGTAGAAGAGTATGTGCACGCTTACCAAGAAATGGGGTTACGGCTTGATTCAGGTATTTACGGAAATACCTTCTTCTTATTGACGGGTTTTCATGGTTTACACGTAACGCTGGGCGCAATCATGCTAACAGTGATGTTTTTACGAGTATTAAAAGGTCATTTTACCGGGAAGAGCCATTTCGCCTTTATGGCTTCTAGTTGGTATTGGCACTTTGTAGACGTGGTGTGGTTGTGTCTATTCTTGTTTGTATACGTGCTGTAACTAATAAGGGCGAGGGTTGGGTTGAATGTATCCCAACGACATGGCGAGTAACACAACGAAGAGAACTAATGCGCTTATCATTAAGCGCCTAGCTAAATAATGAGTCATTGGTTTCTCGCCGCCTTTAAGCATAACGCGAAGTGCTAACACCATATTTACCACAACAAACAGAACGAGTGCGGTAATCAGTATTTTAATGAACATAAGCAAGCTCTCTCAACAGACTGATAAAAAAACAGTTTCCTACCGCTTGATACTGTTTGTATTGCTTATGGTTGCGTTGATAGCGCTAATGGTCAAGCTTTCATTGTGGCAATGGCAACGTAGCGAACAAAAACAGCAATTATTGGATCAGTATCAACAGCAGTCGCTAGTAGAAACAAGTCTAGACAAGGTTCAAATGAATGGAGCAGTGCCTTTTCAGATAGTGAAAGTTGCAACAATTCGCGCAGTGGGCACCAACCTTTGGTTAGACAACCAAGTAGAGCAGGGAAAAGTGGGTTACGACGCCTATACCTTGGCTACCACTCCGCAAGGCAATGTATTAGTGCGCTTGGCTTGGCAACCTGCTTCTTATCATCGCGCTGAACTGCCACAAACGTTAAATACCGATGCTTTGCCAAATCGATATCGCTTACGCGAGGTGAGTTTACCGGTGGTGTTGGATAAGCAACTTTGGTTAGAAGCGTTTCCGCAAGGTTTACGGGTTCAGCAAGTCAATATCGATGCCTTAGCTGAGTACTGGGGCATTGATTTATTACCTTTTGTATTGGATAGCCAATTAGAGCATTCACCAGAGCAATTGGTGTCTATATCTCCTGAAAAACATAAGGGCTACGCTTTGCAGTGGTTGTTAATGGCGTTAGTGGCTAGTGGGCTGACGGGCTATTTTTGTTGGCAAAATAGAAACAAGGAAGGTTTATGAGAAGTCACCAAAAAACCATGCTGTTACTTGCTTCAGTATTTTTAGTGCCATTAATTCTGGCCTGGGTAGTACTTAAAATGGGCTGGTTTGAACGGGGGGCTTTAAGCCATGGCCAATGGTTAGAGCCGCCAATGCAATTAGAAAATTATCAAGTCGGTAAGTGGTCGATTGCTCAAGTCATAAAAGATGATTGTTTGGATGTGTGCAGCGACAACTTAGCGCGTTTGAATACCGCTTGGTTAGCACTGGGCATTGCCAAGCAGAAAACACAGCGTTTAGCGTTAATCAGCGAGGCTAAAGAAGCCAACATTGATGCAGGTTATGCTCGGTTGGCAATAACCCAAAGTAATCAAGGTTTAGCGGGATACGACCAACAATGGTTAGTGGTTGATCCTACCGGCTGGGTCATTTTAAGTTATCAGCCGGCTCAAGGAGATGAGCAAGTGAAAGGTTTAATCACAGACGTAAAACGTTTAATTAAAAACTCGCGGTTTCAATAAAGGCTAAGGGAAGCATATGCAAAAAGGATTAATTGCTGCCATGTTACTTGCCGTTGTGGTGATCGGTTTAGGCGCGTTCACGCGATTAACTGATGCTGGCTTAGGGTGCCCAGATTGGCCGGGTTGTTATGGCCAGCTCGCAGTGCCTCAAACTGAAGAGCATATCCAGCATGCCGCGACTGCTTTTCCTGAACGCCCGCTTGAAGCGCAAAAAGCCTGGAATGAAATGATTCACCGTTACTTTGCCGGCAGTTTAGGTTTGCTGGTGGTGGCGCTAGCCGGGGTAGCGGTTTCGCGCAAACAACATCGATTTATTGCTATTGCTTCAGTGGTGCTGATCATATTTCAAGCCGCCCTTGGTATGCTCACGGTGACTCTAGGGTTAATGCCTATTGTGGTGATGGGGCATTTGTTGGGCGGTTTTTCAATGCTGGCATTGTTGTTTACTTGGTTTATGTTGCGGCAACGGCCCATTACCAAACCGCAACGCAGTGGTCGCTGGTTGTGGGTTGGCTTGTTAGTACTAAGTATTCAAATTGCCTTAGGCGGTTGGACCTCTGCTAATTATTCGGCCATTTCCTGCCAAGGTTTGCCCTTATGCCATGAAGCGTGGAGCGATGATTATCAAATAGATGCTTTTCATCCCTTACCAGAACGAACAGGCAGCAATTACGAGTTTGGTGTATTGAGCCACGAGCAGCGTAAAACGGTGCATGTAACTCATCGCATTTGGGCCGGAGTGACTGCCCTATACTTATTCATTTTGGCCTTGAGTTATATACAGCGACGCCATAGCGACATTGAGCGCGGGCGAGCTTCTCGGCTTATTTTTGTATTGTTTACCCAAGTAGGGCTAGGCGTAGCGAATGTACTTTGGCAGGTGCCTTTGGCTGTTGCGGTGGCCCACAACTTAATAGCGGCCATGCTGCTGCTATGTTTAATTAGCTTGATTTTGGCCCACTACCAAAGTGCCACTAAGTTAAAACCACTTGTGCAAAAGGAGACGCATTATGGCGAAGTTGAACACGCTTAACCCGCCTAGTTCATTGAACAAGGGAATAAATTGGCGAGCGCTATACAAATTAACCAAACCTAAGGTAGTTGCCCTAATAGTACTTACCGCAGTGGTGGGTGCTTGTTTGGCAACGTCTGGCCTTCCACCTTGGCAAGCCTTGCTCATAGGTAATTTGGGTATTGGGCTAATGGCGGGTGGGGCAGCAGCATTTAACCATTATATTGATAGCGAAGCGGATGCAGCCATGGCGCGCACCCATAATCGCCCGTTACCCACAGGGGCAATTGCCAGTTGGCAGGCATTATTGTGGGCGTCGCTATTGTCGCTGGCTGGATTTGCCATGTTGTACTGGTGGGTGAACCCACTGACTGCTTGGCTTACTGCTGCGAGCCTAGTGGGGTACGCGGTGGTTTATACGCTATGGCTAAAACGCGCTACGCCACAGAACATTGTCATTGGTGGCTTAGCGGGTGCAATGCCGCCATTGCTAGGATGGACAGCCGTAAACAATGCGGTATCGGCTGAACCTTTGCTGCTGGTTATGTTGATATTCACTTGGACACCACCGCACTTTTGGGCGCTGGCGATTGCTCGTAGAGATGATTACGCAAAAGTGAATATTCCTATGTTGCCAGTGACACATGGCATTAGCTTCACCAAAAAGCTGGTGGTGCTGTACTCGTTGTTACTGTTTGCGGTTTGTTGGTTACCGTTTTTAGTTGGCATGAGTGGATTGGTTTACTTGGCCGCTAGTTGTGTACTTAACTTGCGCTTTATTCAATTGGCATGGCGTTTATACAATGGTGATAACCACAAAGATGCCATGAAGTTGTTTGCTTATTCGATAATGTATTTGATGCTGTTGTTTGTGGCTTTGTTGGCTGACCATTGGTTGTTTGCTTTGCTATAGGTGAGTTACTTTTTTTCAGCTTGTTGTTTCTGTTTATGATCGGTGGCTGGCAGACCATTATCTGATAGCTTTGTTGTAAGCCAGTCATTGCTATTGCCGAGAGTGTATTGAACTCTTACACTCTCGGTATCAACCTCTAACTCTCTCCTACATGTCTCATTCGCGTTTCTCTGCTATTGCCGCCATTGCCATCCCGATGATTCTGTCGAATATCACTATTCCTTTATTGGGTTTGGTGGATACCGCTGTGATTGGCCATTTAGACCACTCTTATTACCTCGCAGGTGTGGCCTTAGGGTCAATGATGATTACCTTGGTATTTTGGTTGTGTGGTTTTTTGCGTATGTCTACCACCGGCTTAACTGCGCAAGCATCGGGCGCAAACGACCGGTCAGAGTTACAACGTATAGGGTTTAACTCAGCCTTACTCGCCTTAATATTAGGTTTTATTTTACTTGCCTTGCAGGCACCTATTTTACGTTTAGGTTTAAGTTTGGCGGGTGGTAGCGAGCTTGTTCAATTTTATGCCGCAGAGTACTTTTCGACGCGAATTTGGGGCGCTCCTGCAGCTTTGTTAAATTTTGTATTGTTAGGCTGGTTGCTGGGCATGCAAAATGCTCGAGCACCTATGTTGTTACTTATTTTAACTAACAGTTGCAACATCGGCTTAGATGTTTTGTTTGTAGTCGGCTTTGATTGGAAGGTACAAGGTGCGGCCTTAGCCACGGTGATTGCTGATTATCTGGGATTATTGTTAGGTTTGTATTTGTGCCGACAGCAGTTTCTAAATCGTTTTAAACAACTTCCTAGTTTCTCTGAGTGTTGGCAGGGATTTAGCCGCAAGCACTTAAGCGGATTGTTTTCCCTGAACAGAGATATCTTTTTACGCTCATTATCTCTGCAGCTGTGTTTTGCTTTTATCACTTTTCAAGGCTCACTACTGGGCGATAACATTGTTGCAGCTAACGCGGTATTGCTAAACTTTTTGATGTTTGTTTCTTTTGCTCTCGATGGACTCGCTTATGCAGTAGAGGCTTTGGCGGGTAAAGCCAAAGGAAAACAAGATCGTGGTTTGTTTGTAGACGTTATAAAGCAATGTTTGTGGTTAGCGCTGATGGCTGGGTTAATGTTTAGTCTTATGTTTGGGGTATTTGGAGAGCATTTAGTTGCTCTACTTACCGACATTCCAGAGATCCGAGTAACCGCAGCCTTGTATTTACATTGGATGATCGTGCTACCGCTAGTGGCGGTGTGGTGTTTCATTTTAGATGGGGTGTTTATTGCGACCTCGGAAGGGCGGATTATGCGTAACTCTATGCTACTGGCCAGTTTTGGTGGCTTTTTTCCTTTATGGTGGTTGTTTCAGGGCTGGGGGAACCATGCTTTGTGGCTAGCTTTATGTGGCTTTATGGCCCTAAGAGGATTGAGTTTGGCATGGGTATATAAGCGCGCCTTAAGTCAACAGCGTTGGTTTAAGGCGGCTTAAAGGCTTTGCGTTATACCGCGTCAATATAACCGAGTTGGCGCCAAGCTTCGTAAGCAAATACCGATACTGCGTTTGATAGGTTCATGCTGCGGCTATCGGCTAACATAGGAATGCGTAAACGGAACTTACTGTCGATTTCAGACAACACATCATCGGGCAAACCACGAGTTTCCGGGCCAAACATTAAGTAGTCACCAGCTTCAAAGCTAAAATCGCTATGAAAACCGCTGCCTTTGGTGGTGCAAGCCAACAATCGGGCGGGCTGTTCGGTGTCTAAAAATGCTTGGTAGTTGGCATGGCGCTTTACCTCAGCAAATTCATGGTAGTCCAAGCCTGCACGTTTAACTTTTTTATCATCCCAAGCAAAACCCAATGGTTCGATGAGGTGTAAGTTACAACCGCTATTCGCCGCTAAACGGATTATTGCGCCGGTATTTTGTGGTATTTCTGGTTGATAAAGCACAATGTTAATCATGATAAGTCCAAGTCGCTGCGAAAAGCGCTATTGTAGTGGCAAGCGCAGGCTAACTTCTAGCCCTTTAGCCGAATGATTGCTCGCGCGAATGCTTCCACCGTGTTGGCGAACCGCTGATTCGGCAATGGCCAAGCCTAAACCCACTCCGCCGCTATCGCGATCTCGCGCTTCTCCGCTGCGATAAAATGGCCGGAAAATGCTTTCTAATTCGCCTTCATTTAAGCCTGGCCCATCATCACGAATAACCAGCACTAGCTCATTGTCTTGCTGAGTTATTTGCAGGCTGACATGCTGTTCAGCGTATTTTAAAGCATTACGGCAAACGTTCTCTAAGGCCGAGGCCAAAAGCTGTGGGTAACATACCAGACTAACGTTTGGTGGGTAGCTTGCCGTAAAGGTTTTGTTTAACTGCTCTGCCTCAAACTCGCAATCGTTAACGATGTCGTCGATTAGGTCGGGTAATTCAAGCTGTTGTTGCTTGGCATTTACCTGCATACGCGAGAGTGATAACAGTGCGTTTATCATCTCTGCTAAACGTTGTGACTCTCGTTCAATGCGTTCTATTTCTGGGCTCGGTTCTTGGCGTTTTTTATGAATAGCCAGCGCCATATTCATTCGTGTAAGTGGCGAGCGTAGCTCATGGGAAATGTCACTCAGTAAGCGCTGCTGGTTGCTAATAGCCTGGTTGAGGGTATCTACCATGCGTTGCAAGCTATCAGACAGTTGACCAACTTCGTCGCCGCGATGGATCTCGGGCAGTTGAGTGTCTAAGTGACCAAGTGATACTTTGTTAGCCGCCGATTGCAGTTTTTTGAGTGGCCTGACAATGTGGCGAGTAAGCAAGAAACACAGGGCTAAGCTAAGACCAATAGCCACCAGACTTAAAAAAACCGGTGATACACCAAAGTTACGAATGGCATGCATTTGCTCAGGTTTAGCGCGTCGCTCTACATAGAGTAGGTAGCTTTGGTTATCGAGCGTGACTTGCTGAGGGCCGATAAGAATGTGCTTTTTATCGAGAGTGATTCTTGGATCTTCAAGGTTGTCGTGGTTCGCGATTAAGCGGCGCATATCGCGACTCACATCGGTTTGGTTAATCACTTCGCCATTTGCATTTACAATAAAAGGTTTACCAAATCGCCCCTTAAAGCGTGGTTCTAGTTTGGGATGGAGCATTTTCTGGGGATTGTTCTCAATCCGCTTCGCAAATTCTTGCAAGCTTTTTAGTGCCCAAGAGGGCGCTCTAAAATTATCCTCGCTGACCATTTTCGATAAGTTGATTGAGACAAAAGCCGTGACCAACAAGATCATCCAAAATGAGATGAAGATTTTTACAAATAAGTTGTTAATTAGACGCTTCATTACTACCACTCTAGCCACATATAGCCTTTACCACGTACTGTTTTAATCCGAGGAAGTTGATCTTTACGTGCAGGGATTTTTTTACGTAAGTTACTAATATGCATATCTAAGCTGCGGTCAAAGGCTTGTAGGCGCTTGCCTAATACTTTTTGATTTAGAGCGTCTTTTTCCAATAACTTGCCAGGTTGTTCTAGTAAATGCTGCAGAAGCAGTAACTCAGTGCTGGTGAGTTCTAGCTCTTGGCCGTCACAATGCACTTGCTGTTTGGCTACCGATAGCTTCAAGTCTTGATGGCAAATCAGTTCTTGATTTGCCTCTGTTGGGCTCGCGCTTTGAGTGCGGCGTAAAATTGCCCGGATCCGCGCCAGTAATTCACGCTCACTAAAAGGTTTGGCTAAGTAATCGTCGGCGCCTAGCTCTAAGCCTAATACACGGTCTATTTCATCACCTTTTGCGGTAAGCATTAGCACTGGCTGTTGGTTGTCTTTGCGTAATTCTTTTAATACTTCAAAGCCATTTTTACCCGGCATCATTACGTCTAACAGCACCAAATCATAGCGCTGCTGCTTTAGCTTTTCTAAGCCACTTAAACCGTCGTTGCATACCTCACAACTAAATCCTTCTAGTTCTAAGAGTTCGCCTAACAATTCGGTCAGCTCTTTGTCATCATCAATTAATAATAGCTTCACTGGCGTTTCTCTTTTCAACATTTATACGCAAATTGTACAAAACTAGGGCGGCTTTGCGGGGTTTAATTTGTGGCTTTTACATAGCTTTACACTTTGCTGCGGTTACTTTGCATTCACTTTTGTAGACTTAAATGGACTTAACAGACCTCAGGAAAATATGATGAAAAAGCTACTTGTTACTACCCTCGTTGGTGCTTTAGTTATTGCACCGGTAGCCTTCGCTGCTAAAGGCAACATGCAAGATGGCATGAAGCGTGGTGGTCATCCTGCAATGAAAATGATGAAAAAACTGGATTTAACTGATGAACAAAAAGTTCAAGTTAAAGACATTATGCAGCAATACAAGCCTCAAGGTGGCGATAAAGAACAGCGCCAAGCGATGCATGAACAGCGTATGGCAATTATTACGTCGGCCACTTTTGATGAAAGTGCAGCGCAAGCCTTGATTGATATCCAACAAGCTAAGCACCAAACGCGTATGTTAAACATGCTGCAAGCTCAGCAAGAGATCTACCAAGTATTAACGCCGGAACAACAGCAAAAATACACCGAGATGAGCAGCAAAAAAATGGAAAAGCAGCAAAAACGTATGGATAAAGCCAGCAAAAAAGCTCAGTCAGAGAGTTAACTAGCCGTTATACTTTACAAAACTTGAGAAAGAATTTGTGAAGTGGAAAAACAACGCTATCAACGTTTGGTCACTTTGGCTACATGGGTCGCAACCTTTGTAGCAGTGGCCTTGCTTGTCATTAAAGGCGCGGCATTTTTATATACTGGCGCAGTGAGCATTCTTGCCTCTTTGATTGACTCACTAATGGACATTGCCATGTCGTTAGTGAACCTCCTCGCGGTGCGTTATGCACTGCAACCTCCCGATAAAGAACATCGCTTTGGCCACGGCAAAGCGGAACACTTGGCAGGTGTTGCGCAAGCTGCGTTTATTACTGGCTCAGCTATTATGCTGTTGTTTGGCGGATTTACTGAATTATTAAACCCTAAAGCTATTGAGCACAGCCGCTTAGGCATTACGGTAATGATTATCTCCACACTAATTACCATTGGTTTAGTAATATTCCAACGTTATGTCATAGCCAAAACCAATAATAGCGTGATTAAAGCTGATTCGATGCACTACGCCATGGACATTTACATGAATGCCGCAGTGCTGGTTGCGCTGCTGCTAAGCCAGTATGGCTGGTATTGGGCCGATGGTTTGTTCGCGGTGCTAATTGCGGTTTACATTTGTTATGGCGCTTATGGCATTGGCAAAGAATCGGTTCAAAACTTATTAGATAGAGAGTTGCCTGAATCTTTTCAATTACAGGTGTATAATTGCGCGCTGGCTATTCCAGGGGTACTGGGCGCGCATGATATTCGCACCCGCCAATCTGGGCATACAAAATTTATTCAGCTTCATTTAGAGCTAGATGATAAGCTTATCCTCTACGAGGCACATAGAATTGCCGATGAAGTTGAAGACGCTATGTTAGCGCAATGGCCTGAGGCCGATGTATTGATCCACCAAGATCCTCAATCGGTGGTTCCTCAAGAGAAAAAATTAGAGCTCGAATAAGGTGAAGGTGTGGCAAAGGTAAAGGACTATCAGATCAAACAAACGTTAGCTGAAACGGTATGGTTACAAATCCGTGATGAAGCCCACCGTATGGCTGAAGACGAACCGATGCTATCGAGTTTTTTCTACTCGACTATTTTGAATCACCACACCTTGGCTTCGGCGTTAAGTTTTCAATTAGCCAGCAAACTGGATAGCTCTACCGTACAAGCTATTTTGTTGCGTGAGTTTATTGAAGAAGCCTTGAAGGCGGATCCGTGCATACTTGAAGCGGCTGCCGCAGACATTGTCGCGGTAAAAGACCGCGACCCTGCGGTTAAGTACTACGCTATTCCATTGTTGTATCTAAAAGGCTTCCACGCCCTGCAAGGACATCGCGTAGCCAATTGGTTATGGCATCAAGGGCGTTTGGCATTAGCCCGTTACATGCAAAATCAAATCTCGGCGGTATTTGCGGTAGATATTCACCCTGCGGCTACCATTGGTAAAGGCATTATGCTGGACCACGCTACGGGTATTGTGGTGGGCGAAACTGCGGTAATCGAAGACGAAGTATCGATTTTACAATCGGTTACCTTAGGTGGTACGGGTAAAGATCGTGGTGACCGTCACCCTAAAGTTCGTCAAGGCGTATTGATAGGCGCTGGTGCTAAAATTTTAGGCAATATTGAGGTAGGTCGCGGCGCCAAAGTGGGCGCCGGTAGTGTGGTTCTAGAAGATGTTCCACCACACACCACCGTAGCAGGCGTGCCTGCTAAAGTAGTTGGTACGCCTAGTTGCGCCACTCCTGCAACAGATATGGGACAAAATATTTAGTCCTAGCCAGTTAGGCTTAATCTTCAAGTGCTTCGATAAATGCAAATCGGGGCACTTGCTCACCATCTTGCTCTACTTTCTCGAAAAACATCTCATAAGGTCTCACCCATAGTTTTCCTTCGCCATATAGCGGGCGGTAAAGGACTAAGTGTTCGTCGGTTTCAGAATGTTGTACGGTATCGATAACTTGATATTCTGGGCCTTTATAGTGGCGGTAGCGGCCTTTTTTTAGATTCATGACTATTTATTCAACAACTAGTTAGGGAAATACTGTTCTACGCTTGTTGGCTATAGATGACAAGAGTATGCTGCTTTAAAAGCAGTCATCATCAATATGTGAACGCTGAGCTGGGTTCATTTATCCATGATGACTGATTCAACTCAAATAAGAAGAGTTGGCTTAGAAACAGAATTAACGGGAGAAATATCGATGTCTTTTGACGTATTAGAAAAATTGGAAGCAAAAGTTCAGGTTGCAGTTGATAGCATTGAATTGTTGCGTATGGAAATTGATGAGCTGAAAGAGCAAAACAGCCAATTGAATGACGAAAATGGCCGTTTATTGCAAGAACAGCAAGCTTGGCAAGAACGCCTTAAAGCCTTGTTAGGCCGAATTGAAGACGTTCATGCCGAATAAGCTGCTAGCTTGAGCGCTTATTCTATATCAAGTGGCTCAGGCGATAAGATTACCCCAGTGGTATCTGCATAGATGTGATCTTCTGGAAGGAAGGTCACGCCGCCAAAGTTTACCGGAATATTTACATCCCCTGTCTCATCCTCGGCATCTGCGCCAACGGGAATAGACGCTAAGGCTTGAATGCCTATATCCAAATCTTCAATGGCATCTACATCGCGTACACAACCATAAACAATAATGCCATCCCACTCGTTTTCGGCAGCGGTTTCGGCAATGCTTACATCAACCAATGCGCGGCGTAACGAACCACCACCATCAATAAGCAATACTCGACCCGTTCCAGACTCTTGTACAACTTGGGCGATTAAACCTGAGTTTTCGAAGCACTTAATGGTAGTGATTTCGCCCCCAAAAGCATTTCTGCCACCGTAGCTGGCAAACATGGGTTCAACAACGTCAACCGTATCTGCGTAAAGGTCACAAAGTTCAGAGGTATTATATTCCATGGTCTGGATCCTAAAATTGGCCCGAGTGTTCGCTACCAGTATAAACCCTAAGTTGCCGTTTTCAATTAAGAAATATCAAGTAATTAAGAATTGCATCTAGCCTATGTATAGTGGGCTTTGCATTCCGCGCAGATACAAAAAAGCCGCCAAAGTGGCGGCTTAAGAGCAGGCCAACAGCGCTTATAAAATAAAGCGGCTTAAGTCTTCGTCGGCTACTAGGTCGTCTAAAGACTCGTTAACATACTTAGCGTCAATCACAACGGTTTGGCCAGCGTTGTCAGAAGCGACAAAGCTTAGCTCTTCCATCAGCTTTTCCATTACCGTGTGTAAACGGCGAGCACCAATGTTTTCGGTACGCTCGTTTACTTGCCATGCTGCATCGGCGATACGGCGAATACCATCTTCGGTAAACTCTATATCTAAGCCTTCGGTAGCCATTAGAGCTTTGTACTGCTCGGTTAGTGATGCGTTGGGCTCGGTAAGAATACGTACAAAATCGTCGGCACTTAAGGCGCTTAAACTGACGCGAATTGGCAAGCGACCTTGTAATTCCGGAATAAGATCGGAAGGTTTTGCTACCTGGAAAGCGCCCGATGCAATAAACAAAATATGGTCGGTTTTAACCATGCCATGTTTGGTACTAACGGTTGAGCCTTCTACTAATGGCAGCAGGTCTCGCTGAACGCCTTCGCGGCTTACATCTGGACCTGAGGAGTCTCCACGCTTACAAATTTTGTCGATTTCGTCTAAGAATACAATGCCATTGTTTTCAACCGCATGAAGGGCTTTTTCTTTTAGCTCTTCAGGGTTTACCATTTTAGCGGCTTCTTCTTCAATAAGTAGCTTAAGGGCTTCTTTAATCTTAACCTTTCGTTTCTTGGTATCTTTATTTCCAGACAAGTTTTGGAACATGCCTTGTAGCTGATTAGTCATCTCTTCCATACCAGGAGGAGCCATAATCTCTACACCCACTTGTGGCTGGGCAATATCAATTTCAATTTCTTTATCGTCTAGCTTGCCTTCGCGTAGTTTCTTGCGGAAAGTTTGGCGGGTAGAGCTCTCTTCGCCTTTTTCCTCATGGCCAAAGGTATCTTTAGCGGGTGGGAGTAGCGCGTCTAGAATGCGGTCTTCAGCTTGGTCTTCTGCACGAAAACGGAATTTTTCGGTTTCTTGTTCGCGAGTAATTTTGAATGCTACATCGGCCAAATCACGAATAATAGTTTCAACTTCTTTACCCACATAACCCACTTCAGTGAATTTTGTCGCTTCTACTTTAATAAATGGTGCGTGAGCAAGCTTAGCTAAGCGGCGGGCAATTTCTGTTTTACCCACACCGGTTGGGCCAATCATTAGAATATTTTTTGGGGTGACTTCTTGGCGCAACTCGGCATCAAGTTGCATACGACGCCAGCGGTTACGTAGTGCTATCGCTACTGCACGTTTTGCGTCTGCTTGGCCAATAATGTGGTTGTCTAACTCTGAGACGATTTCTCTTGGGGTCATTTCCGACATGATGTTTTCCTGCAAAGCCTTAGGCTTTAGCGTCTAATTCTTCGATGGTGTGATTTAAGTTAGTAAATACACAAATGTTACCAGCAATGGCCAGGCTTTTTTCTGCGATTTCGCGCGCGCCTAGCTCGGTATTTTCTAATAGGGCTAATGCCGCCGATTGGGCGAAGGGTCCACCCGAGCCAATGGCAATTAAGTCGTGTTCTGGCTGAACCACATCACCATTACCAGTAATGATTAACGAGGCCTCGCCATCAGCTACTGCAAGAAGTGCTTCTAGTTTGCGTAACATGCGGTCGGTTCGCCAATCTTTGGCGAGTTCTACAGCGGCTTTAGTAAGATGGCCTTGGTGCATTTCAAGCTTGGCTTCAAAGCGTTCGAATAGGGTGAAAGCATCGGCTGTGCCGCCAGCAAAGCCGGCGAGAACTTTACCGTGGTATAGGCGGCGCACTTTTTTGGCGTTGCCTTTCATCACAGTATTGCCAAGGGAGACTTGGCCATCGCCAGCAATGATCACTTTGCCGTTGCGGCGTACGGAGACGATAGTAGTCACGTTATTTCCTCAATTGGTTGAGCTAACTGTATACATTAGCTTAGCTATACTTTTGAAATGGGGGAGGCTAAGGCCTTTTTCAAGGTATTTACCGAAAAACAGCGGCTAATCGCAGTTTAACTCGCCGCATTTTAGGCCGTGATTTGGTTTTCTTAGAAGAATGTCGCGTTTAATTGGTGAGTGAGACCTTAAGAAATTCTTTAATGATCGCGTCAAGCTCTTTAGCTGCTTGGCTATTGGGTTCTATTTCATTAACTGAATGGCCTGTTTCTTCGGCTTCATCATAGGCGGAGTGATGGTGGCTTACCGTTTCTAATACATGCAAGCTAAGAGCTTGGCACTGCTGCCTCGCATCGTTAATTCGTTGTGTCTGTTCAGCTGAGGCTGTGCATTGACTTAGCACGATGCTCGCTGTCATGTTCGGATTCACTAACCGGCAAGTGCTTATTGCGTCATCTAAGAAACTGAGGTTTTTTAAATCGCGCTGTTTAGGACGGACAGGTAGCAGCACTTTCTGAGAAACCGACATGGCAGCGCCTAAGGCCAAATTGTCTAAGCCTCCGCAGTCAATCACTACATAGTCATGACGGCTTTTTAGGTTCAGCAAATCATTACGAATTTTGCCAAATAAACGAATGCCATCAATATGGCTAAGTGCGGTGTTTGTAGCGCGGGTATTAATCCAGTCAAGGCTCGACTGATGGTCATCGCAGTCAACGATTAAGACTTTGGGGTGTTCAGTAGTGGTGAGGTGAACCGCAATGTTCTGTGCAAAGCTGCTCTTGCCGTTGCCACCTTTTTCTCCGCCAACCAGTATTAACATGGCTGCTCCTTCTTATTATCACTTGTGGCCAAATGTGCTTTTGGCCGCCAATCAAGTCCTAATAAGTATAAGACACTCCACGGATATTGCTTGGAGCGTGATTTTTTTTACAACAATAACAAAAACATATGGTAACTGGTGAAGTTCTTACGATGGCAACGAGCCACCTTGGCTTTCATTTCTGTGGCGTCAGCATGTTCAGTGGCAAATTTTATTATAAGTTTGGTGCCAATCTGTAGATCATCACTGTGCATAATTAACAAGCCGCGACGTGATATGTCTATGCAAGTTGCTTCTATGCTTTCAGCTTCTCCATCGCTGTTTTTCCACATAAGTTTTACTGGCTCATTTTCTAGATCCAGTCGCATTGAGCGCCGACGATCTAGCTGCTCTAGTTCGGTGTTTTCCATTTCATCGCGTTCCTATTACGAGTCGCGGATTTAAAGCTTATAAATATTCCGCATTTTAACTGTTATTAACAATATAGCGTAGCTACATTTTTATAACATAGTTGAGAACCAGTTCAAATAACTAATATTTTTAATTGCTTAGCGTTGTTTTTTTAACAAAGCTTAACTAATGACTAAGAATATTTAGCTACAAACTTGACGATACCCAGCATTATTTTTGGTTATAAATAATACAAGATTTAAATAGAATGAAAAGTCTAAGTGGTTAAAATATAAGCCGAATTGCATTTATTCGGCTTAAAGAGGATTTTTGACTTGTTAGAAGTTCCAGTGCCAGATTTGGCAGCCATTTATCTTGGCACGTTGTAGTACGTGTCGAGCACGTTCTGCATCGCGTTTAGTAGGAAATGGGCCTAAAACAACGCGATACCAAGCGCCATTTTTACCTTCGGTACGTCTTATTTGGCTTTCTAAGCCTGCAAAAGCGATTAAGGCTTTGCTCTCTTCTGCTTTATCGCGGCTGCGGAAAGAAGCGCATTGCATTTGATAAGGTTTAGCCGGTTCAGCTGATTTTTCAGCTAACTCTACTTCTACCTTTTTCTCTTCCAATTCTTTTACGTAAGTGCGCTCTTTAGGTGGTTCAGGAAGGCTGGCTTTAGGCTTAGTTTTGGTAGCCTGAGGTTTTACTATCTCGCTGAGCTCTGGCGCAGGAGTTGGTGCAGTGCCTTTAATATTAAACAGCAAAACAGAAAAGCCAACAATTGCTGCCACTACGCCAAGGGCGAGCGGCAGCGGAAAGCGCTTTTTATTGCTTACTGCACGGCTAGGTTTAGCCGTGCGTTTTTTGGGCTTACTGCGCCCAACGTAGTCCTTAGCCATGCTTACATGCGTTCCAGGGTGTCAATTCCTAGTAGTGATAAGCCTTGGTCAAGCACCTTAGCGGTAAGTGCCGCTAAACGTAAACGGCTGCACTTAGTGTCGCTGTCTACTTCGTCTTTAAGGATTGGGCACGCTTCGTAGAAGGTCATGAATGCGCCGGCTAGCTCATAGAGGTAGTTACACATCATGTGTGGCATACCTTTGTTGGCCACATTATGCACTGCATCGCTAAACTGAATGAGCTTTTGCGCCAAGGCGATTTCGGCTTCTTGCTCTAGCTTAATAGCTTGTTGCAAGTTAGCTACGTCAATCTCTGAGCGGCGAATAATTGATTGAATACGGGTGTAGGCGTACTGCAAGTAAGGAGCCGTGTTGCCGTTAAAGGCCAGCATGTTCTCCCAATCAAAGATGTAATCGGTAGTACGGTTCTTTGATAGATCGGCGTATTTTACTGCGCCCATGGCAATTGCTTTAGCAGCCACAACTTGTTGCTCGGCATCTAAATCGCGTGATTTTTCGGCCACAATAGTTTGCGCGCGTTGCTCAGCTTCTTCTAGTAAATCGACGAGTTTAACGGTGCCACCACTACGGGTTTTGAATGGGCGACCATCTTTGCCAAGCATCATGCCAAATGCATGGTGCTCTAAAGGTACTTCTTCAGGCACGTAACCCGCTTTACGAACAATGTTCCACGCTTGCATAAGATGCTGATGCTGACGTGAATCGATGAAGTACAATACGCGATCGGCATTTAGGTTTTGGTAACGGTATTTGGCACAGGCGATGTCGGTGGTGGTATACAAGAAACCGCCATCTTTCTTCTGAATAATAACGCCCATAGGGTCGCCATCTTTGTTCTTGTACTCGTCTAAGAACACCACGGTTGCGCCGTTATCTTCTACTGCTAATCCCTGTTGTTTAAGGTCGCTAACAACTTCGTTCAACATAGGGTTGTACATGCTTTCGCCCATCACATCGTTTTTAGTTAACGATACGTTTAAGCGATCGTATACCGCTTGGTTATGGCTAAGGGTTACATCGACTAACTTGCGCCACATGGTATTGCAGTATTCATCGCCACTTTGCAGTTTAACCACATAGTTACGGGCGCGTTCGGCGAACACTTCGTCGCTGTCGTAACGTGCTTTTGACTCGCGATAGAAGACTTCTAAATCGGCTAGCTCAATGTCGCCAGCGTCAGTGCCGCGCGCTTCAACTTCTTCAAGATTAGCGATAAGCATGCCAAATTGTGTCCCCCAATCACCAATGTGATTAGCGCGTACTACTTTATGGCCTAAAAACTCTAGAGTGCGAACAACCGCGTCGCCAATAATGGTTGAACGTAGGTGGCCTACGTGCATTTCTTTGGCTACGTTTGGTGCAGAGTAATCCACCACAATCGTTTGGGTTTGCTCGGCTGGCTTAACGTTGGCAGTTGCAGAGGTGGCCATGGCTTCAACTTGCGAAGCTAACCAATCGTTATTTAGGTAAAAGTTAATGAAACCAGGGCCAGCGATATTGGTTTTTTCTACCAATGTAGATGCTGGCAGGTTGTCTACGATTAGCTGAGCCAGTTCACGCGGGTTTTTACCAGCAGGTTTGGCGGCCATTAGCGCAAGGTTGGTGGCTAAATCCCCATGAGCTTTATCTTTGGTTCGGTCTACTTGGATCTTTGGTTCGAATCCTTCAGGAAGCACCTGTTGTTGTTTCAGGGCTGTGACCGTTTGTTCCAGAAGTTGTTGAATAAGCTCTTTCATGTAGGTTGATACCAATCTCGCGTAAATAGAATGTACAAAGCGGGCATTTTACCGACAATTTGTGATGAAAACTATCTCTTATCTTGGCTAATTAAGCTTGGTTTTCAACATCAAGGGAAATAGTCGCTAATCCTAGCTGTTACAGGTTGCGAGATAGATCCTTGCCGCTTGGTGAAACACCTGCTTATTTATTGCATGTCGTAGGGGTCAATATCTAGCGACCAACGCACTTTTCGGCTCAATTTTAAGCGTTCTAGTTGTGGTAATAAGCGATACACCAGCTGATGCAAGTTAGGTCTTTGTTCTGCTTGCACCAGTAGCTGCATGCGGTATTTACCGGCTCGGCGAGCTTGTGGTGCAGGAGAGGGCGGAAATACCCACGTATCGCCTTGTTGCAATGGCTGAGCTAGCTGATAAAGCTGTTGGCTTAGTTCGTTAACGGCATTGCCGTCGGTGGCTTCAAAGCGAAATAATGCTTGAAAGCTAAAAGGTGGCAGCTCGGTATCTTTGCGCTCGTTTAAGGCAAAGCGAGCAAAGTGTTGGTAACCATTGTTGATAAGATCTTGCAGTAACTCATGTTCAGGATGATGTGATTGCAGCATCACCTTACCTAACAGGTTCGCTCGCCCAGCACGCCCGGCTACTTGCACGTACAGCTGAGCTAAACGCTCGGGAGCCCGAAAGTCAGAGCAAAACAGCGCGTGGTCAATGTCTAGCAGCGCGACCAAGGTCACGTTAGGAAAGTGATGACCTTTCGCCAACATTTGGGTGCCAATAAGAATTTGATATTGGTTGCTATGAATATCGTCGAGCAGCTGCTCTAGGCTGCCTTTGCGGCGCGTGCTGTCACGATCAATTCGCGCCACTTTGTATTCAGGGAAGATTTCCAGCAGGGCTTCTTGTAATTGCTCGGTGCCTAAACCGGTGGTGACTAAGTTGGTTGAACCACACTTCTCACATTGCTGTGGTACAGCTTTTTGGCTACCACAGTGGTGACAGGCTAAGTGTCGCGGTTGCTGGTGATAGGTAAAATAAGCCTCACAGCGATCACATTCACACACATGGCCACACTCATGGCAAAGCAGGGCTGGTGCATAGCCACGGCGGTTAAGAAACAGCATAACTTGGCGACCCGCTTTTAACTCGATGCGCATGGCTTTAATCAGTGCTGGTGACAAGCCCGATGACAGCGGCTGCTGGCGAATGTCTAATAGCTCTTGTTCGGCCAAAGCGGCGTTACCAGCGCGCTGTTTGAGTTCTAAATGCGAATAACGGCCACTAAGGGCATTGTGCAAACTCTCTAATGAAGGCGTGGCCGAACCCAGAACAATCGGCGTTTTTTCCATGCGAGCGCGCACGATTGCTAAATCACGCGCGTGGTAGCGAAAACTATCTTGCTGTTTAAAAGAGCTGTCGTGTTCTTCATCGATAATAATCACACCGGGATTTGCCATAGGCGTGAACACGGCTGAACGAGTGCCAATAATAATTCCCGCTTCGCCGCTTTTGGCTTTTAACCAAGCGCTTAAACGTTCGTTGTCGTTCAAACCTGAATGAATTGCAAATACCGGTACTTTAAAACGTTCAGCAAAACGGGCCAGTGTTTGCGGGGTGAGGCCAATTTCCGGCACCAACACTAAAGCTTGTTTGCCTTTAGCCAGCACTTCAGCAATCACATTTAAGTAAACTTCGGTTTTGCCCGAGCCAGTAATGCCCTCAATCAAAAAGGCCTGAAAGCTGCCGATGCTTTGATTGATGGCCGCCACTGCAATGGCTTGCTCTGAATTCAGCTGTAAAGATGCGCTTTTATTGGTGTCGTGTTTTGACCACGTTTTTACTTCAGGGCTAATGTCGATCTTCTTAAGCAGGTCTTTATCCAGCAACGCTTTTAAGGCGGTGCGAGAAAGCTCTTGCTGCTTGCATTGCTCGTCGCTTAGTTGGCCATTGGTCTGCTGTTGTAAATGGCCTAGCACTACGCCTTGTTTTGGCGCGCGGCTAAAGCTACTTAAATCGGCTTGTTTACCCTGGTCTGTCAGCTGCCAAGCAATCACGCTTTTAGGTTTGGCGGGGTCACCCTTACGCAGCAGTGCCGGAAGCGCTTGGCTAATCACGTCGCCTAAGCTGTGATGATAATAAGAGCTGGCCCAATTCAGTAACTTAAATAGGCTTTCTGGCAATAGTGCTTGTTGGTCGAGCGATTCAGTAAAAGCCTTGAGTTTGTCTTCTGCGATGTCGCTGTCGCTTGGGTGTTCAATCACCAAACCTACTTTTTCACCTTTACCAAAGGGTACCTTTACGCGACTACCAATCACTGGCAAAGGAGTACCATCAGGTACGCTGTAATCAAATAGGCGACGCAGCGGAATGGCTAAGGCAACACGAACTATGGACACTAATGAATGAACTCTAGGAAAAAACCTGTCTCATTCTACTGGCAGAGTGTGCAAAGGGGCAAATGGCACGTGAGGTGATTTTTTAAACGCTTATTGTTATATGTTGCTTGCTAAGCGTGTTGGCTTCTTATATGATCCGCCACCTGAAAATTTATAGGCTCTGATAGAGTTGCTTTCGTATGGTGTTTGGTGTCAATTGTGACGACCAGATGGCGATACGGCCCAAGTATTGAGGTAATCCATGAAAACTGATATCCATCCAACTTACGAAGTACTTACTGCTACTTGTTCTTGCGGTAACGTAATCGAAACTAAATCTACTCGCACTGGTACTATGTTCCTAGACGTATGTGACAAATGTCACCCGTTCTACACTGGTAAGCAACGTAACGTTGATACTGGTGGTCGTGTTGATCGTTTCAACAAGAAATTCGCTGTATTGGGCAAAAAATAAGCCAGTCTTATTTACGCTCTACAGTAATAAAAAAGCGCCTAAGGGCGCTTTTTTTGTGTCTAAATACTTGGATAGGTTTAATGGGCTATGGAACACTAAAGAGGCCAAAGCCTACGGTCTAGAATGTGCCCCAAATCAGCTTTTCTCATTCATCTTACACTTCAATTGCTTGCAGGCTTTCGATCAAAAAGGTTTCCACCGGCCCGCGTTGGCTTGCGGGGGCGGCAAGTAAGTCGATTAAAATACTTTGTTCAGTGTGGCTAAATTCAGGCTTGAAGATCTTCAAGGTGCCCATTGCTGCGCGTTCTTCTGCAAGCACTTTTGGTACACCAGCCCAACCTATGCCTTGCTCTACCAACTTCAGCATATCTTCTTGATTGGTTATCTGCCAGGTATCAGGTGACACACTGCCATAGTTTCTCAATGAAGGATTATTTAGCATACTGGTGCACATGAGCTGTCGAGAGGATAGTAGTGTTTCATTGTCTACTATTGGCAAGTCGGCTAAGGGTGAATCTGGCGAGCATATAAAGGCGAGTGGCAACTCGGCGATAGAAAAGAAGTCAACGGATCGTGTAGTACCTTGAGAGCAACCGGCTACCACTAAATTTAGCTCTTTGTTTTCTAGCATGTCGACTAGAGTAGCATGCTCGTTACGTACCACGCTTAAGCGTGTATGGGGAAACTTGCTTGCGGTTTTCTCTAGCACGGTTTCAACCATAGCAAAGGGCACTAGCTCACCTAGGCCAATTCGAATCAATTGTTCAACTTGATCAATTGAACTTTGCGCGGCAGCTTGCATGCGTTCAACTTGGCGTAAAAGTAGCTGAGATTGATTATAAAAGCGCAAACCGTCTTCGGTTAGGGTGGGAAACTTAGTGCTACGATCGAATAACTGAACCCCTAAGTCATCTTCTAAATTGTTAATGGCAATGCTCACCGCACTATGGCTTTTCCCCATGCTACGCGCGGCTGCGGAGAATGAGCCCAAATCGGCGGAAGCCACTAATACTGTTACTTGTTCAATGGAAAACACGCTCAAACCCTACCAATATCGACTAAGTGTAAAATTAATATACATTAAATCCTTCATTCTTACTCAAAAACAGAAAGGTAATACGTAATACAAAGGTTTAGCTGCTTGAACCTAAGATTGGTTTGCTCAACTCTGCGCTGCGTTCTTATCGCTTCGCGCGGTATTTCCTATTAAATCCACTTTAGTGTTAACCCGCCAAGTTAAGGGAATAGTGAGATTTTCAATGTGTAAAAAAAACTGTCAGGTACTGATTTAATCTATTAATAAAATTTTGGTTTAATACATCCATCAACGCAACAGACCAAGCAGAAATAGAGTCACTTTGCGTTAAAGGGAAATGTCTACAACAGGAAAATAAACCACTGGCAAATGCCATGAAATAACCAAAATTTAATGACAGGAAAAATGATTATGAGTAACGTAACTTTAGCTAAAACCACCAACAACTCAGATGCTATTACTAACAATGCGACTAGCAATAAAGTAGAAGTGAATCACGAGTGGGGGGCTTTAAAAGAAGTCATTGTTGGTCGCCCTTACATGTACATGCCTAAAGAGCTACCTAAGTATCTAACTGATTTTTTAAGTGATGATGCGCTAAAGGTATACGCAAAAATGGACGGCAAAACACTGGAAGAGGTTTATCCAGAATTGTTTCAAAAGCAGGTAGAGCAAACCAACAACGTTATTCAAATTTTGCAAGAACGCGGCGTAAAAGTGCACGTAGTAGAGAGCCTACTTGAGCACGAAAAAGCCTTTATTACCAATCAGGTAGACTCGTACCAATCGCTTAACTATATGCGTGACAGCATGATAGTCATTGGTAACCACTTTATTGAAACCAATATGTTTGACCCAGGCCGACGCCGTGACCGCTTTGCCGTGCGCCGTACCATTGGTGAGCGCATTAAAAACAGCAATGCAAAAATTGTGGCCATGCCAGAACCTGCAGTAATGATGGATGAAAGCGGCTTTGGCCCCGGAGCATTTCTCGAAGGTGGCGATACTTTTGTGTTGGGTAAAACCATTCTTGTGGGTAATACTGGAAACGCTAGCAACAAAGAAGGCATAGAGTGGTTACAGCGCTACTTAGGTGAAGAGTATGATGTTATTGAAGTAAGACTAGATAGTAACTTTGTTCACCTAGACTGTGTATTGTGTACTCTGCGCCCTGGTCTAGCGATGATTGTTGAAGAAGCATTCTTAGATGGCATACCAGAAGTACTAAAAGGTTGGCAGTTTGTACATGTGAGCGCCGAAGATGCAGAAGTACATTTAGCGGCTAACGCTTTGGTTATTGACGATAAAACCGTAGTGATGCTGGATACTCTGCAACATATTACGTCTGAGATTAGAGCGACAGGCCACGAAGTGATTGAAGTACCTTTTGACGCAATTAACTGGCAGGGCGGTTCTTTCAGATGTTGGCATCACCCAATTGTTCGTGAAAGCTAAGCCTTAACACGTGATTATAAAGCCTGCTCTTAGCAGGCTTTTTTGTATTTGGAATAAAGCTCACGGCAACGACTATGTCTCTTTGAATCGTCTTCTATACCCGTTGCGCAGCGTCAGTATGTGACCAGAGATCTCTATTGTCACCTGATGAGTCAAACACCTTACTCAAAGCAGTGCTGTCAGCTGGTATTAGAGAAAGCTGAGTATTACTTTCTAACCCACAGCCAATCAATACAATACTTAGCGCTTTACAAATAACGGCTACTTGCTTCACCTTCAGCTAATCAACGCCAGGAGTTTTCTCTTTTGAGTTATGCGCCAAGGCATTTTTATTCGCTCTACTCATTAAACTCTCTAAGATGATGTAGCTAATTATGCTGCTCACCACTGCAATAACAACGTCGTACTGAAGCAAAGTGCCTTATCTGTGTCTTTAACGTCATATTAATTCCGTTCATCTTTTTACAGTTCTAATGTGTTAAAAAAACTTACAGTAACTGATTTAACCCATTAATTAAATTTTGGTTTAATACACCCAACAACGCAAATGCAGACCAGGAATCTAGTCACCTTGCGTTAAAGGGAAACGTCTACAACAGGAAAATAAACAAACGGCTAGTGCCATAAGCCATAAAAATTTAATTACAGGAAACATCATTATGAATAATGCAACTTTAGCTAAATCAACGAATAACTCAGATACTCTTAACCAACAGGCTACTAGCAACAAAGTAGAAGTAAACCACGAGTGGGGCACGCTAAAAGAAGTGCTTGTAGGTCGTCCATTTGTTTACATGCCTAAAGAGTTACCAGCTTACATGAGAAGTTGGCTGAACGATAAAGCCCTTGCTGTTTATGATGAACTTCAAGGCCGCTCTATTGAAGAAGTGTTTCCAGAGCTTCACCAGAAGCAAGTAACACAAATCAATAACGTAATTAGCGTACTAGAAGAAAATGGCGTGAAAGTTCACCAGGTTGCTGAGCAAACACAAGATGAACATGAGTTTCTAAAAAACCAAATAGACTCTTATCAATCTTATACTTACATGCGCGATGCTGTAGTGGTTATTGGTAATCACTTTATCGAAACCAATATGTTTGACCCTGGCCGACGTCGTGACCGCTTTGCTATCCGTCGCACCTTAGGTGAGCGACTAAACAACAGCAATGCAAAAATTGTATCAATGCCAGAGTCACCGATTATTGTTGATGACAATGGTTTCGGCCCAGGACCTTTCTTAGAAGGTGGCGATACCTTTGTATTGGGAAAAACCATTCTTGTGGGTAACAGTGGCAACGCGAGCAATACCGCGGGCATTGAGTGGTTGCAGCGCTACCTCGGTGAAGAGTATGAGGTAATTGAAGTTAAGCTAGATAGCAAGTTTGTTCACTTAGACTGTGTATTGTGTACTTTGCGCCCAGGCCTAGCGATGATAGTGAAAGATGCGTTTTTAGATGGTATCCCTGATGTACTTAAAGGTTGGGATTTTATTAACGTTAGTGCAGAAGATGCTAAGTTACATTTAGCGGCCAATGCCTTGGTCATTAATGACCAAACAGTAATGATGCCTGATAGTCTGAAGCATATTTCTACTGAAGTGCGAGCTAAAGGTCACCAAGTAATTGAAGTACCTTTTGATGCGATTAACTGGCAGGGCGGTTCATTCCGTTGCTTCCACCACCCAATTGTTCGTGAAAGCTAAGCCTTAACAAGCAATAAAAAGCCTGCACTAAGCAGGCTTTTTTGTTTATGAACATGCATGCACCATAAGGTTGGTTGAACACTTTCTATTGGTGCCTGAAATTATCCGTTGCTGGCATCAACTCAAGTTGGGTTACTTAAGTTGTGATTGTTGGCTTTAGCTAATGTCCAAGTATCATAATCACGCAACAAGTAAAGCGCTAGACAGGCGGCGAGCATTGGCCATGCAGCGAAAAATAGTAGATTGTTGAATGGGTCTAAATACTTCGCGAAAGAAGAGAATGTAGAGGCGGCATGCAGTACTAATATGGCTAAATAGGTAACGTTTCTCCATAAACCCAATACAAAGGCAGCAATGAACGCCAATTGCGCAAGCCCTAAACCAATAAGTACGTTACTGGATAAATTCAAACCGTAGAAACCAGAGAATACTTTTATCGCGTGTTCTGGAACCAATACTTTATCAAGTGCCCACATGGTGAACACCAAGCCAATACTTAACCTTAAGCAGAATAAGCCAATAGAAAGGCTTTTTGCTAATGGAGTTTGAGATGAAGAGGTCATTCTTTTTCCTTAAATAAAGATAAGTGCCTGAGTACAGACCGATAAGGCTCAAGTTTGATTGCAGTTTTAATTAAGCAAATGACTTAGATTAAGGCGGTGGTTTGTTATCGCAGTTTACTTGTTAATACTCCTTGTTATCAGGGAGCTATTTTTAGTGAGAAGCAACAAGTTTGGGTCTATTTAGGATGAGAGAAACGTTAAAGTGTCAGGGTTGAGAATATAAACAAAGAAAAAAACCGCTCAATGAGCGGCTTCCTAAAAATATTAATCTTCTTTATCTATCTCGGCTTGCGCCGCTTTTTCTAAGGCCGGGTCCGGCTTATCTTTTTGTAAGTCGGCGTCATCAGGCAACGGTTGACCCGTATAGGCATGAAGGAAAGCCTCGCAAAGTAGTTCGCTATTGGTGGCGTGGCGCAGGTTATTAATTTGTCTGCGGGTACGCTCGTCAGTGAGTATCTTTAATACCTTAAGCGGAATTGATACTGTGATTTTTTTAACTTGTTCGCTTTTTTTACCGTGTTCAGCGTAAGGGCTGATCCACTCACCGTTCCATTCTGTCGACATACTACAATACACACCAAACCAAAGAGACCCTATTGTAACGGGGGAAATGCGACTTAGCAATCCAACAGCAAAGACATTTAGACGTCTAGAAGTGTTGACGTCTTTTTTGCTGGTGGTAAAGTGGCAGGATGAATTGAGGGAGTAGATCAGCAAATGTCTTTAAAAGATCTTCAAGCTGCCACTATAGCAGTGCGCAGCGGTATAGAAAGTGACAGCCAACACGGCGCAGTAGTGCCGCCTATTTATTTGTCTAGCAATTATAGCTTTGCTGATTTTAATCAGAAGCGTCAGTTTGATTACAGCCGCTCTGGTAATCCAACCCGTCATATTTTGGCTGAGGCTATCGCCAACTTAGAGCATGGCGCGGGTGCGGTGATTACTAACACCGGAATGTCGGCAGTTAATTTGGTTACCGCTTTGCTTGAGCCCGGTGATTTGTTGGTAGCACCTCATGATTGTTACGGCGGCAGTTACCGTTTATTCGACAGTCTTGCTAAGAAAAATGCCTTTGATGTGGCTTTTGTTGATCAAAATGACCAAACACTATTGACCGAGTTATTGGCTAAAAAGCCTAAAATAGTGTGGTTAGAAACCCCCAGTAATCCACTATTACGCATTGTTGATATTAAAACTATTGCCGAACAAGCACATGCCGCTGGTGCTTTAGTGGTAGTGGATAACACCTTCCTTTCACCGGCTTTGCAGACCCCGATTTTATTAGGTGCCGACATTGTGGTGCATTCGGCCACTAAATATATTAATGGCCATTCTGACGTAGTGGCGGGTATGGTGGTTGCGGCCACCGAAGAACTTGCTGAGCAACTGGCATGGTGGGCTAACTGTTTAGGGTTAACTGGTTCGGCCTTTGATTCTTACCTTACTTTGCGTGGTTTGCGCACACTAAAAGCCAGAATGAATGTGCATCAAGAAAATGCTCAAGCCATTGTGGCTTGTTTGCAGCAGCAAGGGGTTGTGGGCAACATCTATTATCCTGGATTACCAGAGCACCCAGGGCATGCGCTGGCGCAAAGTCAGCAACGCGGTTTTGGTGCTATGTTGAGTTTTGAGCTGGAACTTGAAGAAAGCCAAATGGTTAAGTTTCTTAAAAACCTACAATTGTTCTCTTTGGCGGAATCTTTAGGTGGGGTAGAGAGTCTAATTGCTCACCCTGCTACCATGACTCACGCCGCGATGTCGGCTGAAGCCTTAGCGGAAGCGGGAATTTCTAACCAGCTATTACGGGTATCGGTGGGTTTAGAAGACGCCCAAGATTTAGTTAATGACTTACAACAGGCCTTTGCCTCGCTTTAAGCGGGCTAAAAGTTGTAGAGAGGTATTCGGTGTCGGTAAATAGACATGTTCACAAATTTGGTGGTAGCAGCTTGGCTGACGCAGGATGTTTTAAACGCGTAGCCAATATTGTTGCCCAGCATTCGCAAGCCCAAGATTTGATTGTGGTATCTGCCGCAGGTAAAACCACCAATCGCTTAATCAACATTATTGAATTGGCTCAGCAAGCTGACGACGCCACTGCTGAAGCGCTACAAGCGTTGATTGAGTTTCAGGGTAAGTTAGCCAATGAGTTGCTTAGCAAGCTTACCGCGCAATCGCTCGTTCAAGCCTTAGACACTGAGCACCGTTACATTGCCAGTATTTTAGAGGGAGAGTTAGACACCTTTAATACCAATGAGGTTTTGTCGTTTGGTGAGCGCTGGTCTGCTCGCCTATTAGCGGCTTTACTTAGCGAAAGTGATTGCCAAGCCGAATGGTTAGACTCTCGCGAGTTTTTCAAGGCCGAGCTATCGGCGCAGCCGCAAGTAGATGTTAGCCAAAGTACACCATTGTTAGCTAAATGCTTGGCGGCGAAACCTGCATGCCGAGTGGTGGTTACCGGCTTTATCTGTAGTGATAGCCAAGGCCGAACCGTCACCTTAGGGCGTAATGGCAGTGATTATTCTGCCACTGAATTAGCCGCTTTAGCCGACGCAATATCAACCACGATTTGGAGCGACGTTGCTGGCATTTACAGCGCTGACCCACGCTTGGTGAAAAATGCTCACTTGCTCGAAAATTTAGCCCTAAAAGAGGCGGCTGAGTTATCGCGTATTGGTAGCTCAGTATTACACGCGCGCACCCTAGAGCCACTTGCGCGATCTAAGCAAAAAGTGAGTTTGCGCTGCAGTTATGCGCCGAATGATGGGCAAACTCTGATTCATCGCAAAGGCATTAAGAACAATACTGCGAAAATTGTCACTTCTGTAGACGACATCGTATTACTTGAGCTTACTTTCAGCCAAGATTTTTCAAACAATGCCACTGCGCTACTGGAAGCCTTAGCAAAAAGCCATTTAGCGCCGGCGACTCGCCACAAACATAGTGAAACGGGTTCTTTGCGAATGGCATATACCCGTGAGCTGGTTGATGAAGCCTTGAGCAGAATTGACCAATTAGCCGAGCAGTTTCAGCTTAAACAAGTTGAGCGCAGCGAAGGATTCTGTTTGGTTGCGTTGGTTGGAGCTGGAGTATGTGATAACCCGCAACAGTGCTATCAGTTTTTCCAACAGCTAGCTGAGCAACCGCTTGAGTTTATTCATTCAAGTGCCGACAAGCTCAGCCTATGTGCCGTGGTAAGAAAAATTACCTTAGAGCCTTTGCTTAAAGAGTTACACACTAATCTGTTTAAACAAAAAACCAAGCTAGGCCTGGTTGTGTTTGGTAAGGGCAATATTGGTAGCCAATGGCTGAGTTTATTTGCCAAACAACAATCACAGTTGCAACAACAATACGGATTGGAATTGAGCTTAGCTGGAGTATTTTCTAGCCAAGCTGGTCATTTAGATTTTGCAGGTTTACATGCTGACGAGGTTTTAAGTATTGAGGCCGATGTGCCGCTAATTTGGCCTGAACTGTTCGATAAGCTGAGTCGTCATCCCTATGACGAGCTAGTGGTGGTAGATATTACCGCTAGCGAAGCGCTCAGTGCATATTATCAAGAGTTCGCGCGCCGAGGTTTTCATCTTATCACTGCGAATAAACATGCTGGGGCTAGCGAACAAGCAAACTATGCGGCTCTGACAAAGGCCTTTGCCGATCACTCTTGCCACTGGTTAAGTAATGCCACCGTTGGTGCGGGTTTGCCGGTGCAATCTAGCATTCAACAGTTACGCCAAGCCGGTGACAATATTGAGTCTATATCGGGGATATTTTCTGGCACCTTAAGCTGGCTCTTCCAACAGTACGATGGTTCCTTAGCATTTTCTGAATTGCTAGCGGATGCGCTTAATCAAGGCTTAACAGAGCCTGATCCTAGAGAGGATTTATCGGGTAAAGACGTACAACGAAAGCTTCTGATTTTAGCGCGCGAAGCCGGTTTGGAGTTGGAGTTGAGCGATATTAGCCTAGAGTCTTTGGTGCCCGAGGATTTAGCTCATTTAGACCTAGAGGCCTTTCTAGATGCCATGTCTGAGTTAGATGAGCCAATGTTGCAAGCGTTTAACGATGCTAAGCGTCAAGGAAAAGTGATTCGCTTTTTAGCTAAAGTAGATGCTAAAGGCCAAGCAGAAGTAGGCTTAGCGGCAATAGATGCTCAGCACCCTTTCGCAAATTTAAAACCCTGCGACAACGTATTTGCCATTGAAAGCCAGTGGTATAAGCAAAATCAACTCGTTATCCAAGGCCCTGGCGCTGGTCGAGAAGTGACGGCTGGAGCAATACAAGCCGACCTTGTGAACCTGTGTCAGTTAATGAGCTGAGAACAAAAAAAGGCCTCTTAAAACTTAAGAGGCCAAACAGGATATTAAGGGTGTTTACAAACGTTTGAAGGCAAACCTTCAGTCTAGTTTTAAGGGTTGCTAGAAAACCTTTCTTACAGTAAGAAATGGCCCTAAGGGCCACTTCCCTATCTTTTACTCACATTTGCTAACCATCATCGTACCCGAGGCTGATTCTGGTTCTGCATTGTCAAGTTTCAGGCTATAAACGTATTTTCCAGCCTCAGGAATAGTCACATTCATTTCTTTTCCTGAACCTTCAATGCGCGATACTGGAAGCGTGGTTCCTAACACAACCGTTTGAGTCGGCGTAGAAACTTCGAATCGCTTAGTACTGTCGTCACTCCATTCCGCTACCGCGTATTTGAAACCAAAGGCAGTCTCACTTGGTTCATCAAATACTAGTTGGTATAGGTTGTTACCTTTGTAACTCAGCTTGTGAGTATCAACGGCAGCCCAACCATTGTGAGAACCGCGGGCAAAAACGTCTTCGCCAATTGGTCCAGTTTCACTTGAATTAGGTAGTGTACAATCGGCTAGTTCACCTTCACCAATGATTCCACCTGTATCAGGGCCTTCTGGAGATGGGTCAATAACTTGGAAGAAGCGTGACTCTAAAGAACCAAGAGTAATTTCATATTGACCTGATGCCTGAGCAATCACGTCTTCAGTAATAAGGTCGCGTAAGTCTCCATTACTACCAATTTGAGTGTCACTTACGGTAATTGTTTTTGGTGTGGTGCTAGTGTTTGCAAGGTATAGCGCGACATTATCACCTGATTGTTTATGGTCAAAGTAAACACTAGTCGCTTCGTCGGTCACAATGGCCGTGCGTTCACCTTTGTATAAGGCCGCGTGCTCAGAACGAATTTGCATCAGTTTGGCAATGTAATCGCGAAGGTCTGCTTGATTAGCATTAGCACTAAACAGTTCATTGTTGGTGCGATCGCCGGTTGGCAAACCTTCTACTTTGCCGCTGTTACGAGCGACGTGGTCATCACATAAACCTGCTGCTGCACAAGTAGAGTTGTCTTCTTGATCGGCAAAGCCAGGAACTTCATCACCAATTTCTTCACCATAGTAGAAAGTAATTGGCCCAGAGTAAGCTGCCAAGAAGGCATTAGCGGCTTTATGGCGTAACCAATATTCAGCTTGATCAGGCTCAGCAATATTGCCACGTTGTTGTAAGTCACCAAGGCGAACTAAGTCATGGTTAGAGATAAAACCATTAGGAACAGCGTGGTCAGGGTAGGCTGAGTGAGTACTAAACACACTGGCTAAGTTGCCCGCGCTATGGTTATTGCTGCCACTCTCTTCAACAGCATATGACTGAACAATGCGGTAACGACCTGGGAAGTCAAATGCTGAACATAAGCCCGGTTGCTCGGCAGTACCATAAGCTTGCTCTGCAATCTCTGATTCACCTCTCCAAATTTCGGCTACTAGATAGCCCATAGGATTAACGGTTTCGCCATTCATAGTGTAAGTTTTCGCTTTAGAAGCATCTTCCACTGTTTTACGGATCTCACCCCAAGCACCAACCGGAACTTGATACGCTTGGTCTAAACGCCAACCGTCAATGCCCAGTTCGGTGATCCAATAAGACGCCACTTCTTTATAAAACTCTAAAGTGTCGTTATCAGTACCCGGGTAGCTCACCGGGTTGTCGCTTCCTGACGGAGTTAAACCGTTCGGAGAAGGTGTAACGTTGCCTTTGTGATGACCAAATACGCCATCAAATATCACGTACATGCCACGAGCGTGAGCTTCATCAACTAAAGTGCGCGCTTGTTCCATGGTGCCAAAATTTGGATCAATGGCGAAGTAGTTGCGTGTGAAGTAGCCGGTAGCATCTAGTTTCGAATCACCTTGAGAATCAAAGATAGGTGTCATCCAAACGGCGTTCATGCCAAGGCCTTGAATGTAATCTAGAGAATCAATAATACCTTGTAAGTCACCTTTGTGGTGGCTCGTGCCGTAACCGTCATTATAGTCGTGGCTAGAATCACCATCGATAAATGCTTCGGTCATTACTTGGTATATACGTAGTTCTTTGGCTTTTTCATAAATAGCAGCATCACAGGCGTATGCTTGGTATTCATAATCTGGAACAGAAGGTGTGCCACCGCCGTCACTACCACCGCCGCCACAAGCGCTTAAACCGAATACTACTGCCATTGAGATGGCGCTTTTCGACCAATTCATTATTCATCCTTGCTAGGTACGTCTTATATAGATTGAGTTAATCACAGCGCAGCAAGGCTGGATACTTGGTATCGTTTTCAGGTTGATGGAATATTGACCTAGCTCGCATCTTTGGTTTTATTGAGATTATTGTTTTTTTATGAAATGCTTTTCAGTGAAAAATTCCTGAGTTGTATCATTTTGTGGTTAAAAGCTTGGTTTTAAGTTAAAGCTAATCTTCGATTTGGGTTTTATTCAGCTCGCGGTATGATGGTGCGGTAAAAATAAAGGGATAACTATGAGTGGCGTTAGAGCGCAGCAAAAAGAAAAAACCCGTAGATCAATTATTGATGCTGCGTTTAGCCAACTAAGTGCTGAGCGCAGTTTATCGAGTCTGAGCTTACGCGAGGTGGCAAGAGAAGCAGGAATTGCACCGACGTCTTTTTATCGCCATTTTTCCGATATGGAAGAATTAGGCCTAACCTTAGTTGATGAAGGGGGCTTAACTCTGCGACAACTTATGCGCCAAGCACGGCAGCGCATTATTGCCACTGGGGGGAGCGTTATTGGAACCTCGGTAGATACTTTTATGGAGTTTGTTTATAACAATCCCAATATTTTTCGACTGTTGCTGCGAGAGCGCTCTGGAACTTCACCAGCGTTTAGAGCTGCAGTAGCACGAGAGATTGCCCATTTTATCGCGGAACTTACCGATTATTTAGAGCACCAATATAAGTGCCCGCGAGATGATGCCCAGATGCAAGCCGAAGCGATGGTGATTTTAGTCTTCAATGCCGGGGCATCGGCTTTAGATCTTGCCGAGTTCGATAGGCAAGTGTTGGCAGACAAAACGGTTAAGCAGTTGCGTATAGTGGCTAAAGGTGCCGCGTTATATAATCGTACTCAAGCATTAAGCTAAGAGGTATATATGAAGGTAAAAAAGTGGCTATTGTTATTAGCGTTTATCGCAGGTTTGTGTGGTAACGCTAGTCTGGCTTTACTCACAGTACCGGAATTGACGTTTTCAGTATTTCCGATTATTGCCTTTGTGCTGTCAATAATGCAGCTTTATCAGCTTTATATGGAAAAAGATCTTAGCGAAGACTCTCCGCTGATGGGAGTCGCGGCCTTTTTGTTAGGTGCATTAGGCTATTCGGCTATGCTACGGGCGCAGTTTCCAGACATAGGTAGTAACTTAGTGTTGTTGCTGATTTGCCTGTTTATTGGCTTGTGGTTAATGTTCAAACTCGGCGGTTTTAAGCGTTAGTCTAGTTTTGATTGCTTGGCTTTATTGGTTTGTTGTAGGTAAGGCTACCAGTTGCTTTGTAATCAGTATAGCCTGCCTTATGAGCATAGGGTAAACCCGTTCACAACCCAAATCTCTGGTACTTTGCCGTTGGTGGCTACCAAGCCTTCACCTATTGATAAGGCAGTGGAGCAGCAACCGTTTTAACGCGCTTGCATAGCTGCTGGCTGTTTAGCTAATTTATCGGCGCTTTGTTGGTTACCAATGTACTAATCGGCATTATTCCCGCGAACCAAGTATTTCTTCCTTCGAGGCCCCGGTGGTCTTGTTGTGCATGGCTCAAACTACCCAATCTATCTTCTGCTTTGGCACTCCAATATAGGGTGTACTCGCAGGTTCTGTCGCTAAGCAAAAAAAGCTGAATATAGTGAGCAGAGTAGCAAAAGGGCAAGGGTGCATAAGCAATCCTTACTTAAATGAACCTTTTTACTGTGGGATAAGCGGAGGGAGTTGGCTTTTTCAGTATATAAAGCAACAGCGATTAAGATGCATTAATCGCTGCTGTTGGCTGGGTTTAGCGGCGTTGTAAGTAAACGCCAACCTCTATGTGGTCGGTATAAGGGAACTGATCGAACAAAGCCCAATGGCTAATCTGGTGAGTTTTACTGAGTTCACTAAGGTTGTTGTACAAGGTATTAGGGTTACAAGAAATGTACACAATGTTGTCGTAAGCTTGCACCATGCCTAACGTAGCGTCGTCTAGTCCGGCACGTGGTGGGTCAACCAAAATGGTATCGCATTGATAACTACTTAAATCCACATCGGCTTCTTGTAAGCGGCGAAACTCTCGCTCACCCAACATCGCTTGGGTAAATTCTTCTGCAGACAAACGTAAAATTTTCACGTTATCGATTTGATTCACTTTTATATTGTATTGCGCAGCCTGCACCGAGGGTTTGGCGATTTCGGTGGCCAGTACTCGATTAAAGTTTTTAGCCAGCGCCAGTGAGAAGTTACCGTTGCCGCAATACAGCTCCAGCAAGTCACCTTGGCTAGCGCGAGTGGTGTTTTGCGCCCAATCTAGCATGTGCTGATTCACTACTGCATTAGGTTGGGTGAAGCTATTTTCTATTTGTTGATAAACAATCTCTTCGCCATTCACGCGAAGCACTTCATCTACACGATCATCGCTTAAGCACATTTTTTGTTTGCGTGAGCGGCCAATTAGCTGAATCGAAAACTGTTGGCTAAGTTCGGCTTTAAGCTGTTCTGCTGCTGTGCGCCAGCTTTCATCAATGGGCTTATGGTAAAGCAGACTTACGATCGCCTCGCCGCTCAAGGTTGACAGAAAATCTACCTGAAACAACTTGTGGCGCAATAGCGTGTTGCTTTTTAGCTTTTCAACTAATAAAGGCATCAGCTGATTGATGATTTCACTCGCTGGTGGAAAAGTGTCTACTCTAAACTTCTGCTTGGTCTTTTGATCAAACATAATGTAATAGAGGTCGTCGCCCTCGTGCCATACGCGAAACTCGGCGCGCATACGATAGTGTATAGTCGGAGATGCGAACACACTTGGCTCGGGTGGAGAAAACTCGGCAAATTGTTCGCGACGTTTAGCGACTTTCTCGGCCAAGAGTTCTTGGTACTGTTCTGGGTAGTATGCGATAGCGCTCATGGCCGCTCCTGTGTTCTAGCAAGGAGCGCAATTTAAAGGCGCGTGGCTTGCTTGTCCAGTTTATCTACAATAATAGTGATAAAATTTCTAAAGTTTTAAATTTGGTCGCCGATAAGCTGTGACTAGGGTAAATCCATGGAGGCTTTATGAACGAACTAAATGGCTTGGGTAAAACACCCGTGCAGCAATATGCCGAGCGCTTATTGCAACAGTCTGCGCCGGCGATCGAGAAAAGGAATAATCTCGCCGACGACAAGGCAAGCCTAAATCAACAAGGTGCTGTAGCCAGCCATGTATTGTTGAGTTCAATAGAAAAACACACTTTGTCGATGGCCACGGGCGGCGTTAGCTTACCTAAGCCGCAGCAAGTGAGTGTGTTTGATGCCGAAGAAGTGGCGAGAAATGTACTTAACTTTGTTGCCAGCTCTTTATATAGCGCAAAGCAATCTGGGATGTCGGAAGATAAATTGGCCGAGATGATGGCTCAAGCCCGTAAAGGTGTAGATATTGGCTTTGAAGGCGCTCGAGAAGAGCTAAGTGATGCGGGGATCCTTAACGAAGAGCTCGAGAAAGGCATCGATAAAAGTTACGACTTGATTCAAGACGGCCTAGAAAAAATAGAAGAGGGTGATTACGAGATTCAATCAGCACCTATTGCCAGCCAATTAGCAATGTCTAGTTCACAATCTGCCAGCATGCAGTTAGAAACAGCGGAAGGCGATAAGGTCACTATTAGTTACGGCTCGCAATTAGCAGCAAGTTATAGCGAAGGTGGTTCGTCCTATCAGGCATCATTTGCGTCTCAGCAGCAATTTAGCTTCTCTGTTGAAGGTGATTTAAATGAAGATGAACTGGCAGCGATAGCCGATCTAATTAAGCAAGTCGACGAAGTAGGTCAGCAGTTCTTCTCTGGCGACTTAGATAAGGCTTTTGATCAAGCGCTAACGATTGGCTTTGATGAGCAGCAGCTAGTGGGGTTTGCGGTTAACTTTCAGCAGCAACAAAGTGTCGCGGTGAGCCAAGCTTATCAGCAGGCCGATGACAAAGCGGCTGGTGGCTCCGATTTAGTGCCCGATCTCAGCCAGTTCTTAAGTTCTTGGCAAGATATTCAAGCTAAAGTGAGCGCGTTGTTTGCTCAGCCTGAGTCTACAACAGAAACCTTACTTGCTGGTATTTTACCGGTGTCTAGCCCAAGTGAAGAGAATGACAAACAAGCTGATATAGAACGCTTTAAAGGTTTCGCCGACAGAATGGCTGAGGCTTTGGCGATGTTTAATAACACTTCGCCTAATCAAGCGAACGAAAACGCCAATATTAGTTAATTTCATGTAGAGAAAAAGCCAGCCATTTTGTGCTATTAATCACATTAATGCTGGCTTATAATCTCGCCCGCTGTGGTGCTTAAGTAAGCGAAACTTAGGCTTAATAGGGAATCTGGTGAAACTCCAGAACTGACGCGCAGCGGTAAAGAGGAACGAAAGCTCAAGGATTGGCCCTTTCCAAGGATCACCAGACACTGCTTGTTTAGCCAAGCGGGAAGTCGTAGCCGTAGTACATGTAACCTGCCTCTAAGTCCGAATACCTGCCACATCGCACATGCTTACAATAGCAAAGTACTACGCGACGATTAGGATACATCGATGAAGAAGTTCATATTACTGGCTGCAGTTGCGCCAGCTTTTGGCTATGCCCAAGAAACCCCTCAAGAGGCTGCTCAAGAACAACAAGCCACCATGGTAGTTACCGCTAACCGTATGGAGCAAACTGCGGCTAGCGTTATTGCCCCCCTCACGGTGGTAACTCGCAGTGAAATAGAAAGCAGTGGCGCCCAAGACATTGTGGATGTACTCAGCCAGCAAGTAGGTATTAGTGTTAGCCGTAATGGTGGTAAAGGCCATAGTGAAAGCGTATTTATTCGTGGTTCGGGTTCTTCGCAATCGTTGTACCTTATTGATGGTGTACGAATTAACACCGCAACTTTAGGTGGTGCTCAGTTAGGCTTGCTGCCTCTTGAGTTTGTCGAACGAATTGAAATTTTGCGCGGAGCACGCGCTTCTGTTTATGGTGCTGACGCAGTAGGTGGTGTTATTAACATCATTACGCGCCCAGAGTTTGGCAGCGAGTTCCACGGGCTTAAAGCCAGCTTAGGCTCTCAGGAAACAGGAAAGGTAGCTGCTAGAGCCAGCGGACAGATAGATGAAGATACTCAGTATAACATCGTGTTTAGTCGCGATAGAAGTAATGGCTATGATATTCGCCCACAAGACGATTTAGATGAAAGCTATGGTTATGAAACTTTTGGAGGGTTGCTTAGCTTAGATCATCGATTTAATCAGGATTGGCGTGGTCGCGTATTTTTCCTGCACAATGATAGCGAATCAGAGTTTATTCAAGGTGTGAAAACACTAAATAAGCACAAGCAAACAGTATATGGTGCGAGTGTTAACTATGCTTCAAATCAATGGACAAGTGAACTTGGGCTGAGTTACCACAAAGACCAGTCTGATACAGCACCTCTCGAAAACTATACTAACCCAGATCGTTACACCACAGAACGCAATAGCGCTGACTTGTTGCTAGGCTATAAACTTAACAGTAACTGGTTATTGCAAGGTGGTCTTGATTACCAAAATGATGATATTTCCGGGTCTAAGAGTGTCTATAAACAGGAAAGTCGTGACAACAAAGCCGCGCATATTGGTGCTCGAGCAGATTATTTAGTGCATATCTTAGAAGCTAGCGTTCGTTATGATGACAATGAGCACTATGGTGACCATACCACCTATAACTTAGGATGGGCATGGCAGCTTCAATCTGATCTGCGTTTTAACGCCTTACATGGTACTGCGTTTAGAGCGCCCACTTTTAACGACCTTTATTATCCTGGTCTTGAAAACCCAAGTATTAAGGCAGAAACTTCTACTAATACTGAATTTGGTTTTGCTTTAGATTTATTGCGTAGCCAGTGGCAATTTAATGTGTTCCGTAACGATGTAGAAAACCTCATTGCTTGGGGCTGTGTAGCTCGTTGTGACAATGACTACAGCGGCCCACCTGAGACTCATCCTCTTTGGACACCAGACAATGTTAGTGATGCGCGTATTCAAGGTATCGAAATTCAAGGTGACTTTTCTACTGCTTGGGTAAACCATAGAGTGATTGTTGAATACCTTGATCCAAAAGACCGCAGTACCAATAAAAACCTTATTCGTCGCTCTGAAGAGCAAGTGAAGTATAAAGCAGATGTTTATTGGTCTGACTTACAAGTGGTTGTCGATTTCCTATGGAGTGGTGAGTCTTATGAAGATGCGGCTAACACAAAAACCTTAGGTAGCTACTCGGTATGGGACCTTAGCGCTAACTACCAATTCCAAAATGGGCTGCGTTTAGATGCCAAACTACGTAACTTATTCGACCAAACGTATTCTACAGCACAAAACTATCAAGCCCCTGGCCGCACGGTAGAAGTGGGTGCGAGTTACAAATTTTAAGCTAAACGCTTAACAATGGCCGTCAGCCCTAGCATTGGTTACACTAGGGCTGATTTCTATTGAGGCTTATTGGTACAACAATGCATGTTCTTGTTTTTGATTCTGGTGTCGGCGGGCTGTCTATTCTCGAAGAGCTTCAGCAACTTAATCCAGAACTGCAATATAGCTATCTATTCGATAATCTCTATTTCCCCTATGGTGAGTTAGCCGACAATCAACTCGTGGAGCGAGTCTTGAGCTTGCTAAAGTTAGCTGTTCATCAACTTAAACCCGATATCATCGTCGTTGCCTGTAATTCTGCTAGTACTTTATCTCTTCCTTATTTACGAGAAACATTAACTATTCCGGTGGTGGGTGTTGTGCCTGCGATTAAGTCAGCGGCTAAGCTAAGCCAAACTAAGCATTTTGGCTTATTGGCCACGCCGGGAACGGTAGAGCGGAGCTATACCGCGCAATTGATTAATGACTTTGCCGCAGATTGCCAAGTAGAACTGGTAGGGTCTACATCATTGGTGCAGTTAGCTGAGCAAAAACTGGCAGGCGAACAAATTACACTAGAGGCTATTAAAGCCGTTGTAGAGCCGTGGCTATCGATCAAGACATTAGATTGCGTTGTGCTGGGCTGTACTCATTTCCCGCTATTAAAAGAAGAGTTACAACAGGTATTAGGAGAGAAAGTTAAACTTGTCGATTCTGGCCCAGCTATAGCCAAGCGAGTACAAAGCCTACTTATAGATGCTAGTAAACCGAATTTAATGCAAAAAAAAGCGGAAACCCATGCATATTGCACAGAGCATTCCGCTAATTCTGATTTACTTAAGCAGCTACAACACTATGGCCTACATAGTTTGCAGCTATTAACTTAAGCCTCTTTACGTTCGTTTGCTTCACGTACCTTCAAGGTGCGTTGCTGAAACTCTTGCTCGTTTAATGCTTCTACAGCTTTAGGTGCGTCTTCAGCTGCCATTTCAACAAAACCAAACCCACGGCGTTTGCCGGTTTGCTTGTCTTTTAATAAGCGAACGGAAACAACTTGCCCGTAGTCAGAAAACAACTTACGAATCGCCGACTCGTTAGCACGGTACGGCAAGTTACCTACGTATAGTGTTTGGGTATCAATAGTGTCAGCTGAATCGCTAGCAGATGAATCTGAATTCGACTCTTCGCTAGAGGCTGAACCCGAGCTTAATAATACGATGGCGCCACCTACTATTACTGCAACAGACAGATAGATAGGCTCAAGAGATGCTACAGCGCCAGCGACAAAGTATGCAGCTATAGCTACTGCTACTAAAATGACAATGGATAAACTGGAATTTTTCATAATAAATTCAATGCTCAATGTATTCGGAATAATGGAAAGCAACTTTTTAACAAAATTGCGACATCATGTTAGCCAGCTTTTTATCGATAAGCTAGAAAATGTACAATTTCTCTTTCAGAAATTTGCTAAAAGACACAATTACTTTTAATTCATAGGTTTGATAGGGCTCAAAACGTCATTTTTGTGGATAAGTTTGTGGGTAAGGTGTGGCTTAGTTGGGGGCTGTTTAGGAACCTCAATTTTATTACGATTTTCTTCAAAAAACGCTTGCACCAAAATCGCGGATCCCTATAATGCGACTCCACTGACACGGCAAGCGGCGCTG
>NZ_JAUOSJ010000015.1:0-106882 GCF_030548385.1 Agarivorans sp. 1_MG-2023 | reverse complement strand
AAATTAATTAGATCAAACCACGGGGTGCGCGTCTACTTATATGAGTTCTCAGAGGATTATGAGGGGATTCGCTAGAATGGGGCGTTATGTGTCAGTGATAATTATGAATGAATCAGATATAAAATCCGCCATAGTTACATTTGATGTTTCAGAAGTATCCAAAAACATAGATTCTGTGCTGCGATGCTTTTATGAAATGGATGATGGTTTAGACATGGGTGATAAATTTTATAAAGAAGCTTCAAAAGCTCTGCTTGAAAGAGTTCTAAAAAATGAAGAAATTCACCTTTTAGCTACTGAAGCTGATTTTTTAAAAGAGCAAATACCAAATATTGTAAAAGCAATAGAATATTATAATGACATTCGAGCTTATTAAACACATAACAAGGCAATCAAATCGGACACTGTAGTTGATCCGATTCAGTAGACTCTTCATTCAAGCAAGATAAGATGTTTATGCCCATTAGCTAGGCGTTACACCATCAAACCTAACACATTTTAGTCCATAAACGTGTTAGGAAATGATTCGTCTTGATTCCCTCCGACAGACTTAACTAGCAGCTGCCAAACGCGATACTGGTTTGTCATTAATCGGCAAGTGAATCAGTGCGGCGATAAAGGCCAGTGCTACGGTTGACCACCAGATAGGTTCGTAAGATCCATAGTAATCATAAATACGTCCGCCTGCCCAAGCGCCCAAAAAACTGCCCACCTGATGGGTAAAAAATACTAAACCGTACAAGGTAGAGAGATACCGTGCACCAAACATTTGTCTCACTAAGCCAGAGGTTAATGGCACAGTACCCAGCCAACAAAAACCAATTGCGCCACCAAAAATAGCCGCGCTGCTCTCGGTAACCGGTAGGGTGACAAATCCGGCAATCACTAGGGTTCGCATTAGGTACAAGGCCGACATAACATGGCGCTTACTAAACCTATCGCCCATTACCCCCCAGAAATACGAACCAAAGATATTGAATATGCCTACATAAGCTAAGGCCATTGCCCCGGTAGTTGCGCTTAAATTTTTATCGGCCAAGTAACTCGGCAAGTGCGTAGCAATAAACATCACATGAAAACCGCACACAAAAAAGCCCGCATGAATCAGCCAATAGCCTTTATGAGAAAACGCCTCTGATAGAGACTCTTTTAGCGTTTGCTTGTCGTCTAATACAGCTTGATTGTCAGTGCTAGGTTTTGCGGTTTTCATGAACATGGCAAAGGCAATCATTACTGCACATAACAAGGCAAAACCTTGAAGAGCGCCCTGCCAACCCACTTGGCTCATCATTAGTTGGGCTCCGGGGATCATCGCAAACATGCCAAAAGAGCCTGCCGCGGTGGTTAAACCAAAGGCTTTGGCGGCATGTTTGGCCGGTACTACTTTTGCCACTGCACCTAATACAATCACATAACTGGTGGCGCTTAGCCCCGCCCCAACTAATACCCCTAGCGACAAATACAGCATGCTTGGTTCAGCTGCGACAGAGCTTAAATACAGGCCTAAAGCATAAGCAATAGCACCTAAAATAATCACTCTTTTAGCGCCCCATTTATCGGCAGCCATACCAACAAAGGGCTGAAATACACCAAACAATAAGTTTTGCAGCGCAATGGCAAAACTAAAGAACTCTCTACCCAGTTGAAAGTGCTCAGACACTGGCATCATAAAAATGCCAAAAGACTGCCTAATGCCAAGGCATATCACCAGAATGCCAATACCTAACCAAACTAAAATGGGAAATCGAAAAATACTCATTGTGCCTTCTTGCTTACTTTAATGATGTTGATGATGAGAGTGATGATGGCTGCTATGCATGCCTTCATCATTCATTTGGTGGCAACCGCTATTCATAGCTTGCTCGGCCAACAGCTTTAATAAGCTTGGCGAGTGATGTACCAGCAGCAAAGACAAACTCAACAAGGTGAGTATTCTTAATACTTGAGCAAGGGTAGATTGCGAAAACATGGGCCTTATTAACTACAAACAATAAAAAGAAGCGCGGAGTGTAAGGAAGTCGATGACATGTTCCAAATGAATTTTTGTCACTTAAGTTATGCAGTGAGCGCATAGTTTATTTGTTAGGCAGCGTTTGTGTATTTTGACCTATAAAACAACGCTGAAATAAGCGCTAAGCAAAACAAAAAAGCCAGCGAGAATTCGCTGGCTTGTTAGTTTAAACGCATCAAGTAGGCGCGCTTACATGGGTTTGTCTAAGCTAAAACTAAAGCGAGTGCCCTCGCCTAAGGTTGATTCAACACTAATAGAAGACCGATGCAATTGCACAATTCGCTTAGCAATTGCCAAACCTAAGCCGCCGTGCGAACTTTTATCTTTCGCGCGATTAGCCGCGCGATAGTGGGCGTCAAAGATATGCGGTAAGTCATCAGCGGGTATACCGGTGCCAGTATCACTCACGGTAATTAACAGTTTGTCACTTTGCTGTGCGGGGCTAATTAGCACCTTAATTTCATCACCATCACTACAATGGCGAATCGAGTTTTCCAGTAAGTTAGTAAAAACCCGTTCAATGCGTTGAATGTCGGCACAGGCAAGCAGCGATGGATCTTGCGGGTCGACACGCATGCTTACGTTCTTTTTGTGAGCGGCTAATTCGAGCTTTTGAATGACATCTTGTGCCAACTCGGCAATGGCCACTGGTTCTTCGTTAATGGTGGCGGAGTCACTGTCGAGGTGAGCAAGTTCAAATAACTGCTCCACTAAACTAGAGGTTTTACGGGCGCTGCTCAATGCCACTTTAATCAACTGCTCGCCTTCTTCGGGCGACAGATCTTTGTGTTTTAATTGCCAGGTTTCCAAATAGCCCTGCAGCGATGCAAGTGGTGTACGTAAATCGTGAGATACGTAAGAAATAAGCTCGCGGCGCAATTGGTCGGTGTCTTTTACCTTTTGGTATTGGCCTTTAATGGTGGTGGCCATATCGCTAAATGCCGCCCCCAGCTTTTGTACTTCGTCGTGTGAGTTATCTTGCCAATGCCCCGCTATGTTCGAGCTTTGTTCCAAACCCACATGCTGGAATTGGTCAATATCTTTAGCCAAGCGGCGCAAAGGTTTGGTGAGCAAACCAAATATAAGAAATACCACCAGCAAACTAAATCCAAGGATAAACAGCAAGCCCAGCATGCTCAGCTTCATGATGTGGCTGCCCTGCAACAGCTCGGCCACGCTATCGTATATTTCACCACCAATAATGATGTACAAGTAACCTTTAACTGTGCTGCCTTCATGAATTTCGGCCACCGAAAAAATCTTTCGTCGGCTGCTGGAGCGAGGGTCGTCTCCAATAATCGGCATGGCGCTGTCGCCATTAATAAAGTGGCGGATCGGTTTTAAGGCTACTTGCTTACGTTTAATTTTGCTGGGATCTGCTGAGTAGGTCACCACGTTGCCGCTGGTGTCGAGAATATAAAACTCAAAGCTAGGGCCAAGAATCATCATTGAATGAAAAGCTTGTTTAATTGCTTTGGGATCGAGCTGTCCGTCTTTGAATAACTGGCTGTCGTGCACCAAATGTTCGGCTAATTGTAGGTGCAGCTTCTGCTCAATTTCATTTTGGTATTGCTGCGAGCTTTGGTGAGCCAAACCTAACAACAGGCCACCAGCAAGGATAAAACACACCACTACCGCCAGCATTAACTTGCTGTAAAAAGAACTAATAAATTTAAACATCATTAAACTTGTACCCTACTCCCCACACGGTGAGCACATATTCAGGATTAGAAGGATCGCTTTCTAATTTAGTGCGTAAGCGGTTGATATGAGAGTTCACCGTATGTTCGTATCCACTGTGTTTATATCCCCACACTTGGTCAAGCAGCTGAGCGCGACTAAATACCAAACCGGGTGACTTGGCTAAGTGATGCAGTAAATCAAACTCGGTAGAGGTAAGTTCAACCGCTTGCTCGCGTACCGACACTAGGCGGCGGGCGACATCAATAGTTAAGTCTTTCCATTGCATCACACTGGGTGCAGGCTGGTTTTGACTTTGAATTAGCATATCTACTCGGCGCAACATGGCTTTAACCCGCGCTTGTAGCTCGCGTACACTAAAGGGTTTGGTGAGGTAGTCGTCTGCGCCCATTTCTAAACCCACCACACGGTCGGCTTCAGAGTCTCGAGCGGTAAGCATTAAAATTGGGGTGTTTTGTTGTTGCGCGCGCAGTTGGCGGCAAATATCGAGGCCATCCATGCCGGGCAACATTAAGTCGAGAACGATTAAATCAAAGTTGTCTTGGCTGGCTTTGGCAAAACCTTCCGAACCATTTTCACAACTTTCTACCTGATACATCATGTCACTCAGGTTCATGGTGATCAGATTATTAATATCGTGGTCGTCTTCAATGACCAGGATCCGAGGGGACATACAGGCTCCTTTCCTTGTATTTATAGACAGACCAAATAGTTACGCCCGCACCGCAGCACGGGCGTAATAACAAACAGTATTAGTTGGTACGAGTAATAACTACGCGCCCAACAGTGCCTGAGATTCGATGATCAGGCAGCAATACTGACATTGCGTCGTCTGCTTGGGTTACTAGACCGGGATGGCGAGAAACTTTGTTCATCGTATCATCTCGGGCTGCGTTAAAGCCTTCGCCGCCGTCTGCTGGGCCAGGAATAGAACCCATTGCTTCACTGTTTGCTTCCGTACCAGCATCGTAAGCGGGTAGCGTGTAACTCATGCTGTCGCCTACCATTAAGCCTGAAACATCAATAGCATTCAAACCAGTAAACGCATCATTTGTGTTTACCATCATGCTGGCTAGGGATAATTTCATCTCAGTGCGATCTTCAGCACTAATCATTAGTTTTTCGTAGTTACCTGGGCCAATAGCCCCTGCACCTAGTACTGCAACGTTGGTATCGGTAAACATCGCCGCTAAGTCGTCAGCGTTTCCGCCTTCAGCCATGGTTTCTAAGGGTACACTTGCAGATAAACCTACCGACCACAAACTCATCGTAGCACTGTGTATACCTACCACTACTGGTGATAAAGGTTGTGCTGCGGTGTCGTTGTACACGGTGACTTCAAAGTCTAGTGTATCGGGTGGCAATACAACAACGGTGTCATCATCACTGCCACATGCACTTAGTCCTGCCGCCATTACCGCTACGGCCAAGGCTCTCTTTGCAAAACTTGAGATAGCCATAGATCCTCCTTAATTACTTAACGGTAACAACTACTTTAGCCACTGGGTTTAACCAGCGGTGAATGCGGCTATCTAGATCGCTCATGCCGCCAGCTGCGTCTTGGTCACCTACGTTACCAGGGTGAATATGAATGTTGCTATTAGCTGAAGCTGTTGCTACGCCGCTACCACCAGTACCGCCGTTCATGCCAGGGTTAGCTGGAATACCTGGAACGCCAGACATACCACCACCGTTTACAATTTCATCGTTGGCTTCGGTACCAGCGTCATAACCATTCATGTAGAAGGTATAAGTGCCGGCTTCGCTCGGAATTTCCCAGCTATCTTTACCCACAAAACCATCGTTGGTTGGCAATAACATTGCCACGATACTGAGGTGAGTATTACTGCCAGTGTCTAAATCACTAACCATTGCGTATTCGGTTGGGGCAAGTAAGCCACCAGCAGGGTTAGCCGATGAAACAGCAGAAATACCGTCGGCAATGGTTTGTAGACCAGAAATATCACCACCTTCAGCCATTGCTTGCAGAGCTGAAGAGGCGGTTTGGCCTACTTCGAACAAATGTGCGTCAGAGGTATGTGCAGTAACTAATAGCGGTGTGTAATAGATACCTTGGGTAAGGTTAGTGATTTTAACGTCTACCACTGCGGCTTGGCTTAATGTACTTACAGCAATCAATGGCATTGCTAACAAAGATGACTTGAGATCCATGGTTCGCTCCTTTTGCGGTCCTTATTTAACAGTCAAATCCAGTATAAGAAGCACATGTCCCAACCAATTCACAGAGTTATCACTTTTTCATCACAGAGTACATTTTCAATTTAAATCAAATGGTTAAGCTTAAAATTTAATTAAAAATATTCCTTTTATAACGGTAAAGATAAATATCTACTGACTTAAATAGTAATAATAAATACCACTTTAGTGGTATTCATTGCACCACTTTGGTCGTTATTCGGCACCAAAGTGGGTGAATAATCTGCGTACTCCCCATTACCAAATCAAACAACAGTCCACAAAATTTCGGTAAGCCATTGTTATTAAACAATTAACTAAATAGTTATTCATACAGAAAATCCTCGGCTCATTTGTTGCAAATATAAAAATATAGATTCATTCGTTTCATTTTAAAATTAACCCGCTAAGGAAGCCCTATGTTTACTTTAAAAAAATTGATTGCTAGCGCCGCTATCCTAGTCTGCGCCCTAACCAGCACCGTAAGCCAAGCCGACCAACTATCAACACTTATGGAACGCGGTGTACTAAAAGTGGCGGTACCTCAAGATTTTCCTCCTTTTGGCTCTGTGGGTAGTGACCTACAACCAATGGGCTACGACATAGATATGGCGCGCTATTTAGCCGAACAATTAGATGTAAAGCTGGAGTTGGTGCCAGTAACTAGCGCTAACCGCATCCCTTACTTACAAACACGTAAGGTAGATTTGGTCATTTCTAGCCTGGGTAAAAACCCAGAACGCGAAAAAGCCATTGATTTTAGTGATGCCTACGCGCCATTCTTCCTTGGTGTTTTTGGCGCCGAAGAAGTAGCGGTAAACTCAGCCAAAGAACTAGCCGGTAAAACGGTAGGCGTAACTCGCGGTGCAGTAGAAGACATCGAACTAAGCAAATTAGTGGATAGCTCAACCACCATTAAACGTTTTGAAGATAACAACACCACGCTGTCTGCCTACCTATCTGGCCAAGTTGAATTGATTGCTACCGGTAACTTGGTTGCCACAGAAATCGCCAAGCGCGTGCCTACCCGCAAGCCTGAAACCAAGTTTTTACTTAAAAACTCACCTTGTTATGTTGGTGTACTTAAAGGCGAGCAAGCTTTAGTAGACAAAGTGAACGGCTTAATTGCCCAAGCGAAAAGCAGTGGAGAGCTAGAGCGCCTATCACTGGCTTGGTTTAAAACCTCGTTGCCTAAAGAGCTGTAAGACAAGGAGCGCGTAATGAGCTACCAACTGGACTTTAGCGGCCTACTGCCCTACTTACCCGAGCTCGCCAAAGGTTTATTAACCACCGCCGAGCTAACCGTGTATTCCACCGTTGCAGGAATACTGCTTGGCACCGCGGGTGCGGCAGGGAGAATAAGTAACAAAGCTTGGTTACGGTGGCTGATTAGCGCCTATGTAGAAGTGATTCGCAATACCCCCTTTATTGTGCAGTTATTCTTTATCTTTTTTGGCCTGCCAGCGCTAGGGCTTAAACTTAGCGCATGGCAAGCAGGCTGTTTGGCTATGGTGATAAACCTTGGCGCTTACCTCACCGAAATTATTCGCGCAGGGATTGAAGCCACCCCAAAAGGCCAATGGGAAGCGGGAAAAACCTTAGGCTTAAGTCACTGGCACATTTTTAGTCGCATCGTACTTCCTACCGCTTTTCAAAGAATTTACCCTGCGCTAGTGAGCCAATGCATCATAGTCATGCTGGGCTCTGCTGTGGTATCGCAGATATCGGTAGAAGAGCTCACCTTTTCCGCCAACTTTATACAATCGCGCAATTTTCTCAGCTTTGAATCCTATTTAGTCACAGCACTAATTTACTTATTGCTCGCCATTGCCATGCGCCAGTTGTTCGAGTTAAGCGCTCGGCGTTTATTTAAAAACCCGGTCTTGTAGGAGCCAATGTTCATGATGCAATTTACTGATTGGGACATTCTGCGCAACTTATTGTTAGCGGCGCGCTGGACCATATTGCTGTCCCTTATCGCCTTTGCTAGCGGTGGCTTAGTCGCGCTAATGCTTACCTTTATGCGCATTAGCAACACCCCTGTTTTGGCCGCACTGGTAAAAGGCTACGTGGAGCTTTTTCAGGGCACGCCTTTATTAATGCAGCTGTTTATTATCTTTTTTGGTTTATCGCTAATAGGTTTAGATGTTAGCGCTTGGACCGCTGCCATTATTGGCTTAACCCTATTCACCAGTGCCTTCTTATGTGAAATATGGCGCGGTTGTATAGAGTCCTTACCCAAAGGACAGTGGGAGGCTGCTAGAACCTTAGGCCTTAGCTTTTTTCAAACTATGCGCTACATCATTTTGCCGCAGGCATTAAAAGTAGCGATTGCCCCCACTGTGGGGTTTTCAGTGCAAGTAGTAAAAGGCACCGCACTTACGTCAATCATCGGTTTTGTAGAGTTAACCAAGGCCGGCACCATGTTAAACAATGCCACCTTCCAACCCTTTAAAGTATTTGCCTTAGTGGCTGTACTGTACTTTTTATTGTGTTTCCCGCTGTCGCTGTACAGCAAGCATTTGGAGAAGAAACTCAATGTCACTGGTTAGTATCGAAAACATTCATAAATATTATGGCCAACACCACGTATTAAAAGGTATAGATTTAAAAATAAAGGCGGGCGAAGTTATCTCTATCATTGGCCGCAGTGGTTCGGGTAAAAGCACTTTATTACGCTGCGTGAACGGCTTAGAGCCTTTTCAAAGCGGCGCGATAATTGTAGATAAACAAGCCGTAAGCGAAGATGAAAAACAGCTTAGGCAACTGAGCCGCAGCGTAGGCATGGTGTTTCAAAACTTTAATTTATTCCCCCATATGACAGCCGGCGAAAACATTATGCTGGCCCCCAAATTAGTATTGGGAAAAAACAAACAAGAATGCCTAAAACTAGCTAAAGAAGTACTCGAAAAAGTGGGCTTAGCGGACAAGTTTGATCAATACCCCACCAGTATGTCGGGCGGCCAGCAGCAGCGGGTAGCCATTGCGCGCTCGTTAGCTATGTCGCCCAAAGTATTGCTGTGCGACGAAATTACCTCGGCCTTAGACCCCGAACTGGTGGGCGAAGTGCTTAAGGTGCTTGAGCAACTGGCCGCCGATGGCATGACCTTAATATTGGTGACCCACGAAATGAATTTTGCCCGCGACGTAGGCGATAGAGTGGTGTTTATGCATCAAGGAAAAGTGTGGGAAACCGGTGACAGTAAACAGGTTTTTGCTCAGCCGCAAACCACAGAATTACAAAGCTTTATCTCAGCAGTACTCTAAGCTTTAGCAAACCAATCTCGTAAAAGGAATGAATCATTTATGACTACATCGGCCTGTGCGTTTAACCAACGTATTGTTGAACACTATTCGCAACTTTCAGCTAAAGCGCGTTTAGTGGCCGACTATTTACAGCATCATCCCGATAAAGTGTTGATTCAATCTACCGCAGAAATTGCCAGTGCTTGCCACGTCTCTAAAGCCAGTGTTAGCCGTTTTTTTCGCCAGCTAGGTTACCAAGATCACCAACAAGTATGTGACGAGCTTAGACAAGAGCGCGAATGGGGCCAGCCGCTACTCACCAGTGAGCCCAGTGATACTAGCGAACATAGTGATTTAGCGGCCATTAGCCAGGTGTTCAAGCAGCTAGAACAAATGGATTGCGAAGCCCTAGTGCAGCAAATCGGCCAAGCCAAGCGTGTCACCATTATTGGTTACCGCAACAGCTATCCGCTGGCCATGCACTTTCGTCAGCAGCTAATGCAGTGCCGTAAGCAGGTACATTTACTGCCGATTCCCGGACAAAGTATTGGTGAAGAACTAGTGCAGTTTGATGATACAGATTTGGTGATTCTAATTGGTATTCGCCGCCGCCCTAAAATATTTGCAGCGCTAATTGACCAATTGGAGCACCTTAATTGCTTGTTGATCACCGACCAAAGCGGCCAATGTTATCGCTCTAAAGTAAAACATTTGCTGGTGTGCCCAATGAGCAATCATTCGCCCTTAGACAGCTACGCAGCCCCCATGAGTTTACTCGCCCATTTAAGCAATAAGGTCTACGATTATTTGGCACACTCGGCGCACACTCATAGCCACCAAATCAGTAACAATTATCAATTATTAGACGAACTAGAACCACACAACTAACAGCCTGTTGTTCCCTATTCCCTGACACAAAACAGAGAGAAACAGTAAACAGCAATGAAACAATTGAACCAAAATCTTAAATTAAGAGCCAGTTAGCTCATAGAAAGCGCCACCGCGTAACGACATAAAACTCGATAAATAAGGATACACATGAGCCAAGTAATGATTGCCGAGCAACCTGCCAACGCGCCCGTATTTAGTCAGCAGTTTATTAACCTAGCCGACCAACGTTTAGGCAGTAAAGTGGTAGCGGTAAGTGATGATTTTTTTGCGGCTGCTGACCGTATGCTTAACCACCTACCGGCCGAATTTTATCCCGATAAATACGATGATAATGGCAAATGGATGGATGGCTGGGAAAGCCGTCGCCGCCGTGACTCTGGCCACGATTGGAGCATTGTTAAACTTGGCGTAGCTGGCAGCGTTAAAGGCTTACAAATAGACACCAGTTTTTTCACCGGCAACTATGCGCCCGCAATAAGTATTGAGGTTTGCCATTGCGAAAGTGATTTACCGGCAAGCGATACCCAGTGGCAAGCACTATTGCCCGCCAGCGCCTTAAGTGCCGACAACAGCCACTTTTTTGAAGTAAGCACCGAGCAAGCCATTAGCCACGTGAGGGTGAATATTTTCCCCGATGGCGGTATCGCAAGGCTTAGAATATTTGGTCAACCTGCTGCCACCGCGAACAGTGACCAACGCATTGATTTAATCGCCCTTAAAAATGGTGGCCGAGTGGTTGGTTTTAACGATGCCCACTACGGCACGCCAAGCAACTTATTGGCACCAGGCAAAGGGGTAAACATGGGAGATGGCTGGGAAACCCGCCGCCGCCGCGAACCCGGCAACGACTGGTGTATTATCGCGCTAGGCCAAGCAGGTAGTGTTGAAGACATCGATATTGCGACCACCCACTTTAAAGGCAACTTTCCCGATAAACTGTCTATTCAAGCCGCCAATATCAGCGACCCTAACGATTTGAGTTTAATCAGCCAGAGTATGTTTTGGGAAGAGTTACTGGCTCCCCAGACTTTAAGTGCCGACAACGATCATCACTTTAGCGAATTAAAGCCCTTAGGCTCTATTAGCCATATTCGGGTAAACATTTTCCCCGATGGTGGGATTAGCCGAGTACGACTTTGGGGCAAAGTAAAAGGTAATAATTAATGCTGGAGCTAACACTAGAACCCCTCACCAAAGCGGCTTTTGCTGCTTTTGGTGAGGTGATAGAAACAGAGAACACCGAGCATTTTGCGATAAATGGCGGTTCTACCCAGCGTTATCACGATTTAGCTAAATTGCAGCACAGCGGCAGCCACTCAGCAATGATTTGCTCTATCTTTCGTGGTCAAGCATTTGAGCTGCCACTCACTATTTCGATGATGGAGCACCACCCCTTTGGTAGCCAACTGTTCATGCCGCTATCTGCTCGCCCCTATGTGGTTGTGGTGGCCAGTGCTGGAGCACTAAAAGAACAATACATTCGCGCTTTTTTAGCTCAAGGTAATCAAGGAGTTAATTACCATAGCGGTGTTTGGCATCACCCTCTTATCAGCCTGCAGCAAACCAGTGACTTTTTAGTTATTGACCGCAGCGGCAAAGAAGCTAACTGCGTTGAAAAAACCTTAAGTGCGGCGATACGTTTAATCGCTTAGCTTAATTAAGATGCTTGGCCAAAAAGTCATACACCATGCGCAAGCGCCTACTGGTGTTTAGCTCACGGTGCACCACCAGCCAAGACGGCGTAGCAAAGGCGGGTAAATCTGCAAAAGCGCGCTCAACTAAGGGCTCGTTGTCTCCTACGTTCTCCAGCATAAAGCCTATGCCTAAACCTTGTTTAACCAACTCCCATTGCACAAGGTGATTACTCACCGACACAGGAAAGTTGCTTTGCTCAAGCGCAAAGCCGGATTTACTTAACTCGTCGATTAATTCATCACTTTTACTAAAACCCAAAAAATCCGCCTTGGCTAAACTTGTTATCGTACGCGGCTGAGGCCACTGCTGAAGATAAGCCCGCGCAGCATACATATGCACATTGATGTCTTTGAGCTTACGCGCAATCAGTTCAAGCTCTTTGGGTTGATAGGCGCGAATGGCAATATCAGCTTCTCGTCGCAATAAATCACTGCTGTCATTACTGGCAATGATTTCTACGCGGATCCCAGGTGCATGATCTCGCAACTTAGCAATAATTGGCGGTAAAATGTAAGCCGCGACCGCTTCAGACGCTGAAATACACACATCGCCCTCAATCGCTTCTGCGCGACCAGATGCAGATAACGACAAACTGTTCGCTGCATCGCCCATCGCCTTCACGTGTGCCAACAGTTCCAGCCCACTGCCAGTAAGTTGTAAGCGCCCACTCACCCTTTCAAACAGCGACACACCCAGCTCTTGCTCTAAGGCGCTAACTTGCCGCCCAAGTGTTGGTTGCGTCATATTCAAGGCTCGCGCCGCAGCCGACAAAGAGCCCTCTTCTGCAGTCACCAAAAAGGCTCTTGCCCGATTCCAATCAAAGTTTATTGAACGCCAATCCATTCGAATATGCATACCTAAGATACATAAAACTACATTGTTATAGCTTTATTGCATGGTTACTATTTACCCATTAGCAAGACAAAGCAAATATTAAAGGGAAGAACTCGATGGCGGCTAACGTTAAATTTTGGGATAAACATGCTAAGGGCTATGCCAAGCGAGTAATTGCAGATAACCAAGCTTACCAATACAAGCTAGAGCAAAGTCGCCAGTATTTTTCCAAGCAAGCCACCGCTATAGAAGTAGGTTGTGGAACCGGCTCAACAGCGCTGTTGCACGCCCCCCACCTTAAACATTTACTTGCTACCGATTTATCGTCGGGAATGCTAGACATTGCCGAACAAAAACGCCAGCAGCAAAACATCGGGAACGTAGATTTTAAGCAAGCCACGATTGAAGATTTGGATGTAAACGAACCGGTAGATGTTGTGCTAGCACTTAACCTAATTCACCTTCTCGAAGACAAAGATACCGCCATTGGCAAAATAATGACCTGGCTAAAACCAGGCGGCGTATTGATTACCAGTACCCCTTGCTTAGGCGACAAAATGAAGTTTTTTAAGGTAATAGGCCCAATAGGTAAAGCACTAGGCCTAATGCCTTTGGTTAAGGTGTTTACCGAGCAAGAGTTACTTAACAGTTTTAGTCAGCAAGGTTTTAGCATTGAACAGCAATGGCGACCTAATAAAGCCATTTCTAGCTTTGTAGTCGCTCGAAAACCTAAGGCAGAATAGCGGTGTTTACACCGCCGCTTTGAGTGGATTTTCGCTTAGGCATTCTGCCAACACTTGTTGCAACAAAAAGGTTTCTCGCTCAACCGACATCCCCGCTTTCGGGTTATTTGCCATGGTGTCTAGGTTGTGCTGAATAGCGTGATGAATGTTTAACCAAACTGGCTTCATGCCATTGTTGATTTCATAGTCTTCTAAGGCATTGTTGCCCAGCTCATCGTCAATTTCACACAGATAACAATAAGACAGCATATGCATATAGTCAGCATCATCTTTATACCAGGGGCGATATTCTTCATAGCAGCCAAAGGCTTCTATATTGCGAATATTTTGTGCACCAGTTTCTTCACTCAATTCCCGCTTTAAGCCAGTAATAAGGTCTTCACCTTGATCCACGCCACCACCAGGTAGTGTGTAATCATGATAACGCTCGGTATACATCAGCAAGATATCGTCACCCTTCAACACAATCGCACGTGCCGCAATACGCTCTAAGGCCCTACCCGTAAGAGAGTTTAAATCGGAATGGATGGTTGATTTGAGTAAGCGCATAGTGATTTAGCTGATTGAAAAATGGCTGGCGAATTTAGCAGTTAAGTCCTAAACAAGCAAACCCACATTATTGCGGTGACTTCAGGGTATAAATAAAGTTTTTTGTTTATAAATATTTATGTCGATAAATTTTACATAAGACAAATAATAAGTCTTACCTTAAATCTTAACTGCATGAAAAATAAAGGATAGTTATATAGGGCTTGATTCTTGCTTTGTCGAATGTCGAAAAATAATTATAAATCATTGGTTTAACTAAGCATCTTTGTAACAACATTGAAGGAATATACTTGTGCAAAAGACATCTTTAGCATTAATCACAACAGCGAGCCTCCTCCTTGGGTCCTTTACCGCTCAAGCCACCATGTTGAGCGGATTTGGTGGAGACGCTGGTTACGGTGAGCTAGCCATGGGCAGAAATGATGATGGTTCATCGAATCAACTCGACCTGCCCTTTGAAATTAACTACTTTGGCAATAGTTACAATGAGTTTTTCGTAAACAACAACGGGAACATTACTTTCGAAAGCCCATTAGATGGCTTCACTCCAGTCGCCTTCCCCGTTGCCGAACAGCCAATGATTGCGCCATTTTGGGCTGATGTAGATACCGGCTGTGCTGAATGTGGTGAAGTATATGTAGGTAGCCCTTCTGACGGTGTAGTAGCAGTTACTTGGGATAACGTGGGTTACTACGATGAAAACTCAAACAAAGCTAACAGCTTCCAAGCTGTACTGATCGACCGTTCAGATACAGGCGCAGGCAACTTTGATGTTGAATTTCGTTACGACAAATTAGAATGGACTACTGGTGATGCCTCTAACGGCTCAAACGGCTTAGGCGGCACCCCCGCTCAAGCAGGTTATGATGCTGGTGACGGCGAAAACTTTTTCGCTCTGCCTGGTTCATTTAGCGAGAATATTTTAGATCTCGTTTCAAGCTCTAATACTGGCGAAGATGGCGTATGGCGCTTTGCTATTCGCGAAGGCGCGTTACCAGGTGCAACCCCTGATAACCCAATAATGCCAGTAGTAGTAGATGGCGGTTGGGGTTTTGAATTCAACGTAGATGCCGATGAATTAGTCTTTATTGATCCAGATGTAGCGGTTGGTTACGACTACATTGTTGATTCAGGTCCAAACATTCGCACGGTTACGCTACCTGCTGGTTTCGACGACGATATGTTCTTTATCTGGCTATGGACTGGCGTAGATTGGGAACAAGTTGCCAATTTAGCTGCTGGTGATGTTTATGACTTTGGTGTTGATGGTGTTGACCGTTTCCGCGTAACAGGCATTGACACGTCAAACGAGCTGGACCCAAATGACGAACTAGCATTTGTTACCGGATTAACTTTTGCTGGTTCAGGCACCGTTGCCATGCGCCAATTACCAATTCTAGAGTTTATTCCTGGCCCAGGTAACGCAGTACCAGAACCTAGCACTTGGTTGTTGATGTTAGTAGCAGTAGTATTGTTACTTAGCTCTCGCAAACGCAGCAACTCTGCACCAATAAGCTTAATGCCTGCATAAGCTAAGCGGTTAAAAGTAAGGGAGCTTAAGGCTCCCTTTTTTGTTACGGACAACTTATGAAAAATGTATTTATCGCTTTATTTTCATTGCTTATCACTAGCACCACCTTAGCTGAAGATTTTGAAGCGTGGACAGTTAAATGCCCACCGGGTAAGCCCTGCGTAATCACTCAAATGATTATGAAGAAACAAGGCGATGCAGCAAACGTTATAGCCGGAGTGAGCTACTTCAACCATGCAGAACAACCCATTTTAAAAATTAGAATTAGCGCAAACGCTGAGCCTAAAAAGGGCTTGGGGTTAAAAATCGATGAGCAAAAAGCCCTTCATTTGCCTATCACTACCTGTGACAACAAGCTTTGCGAAGTTAATGTAGTCGCCGATAGGCAATTGATAGAAGATCTACAGAACGGAAAATTGATGTCGATTGCTTACATCCTTAAAAGTAACCAGCAACAAACCGCATTTCCGGTAATACTCACTGGCTTTAAACAAGCTTACGGTTCTATTCAATAAATAAAAAAAGGCCTCGCAAGCGAGGCCAAACACCACAGGGAATGTGGACTTGCACAAACATTTTTTGCTTTAGCTTTTTCGCAAAAAATGAAACTTTAAGAACTTACGGTTACTAAGCTTGGGTAATCGGTATACCCCTTAGCGCCACCACCATATAAAGTATCTTGATCTAATTCATTCAGCTCTGCGCCTTGCTTAAAGCGCTCTGGTAAATCGGGGTTAGCAATAAATGGCGCGCCAAAAGACACCACGTCAGTACTATCATTTGCAATGGCTTGTTCTGCACTCTCTGCGCCATAGCCACCGTTTGCCATGTATGCACCTGCAAATCGACTGCGTATTTGAGCAAAGCTAAAGCCTTCGTTACTCGCGCCAGCAAAGTTCTCAACAACATGTAAGTAAGCCAAATTCATTGGGCTTAACTGCTCAGTTAAGTAGTTAAAAAGAGCTTGAGGCTTGCTATCAGACATTGAGTTGAAAGTACCGGTTGGCGAGATGCGAACTCCAACTCTCCCACTCCCCCATACTTCAGCAACAGCAGCAGTAACTTCAAGCGTCAAACGCGCTCTATTTTCGATAGAGCCACCATAGTTATCGCTACGCTGATTAGTGCCATCTTTAAGAAACTGATCTAACAAATAGCCATTGGCTGCATGCACTTCTACGCCATCAAAACCTGCTTGCTTGGCGTTAATTGCCGCTTGCTTAAATTGCTCAACAATTGAGGCTATTTCATTACTTTCCAAAGCACGCGGTGTTTCAAAATCTAAAAAGCCTTGCTCGGTAAATGCTTGGCCATCTGGCGCTATGGCCGAAGGTGCAACGGGTAACTCCCCATCTAACTGAATAGCTGAGTGAGAAATGCGGCCAACATGCCATAGTTGCAGCACAATTTTTGAGCCCTTAGCGTGCACCGCTTCGGTAATGGCTTTCCAACCTTGAATTTGTTGCTCGCTGTGAATACCCGGCGTAAAAGCATAACCCTTACCTTGCGGTGAAACTTGAGTAGCTTCAGTAATAATTAACCCGGCACTGGCGCGTTGTTGATAATACTCAACGTTAAGCGCTTGAGGTATATCACCGGGTTGGGCTGAGCGCGAACGTGTAAGCGGAGCCATCACCACCCGATGCTTTAAGCTAATATCGCCTAAGTTAATAGGAGAAAATAAGTTTGCTAGAGACATAATTAAATCCTTTCAGTTATCACAAAATGGCTTGGCTGGTTTATCTATTACTTAGCGCCAAATGGCTTTCGGCTTTAAGCCAATATTCGGCGTACAATTGATTAAAGTCGTCGACCACTGAACGCTGCACCGCAGGTAAGGCCAACAAACGCTCGCCTAATCCACTTAAGCGAGGAAAATCGGCCAACCAATCTTTAGCGTATAGCGTTTTCGTGGCCGCGAAACGGGTGAATAGAGGAGCTAATGCGGTATCGATTAAGGCTAAATCATCCCCATTAAAATAAGCGTTTTCACTGGTAAGGTTTTCTAAACGGCTTAGTTTGTCTTTTAGGCCCGCTAAGGCTGAATGGTAATCGTCTTCATTTTTCGCCATCGACGTTTGGTACTGAGCCATTAACACTTGGCTAGCAAATTCAATCCACCCTCGATCTTTGGCTTTTTGCAAAGGATCAGCTGGCATCAACGAGCCTTCGGTAATTTCATCTAGAAACTCATTAATTACTGCTGACTCAAATAATACTTGGTCACCGTATTTCAATACTGGTACCTTGCCTAAAGGTGACAGTGCGAGAAACCAGTCAGGTTTGTTAGCCAAATCAACATATTGTATTTTGAAGTCGATCCCTTTGTGCAGTAAGGTAATCACCGAACGTTGAACAAAAGGGCAAAGCTTAAAACTAATCAGTTCAATACTTTGATTGGGCCGGTAGGTGGTGGGCATGATATTTTTCCTTGTTGTAACAAACAAATATTCACCTGGTTACCAAATACAACTTCTGTATCCAAACGAAACATAGTATCTTTTGGTAACTATAAGAATGTTTTGACGAACTACAAGTACGCACAAATTAGATATTTAGTTTCCTAGAGGTGCCTAATGTTGGATTCAGCGGCTTCCAGCCACGAAAAAAAATATGAAGTTTCTGAGACAATGCATGAATGTCCGGTGACTACTGCCATTGATGTGATTGGTGGAAAATGGAAAGTGATTATCTTGTATCAGCTACGAGGGAAAACGCTTCGCTTTGGTGAGTTGAAAAGAGAGATCCCTAAAATCACTCAAAAAACGCTAACCCAGCAACTGCGTAATTTAGAAAAAGATAAACTGATCGAACGAAAAGTGTATGCCGAAGTGCCGCCTAGAGTGGAGTACACCCCGACGTTTTTGGCCGAACAACTAAACCCAGCCTTAGATTTATTATGTGCTTGGGGAAAAGACTATCAAAAAGCCCACGAGTGAGCTAAATACGCCTCAGTAATACATCACGGATCAAGCCAAGTGCGTGCTTTAATTGTTCAATGTCTTGAGTGGCCATTAAGCTTATCCGCACTGCGGGTCTTTGTTGGCCTTCAACACTAAAATGTTGCTCACCGCTAAGGTGAATACGGTGTTTTAGCATCACCGCTACAAAAGCTTTACTGGTCCAGCCTTGTGGCAAGTAAAGCCAAAGATGATAAGCACAGTGCTCAACAAGCGCTTGATTCACAAACTCTAACTCACTAAAAATGTGTTTCGCAGCTCGCTGACGGACTAAGGCCTGGCGCTTTTGCCACTGGCTAATTTGAGCCACAGCCCCGCTTGTTATTAGCTGACAAGCCAATTGCATGAGTAAAGGCGAAGGCAGCCATACCGTTGTTCTCACCAAGTTTATATAGTCATCACGCTCACTTTTGGGTACCACCAATAAGCCTAAACGCAAACTAGGCGAGACGCACTTAGACAAGCTGGTTAAATAAACCGTTTGCTGTGGCGCAAAACAATAAAAAGGCTTGATGTTGTCGTCCGCTAAAAAGCCATAAATATCGTCATCAATCACTTGAATAGCATAGCGATTAACTAGCGCAGCCAACTTTTGCCGCCGCTGGTTTGGCATCACACTTGCTGTTGGATTTTGACAAGAAGCCACCAATACTAAGGCCCTAATAGCTTGCTGTTGATGTTGTTTTTCTAACGATTCAACCAATAAACCTTGTTCATCTAAGTCAATGGGTACTGGTATACGGCCCGTTTGTCGAAGTACCGAAAGAATTCCGGGATAACATAAGCGCTCTACCGCTACTCGGTCTCCCACTTGGGTAGTGGCAAGTACCGCCACTAACAATGCATGTTGCGCACCGTGACAAACTATTACTTGGCTCTGCTCGCACACAATACCTTGGCTTTGTAACCATTGGTGCAAAATAGCTAGTTGCTCTGGATTACCGGCATCATCTTCGTAATCACAATATGCTGCCAAATCATCGCCAGCTAAGGCCTTAAGCTGGGTACGTAAAGGTGCCAATAAGGGTCCATTTAATGGCGTAACCAAGGAAAGGTTAAACTCATTTCGAGTTCGCCCTTTTATACCGTCGCTAAGGTTTACGTTAAATGAAACAAAAGTGCCTTGCCCCACTCCCGAACTTATTAGGGCTTTGCTTTCTAATTCTTGATAAGCCTGGCGCACCGTAACGGCGCTACTGCCAATCTCTTTGGCTAAAACACGATGAGCAGGTAACTTGTTTTGGTAGGCTAAATGTCCCTTTAATATTGCATTCTCAATACAACGGGCTATTTCCAAGTATAAAGGACGAGCTTGCGGGTTAAAACTCGCTAACAAAGCTTGCATAGAGATATCGATATTCCATAAAAAATAGCATGAGGGCGAAGGCTGAAGCGAAAAACCTTACGAGATACTATGCAAGTGTATCAAACTAGTCAGGTTTTAATTTGTGCATCGTTTTACTGAATAAACAGCAAAACAACTACCTAGAACTCGAGTTTTTGATTCACCCAAGCTGGCATCGGTCGCTTAGTCCATTTTGCAAACGACATTTTCTCAGCCAAATAAAACTGGCGATAAGCCTCTACCGCATCCCCCGTTTGTTTATATTCAAGGGGCATAGCTTGAGCGAATTCAGTCAGGCCCTTTTGGCTATAGTGAAACTCGGTAAGCTTTTCCAACACCGCCATCGATTTATGGTCGATCTCTTTGTTATAGCGATAACGGTACTCTCGGTTTAGTTCTATTGTTAATTGCTTAAGCCACAAAAAATTGTCATAAGATTGCTCAACCCAAAGCACACAAGGGTGGTTAAGGTGAGTAGATTTGTAAGGCGTAGTAAATCCTTTTTTATTTAAAGCGGTACACAACATTTGAACGCTTTCTAAAATCATTTTTACCACATGTTGGTCGCAGTGAAACTGCGCGCAGCGTTTAATATCATGGTCCAGAATAAAAATGTTCATAAGATTTCTCATGTGGATTGTATAAGCTGCATCCGCTCTATTGAGCAGTGCCAGTGACGATAATTTGAAGTTATAAGATCACTACGTAGCTAAGCGCTCAATCGATTAGAACAGCGTGCATTTTTTATCGCTTTAAATGGCCACAACAACTCACTATGTTGAACTAGCAGTGCGCTTTGCCATTGCACTAGTAAAACAAGTCAATTTGTCGAAAACTTACGCTAAGTTCAGTGAAGCATTTACATTGAACTAGTTCAATGTAAACATCGTTTTACTGATTGCCGCTAACCACTTGCTTAAACATTTAAAGGGAATACACGATGAGTAAAGCACCTCTAACCACTGTTGCATTTATTGGCTTAGGAACAATGGGTTTTCCTATGGCTGGACATTTAAGCGACAAAGGCTACAAGTTGGTGGTGTATAACCGCACCGATGCCACAGCAAAACGCTGGTTAGAGCAATACACCGGCACGCAAGCCTTTACCCCAGCAGAAGCCGCCGCCCAAGCCGATGTGATAATAACCTGCGTAGGCAACGACCAAGACGTACGAACAGTTAGCCTTGGCGAAAATGGCATTATGTCTGCCGCCAAACCAGGCAGCATTTTAATCGACCACACCACCGCATCTGCTGAATTAGCTCGTGAGTTATATAGTGCCGCTCAACAACATGAATTAGCATTTCTAGACGCCCCGGTATCTGGCGGTGAAGCGGGTGCAGTAAACGGCGCATTAACAGTCATGGTGGGTGGCGAGCAAAGCACCCTAGATAAAGTGGAGAGCTTACTTGGCAGTTATGCCAAAGCCGTTACCTTAGTAGGTTCTGCAGGCTACGGACAAACCTGCAAAATGGTCAATCAACTTTGTATCAGTGGTATTTTACAGGGCTTGTCTGAGGCTTTACAGCTTGCGAAGGCGGCTGACCTAGACATTGATACCGTTGTGGAGGTATTGCAACATGGCGCAGCTGGAAGCTGGCAACTAACCAATCGAGCGAAAAGCATGGCAAACAACCAGTTTGATTTTGGTTTTGCAATAGACTGGATGCGTAAAGACTTAGCCATTTGTTTTAATGAAGCTAACAAGCTAGGTGTGCCGCTACCATTGGCAAAACAAGTTGATGAACAGTATGCCAAATTGCAGCAACGTGGGTTCTCACGTGCCGATACCTCAGCCTTAATCAAACAATTTGATCAAGAAGCACGATAAGTTGCGCTCAAAAAAAACCTAAGGCCGCAGGCCTTAGGTGGGAGTCACGCGAGAACGTGAATATATAAAATAAAATAGAAGTTCAAATAAAGCGAAAAGTGCGAAACATTCAGCCTAACAAGACGACAATAAGGGAAGTGTTTATTGCCTGCATGTTTAAATAGGTTTTCAATACCTCGCGCAGCGTCAGTGGCTCAAACCAACAACATCTTCGCTAGCACACTAGTAATACTAACCCATCTTGAGAGAAGCCACTTAGATCCAGCATGATTCGCTGTAAGCATTACTATACAGATTCTTCGAGAGCTAAAGAAAAGCCGATTGTTCAGCTTTAGCTTGCGCTATACCTAGAGCTAGACTAAGCTCGCGTGCAATTGTAGTTGGCAACTTTGATTGCCCATTACGCTACCCTATTTCCATCTTTACTAGGTAACAATAATGACTCTTATTGCCGTTCCAGATTTAGCGAAACCAGAAGCTAAAAGCCATCACAAACCACGCCATTTGAAAAAGTTAGCGATTGGTCCTTTCGCACAAACCTGCGCAGAGATTAGATTTGTTGCTGATATCGAGAAATTTGACGAAGTAGACGCTGCACTTGCCGCAACTCAACAGCAGCAAGGTTGGGATTTGTTTATTGCTTACTTTAACGAGCAATACCACGTAGCAATCAACTTCTTCACTGAGCAAGCTGAGCTAGAAGCTGTTGTTGCACAAGCAAATGCCACTATCGTTGAAGTACTAGGCGATGTTGAACTGCAAGTTCTTGCTGGTGATGCAAATTATGGCGATTGGGATAGCTGCTACGCAGAGTAAGTCGCATCCCATTTTTATTGGCGCAAATCCTCGATTAGCGCCAATAATGGCCTAATAGCCGAGTTCTACTTGGTTAATTTGTTGTAATTGCCTCACGGCACTCAAGGTCATTTTTAACGGCACCCAAATAAAATACGCTGAAGCCAGTATAACCATCACCGGATCAGCATATACCGCAAATTCTGCATACCGTGTTTTAGTTAGCACAATCGCAATGCCAAAGCCCATTAACACCGACGCGCTAATAACACTGTCCATTAACCATTGTTTTGCTTCCGCATCTAACAGCGCCGACTGAGAAGCACTTTTATTTAAAATCCAATACGTTGCGACACACCCCACCACATTAATAAGGCCAAAGATTAACGCCAATCCTGTATCAACGTTACGCCCGCCATGAATAATGGCCAACACAGCAGTCGCAAAAGACACCAAACACATCACGCTAATCGCTAAACCTTTAAAAGCAACAACCGCAGGCTCAATCATCAGTGCTTTGTTGGGTTTATCATCAAATACAGGGTGCTTCTTTAGCGCTAAGGAACCTAGTGATACCAAGGTGAGCGCTAAACTGACTAAGGAGTAAGCACCATCGAATACAATCACTAAAGAACCAGCCCATAATCCTAAACTGATACCCAGTAATGCAAAAAATAAAGAGGAGAAACTAGAAAAGCTTAACAGCGCTTTTTCGGACCAACCAGAACCAAACATTTAACTACCAATGGCGCAATTAAGCGACACAACCTTCTATTAAACAATAAAAGTTCGCCATTCTAGTGGGTAAATAATCTACATTCAAGAGTACCACGCTAATGCCAATAGCACGCTTTTCCTGGCAATTACTGCTCGGACTCAACTAAGGCCTTAATTTTGTGGGCTTTTTCAAAATGATTAAGCTGATGGGTACTTATCCACCAGCTAGCGGCTTCCATTAGCAAAACAGGATCATCATTTTTATTGGCGAAAAACGCATAAAATGACAGCCCTACATCACTCCCTTTGCTGGCCATTTTCTTATCGCACACTGTCACAATATGCTGTTTAAGACTGTCGCGCATTTTGATCCCCTTATTCGCTAGCTGTCCAACCAGGCGCAATAGCCAAGCCAGCCACACCTTTAAGCACTGAACAGTCTTTTAAGGCTAGCTGATACTCACCACCACTTAAGCTATGTGCAGTCGAACAATCTACATTCCATTGGCGCAGCAAATAACCTGCTAACGCAGCCCTTACTTCTAAGGTTAGTAAGCCATTATGCATCGCGTAGTCCAGCTCAATGGCCTGTGGGTGCACTAAACTTGGGTGAGCAATCAGCTCAAGCTCAACAATGTGATTCCACTGTTTATCGTATTCACGGGCTTCTAAGGTCTCGATAGACTGATCCAGTACAGCAAGCTGGGTAAAGCGGGTGCATACAAAATCACGAAAACTGCCACTCACTCGGTCAAAAGCACGTACATGCCAACGGTGACCATTATTAACCAAGCTATGCGGAACGATCTCTCGACTAGATTCCCCCGATGAAACAGACAAATACAAACATTGTAGGGGAACACGATGATGAATAGCGCGCATAATAGCCGCAATAAACTCTGCTTTAGGATGCACCAAACGTACGGCGTCAAAGCAGGTATCACTAGGTTCTAGTGGAAATGATAAGCCGTCGCCAAAGCCATGAGATAAGCCCGTTAAAATGGCTTCTGGATTATGGGAAAACAAGGGACTAAATTGATCACGTCTTAAATAGCGACGCGCCTTGTGATCAAGGAACGCATTATTGGGCGCAAACTGCTTGTAGCTTGATAAATCTCTAGTTGCAGCCGCAAGACCAGTTTGAAAACGGCTAATCAAATCGGCTCGGCTTACTTCACCAAAATATTCTAAGCTAAAATCGATAAACGCTAGGCGACTGCGTTGCCCATGACTTAAGTCTTTTAGTTCCATTAATCAACACCCTACATTCCTAGAAAGCAAAAATATTAACAAGGGAGCTTTAGACAGGCAATCATTTTGATTAGCACTTATTTTAGTTTTGATAGGCAGCAAACAAAACTGCAATTTGTTACTTCCATAGCACTATAAATATCAAATATTGATCATTATTTTTTACATCTCAAATTGATTTTTAACCAAAACACCTGCCGTAAGCCGCAAAACAAGGCGATGCCCATGAAATCAATTTATATTTAATTATCAAAAACTTAAAAAATAATCCTGTTTTACATCACACATCTACGTCACATAATTTTAGCGCCAAGCCTTAGCCTCCCCCAACTCAATATGTACAAAATATAAACTACAAATGTTAACGCTAACAAATACAAAAATAAAAAACATAAGGACATAAAATGAAGCCTTTTATAACTACGCGACCACTCTTTAGCTGCGCACTGTTTAGCTCAGTGTTACTACTAAGTGCTACCGGCTTTTCGGCAGAAGCAGCGCTTAGCAAGCAAAATTTAGCCAACTCCGGATATTGGGGTGGCATTTTGCTACCCGATAACAACGCAATTAGCGCCTCTGAGTTGAACACCATTTACAATCGTTTTGTAGACAACTACATCGTGAATGTTGGTAGCGATAAAGCACGTGTTAAATGGGGATCTGGGGGAGCATTGCGTGATGGCAGCGGAAACGTAAGTAAGGATGCTTACGCTACCGCCTCCGAAGGCATGGGCTACGGTATGCTGATTACTGCCTATGGCAACGACAAAGCTCGTTTCGATAAACTGTACCGTTTTTACAAAAAAACTATTGATGATAACAACGCTGCCTTAATGCCTTGGTTGGTATGGGACAATGCCTCTCCAGTAACTAATCAAATTTGTTACGGCATTGTGGGTCAAAACCAAACCTGCTTTGGTGCCGGTGGTGGCGGCCCTGCTACCGATGGCGATGTTGATATCGCGATGGCCTTATTTGTTGCCGCAGACAAATGGAGTGGTACCGGTATTGATTACCGGGCTGAGGCCATTCACATCGTTAACGAACTACACGACAACTGGTTGCATTGGTGTGCTGACGATGGTGGTACTTGGGTTGTAAAACCTTACCAAAAATCTAATTTTGATCCCTGCAAAGACGAAATTGATGCCTCTTACTCTATTCCTGCTTTTTTCCGCTTCTTTGCAGAAGTGGCCGCATTAGACAGCAAAGTACGCAATACCAACGATCGCTGGAACTCAGCTGCACGTGATTTATATGCCAAGTTGCTAGATAAACAAAAAGCGGGCCCTAACGGAGACAAAACTTTTGTGGCTGATTGGATGAAGCTAGACGGCAGCGCTGTATCCGGTCGCAGTACCAATTACGGATCAGATGCGTCTCGCATTCCTTGGCGAGTGACCATGGATTACGCCTGGTATGGCACAGACGAATCACGTAACTGGACACGCCGTTTAATCAATGACCTTGTCAACGATTCCAACAACGGAGACATATCAGGTATTAAGGCCGATATCGCTCAAGCTACTGGCAATAGCGCCGGGTACAACGGACGGTCATTCTCTGGCGGCTTTGCCGTTGCAGCCATGCTTTATGATTGGTATCCCGCTAACGCAAACAACTACACCAACCATTGGGTTAACGAAACCCTCAATGGCAGTTTACCGTGGAACATAGGTGCTAACGGTTATGAAAATGCCAACAACGATTACTACGGCATGGCTTTATCAGCGCTGTATGCGCTAACTCTAACCGGCAATACCTATAAACCTGCGGCGAACTGACAACAAACCTGCAAGGGTTGGCTGTGCCGTACAACCCTTGCTTAACCCGCAACTCTAAATGGAACAGCTAATGAACAAGCTAAAAAGAGTGTTGTTATTACTTGTAATTACTAACCTAGCATACGGATTAAATGCCGCGACATTAACCGATAAAAATGGCCAAGTAATGCGAGGGACACCGATGATCCTCGGTAAACCTTATGCAAAATCCAGCGGCACTGTCACTACCAATATTGAATCGTGGAGGAAAGTAAAAAACTTAGGTTTTAACACCGTTCGAGTGGCGTGGGTTGACCCCTTTGTTGCTTGGGATCCAAACTGGACGCCTAAGCCAGGGGCTAATTGGTCGGTAGATGAAGTGATTCCCTACCTAGATATCGCTGTAGCCAACGCGACTAAAACCGGTACCAATATCATCATTAACTACCACCACGTAGGCGAATTTCAACGCACTCGTGGTTTTGGCATGATGGCTGAGTTCTGGCGTAAGGTGGCAAGCCGCTATAAAGATAATGACTTGGTATATTATGAGTTGAACAATGAACAAGCTTGGAATGACGCAGATTACAAGTCATCTGCTTTTATGGAGCCAATGCGTCAGGTCTACCAACAAGTAAGACGTGATGCGCCTCAACGCCATATTATTATGTTCTCGTTCCATTCAATGGCGCTGAATATGAAAAGTATCGTTGATCAATACTCATGGATTGATTGGAGTAATACCTCAGTAGGTTTTCACTTTTATGGTGCGCCTAACGGCAACATGAACCAAGAAATTGCCCACTTAAATGACCTGTTAAACAACTACCCTACTATTTGTACTGAGTGGGATTACTTAGGCGAAGGCCATAACTACGTTAAGCGCTACTATGGTTATGATGTAAACGCCCAAGCCCTAGAAGAGTTACAACAATCATCAATTGATTGGCGTGGTTGGGGTGAATCTGATCTCGGTAATACCCGTGACAAATGGGTTCCCGATGCTAAACAAAAAGGTTACTGGTGGGGAGGCAACAACGGCGGTGGCGACAATGGCGGCGGTGACAACGGTGGTGGTGATAACGGCGGCGGAAATGGCGACAATACAGTCGTGGTTAGAGCTCGCGGTACTAGCGGTGGTCAATCAATAACCTTGCGCATCAATAACCAACCAGTGCAAACTTGGTCACTCAGCAGTAGTTACCAAAACTATAGCGTTAATACCTCATCGTCAGGTGACATGTTAATTGAGTACACCAACGACCAAAATGGTGGTGATGTACAAATTGACTACCTAAGCATTAATGGTCAAGTCCGCCAAGCGGAAGACCAAACATACAATACAGGTGCTTGGGCAAACGGCCAATGTGGCGGTGGCACCAAAACCGAATGGCTGCATTGTAATGGTGGCTTAGGTTTCGGTAGCACTAACTAACAAATTTAAGAACTGGCACTAGTGACGAATCATTTCTCGTCACTAGTGCTTATTTTAATCGCAGTGTTTCACCAATTGCCATACTCACAAACTCACCTTGTTTGGTTTGTTCGCTCAGCTCTATTAACTGCTCTGCAGGCTCCATCACTGGCTCAGCAGTTAAAGGGTAAGTGCCCCAATGCATGCCTATCGACAGTTTTGAGCGCACATCATTGTGAATCTTAATCGCCTCAGGCACGTTCACGTGCTGGTCTTTCATAAAGTCGCGAGGGGCATAGGCTCCAATAGGGATAAAAGCTAAATCTATCTCACCCGCCCATTGGCCAATTTCTTTGAAGTCGTAAGGGTTGTAGCCAGTATCTCCGGCAAACCACAAACGCTTGTTGTCTACTTCAATTAACCAACTGGCCCAATGGCTTTTATTGCGGTCAAACAAACCACGTGCCGACCAATGCTGGCTAGGCGTAGCTGTAATCTGGGTATTTGCTCGCTGTTCTGAATCCCACCAAGCCAATTCACTAATATTGTCGCTATCTACCCCCATTTTTTCAAACCACGCGCCTAGGCCCTCGGGAACTAAATAATGGGTAGAGTTACCTAAGGCTTTAACTGCCATTTTATCTAGGTGGTCATAATGATTGTGTGAGATCACCACAAAATCAATCTTTGGCAAATCTTCCGGATTAAAGGTAAGCGGGACTAATCGTTTAGGGCCAGCAAAACTCACTGGCGATACGCGTTCGCTAAACACGGGATCAGTAAGAAAAGTAACACTAGGTAACTGCACCAAGAAACTAGAGTGGCCTAGCCAGGTAATTTTATTGGTTTGCTGCGGGTTATTGATTAGCGCTATATCTACCGTTTGACGCGGAATATCGCTGGCCTGGGCAGCTTGGTCGGCCCACACTTGCTCGCCAAAATAGCGAACATACAAAAACTTGAAAGGGTTTTTCTCTATAGGAGGAATATGGTTGTTTTGATACACCTTATCCGACGAACTACACGCCACAATCAGGCCTACGGTGAACACTACAACTAGCCCAGTTAACAACTTCGCCACTATCAATCCTTTGGAATTACACTCAATAATATTGCCACTGTAAAAGTTCTATAGCGCTTAAGGCAAGTACCAGAGCAATAAAAAAAGCGCTAGCCACCCGCTAACGCTTAATCTTCACAGCTAGAAAAAATTAATCTAAAACAAACTCATGGCTTAAACTCATCACGCTAACGCGCCCTTTACCTTCAGCTTTAGCGCGATATAAAGCGCGGTCGGCTTGTTTAAGCAGCCAATCTTCATTTAGGTCGGCATGCTCTACTCCACCGCAATCGGTGATACCAATTGAGCAGCTTAAATCTGGCAGTTCGGTCACTAACTCTGGTTTATCAGCCCAAGCACTTAATTCATTCTTAAAGTGATTTCGGTTCTGTAAATTAGTGAGTAATCGCTCTGCGGTAAGTTTTGCTTGAGCATGATTTGCACTAGGAAACACCACCACAAATTCGTCGCCGCCCCAGCGTGCAATAATGTCTCCAGCACGCATGGTTTGTACTAATAAATCGGCAAACGCGCTAAGCACTTTGTCGCCGACATCATGGCCAAGCAAGTCGTTAACGATCTTAAAATTGTCCAAATCGATATAAGCTAACGAACAATGATACGTGCCATTTTGCTGCTCAAACATCACCAATTCTTGGTCTAATCGTGCCAACAAAGCTTGGCGATTAAATAAGCCCGTAAGCGAGTCTGTGGTCGACATTTTCAGCAAATTTTCGCGGTGCTTTAGTTGCTGTAATTGGCTGCCTAACTGGCGACTAATAAGATTTAAAGTGTCTTGATCTTGTCTATCGAAGTAACGGTTACTGTTAAAGTTGCACAGCGTTAAAGCGCCATAAAGGTGCTCATCAACAAAAATAGGTAAACAGGCTAATGAGTTATACGTCGCCCGTTTTCCATCTTCACCTTTGGAGCTAAAACTGTTGTTTATCCAGGTAGTATGGTTATCTTCAATATGGGCTAAGTAATGTTGTACTTGTTCTTCGGGAATCGCTTTTCCTACATGAGTCCACTCTGTCCAACCTTCAGAAGTAAAGTGATGAATCATGCCGACTTGCACGGTAAAGTTGCCACACACCAGTTTTAAGCTCTCAACGGCTAAATCCATGGTGCTTTCAAAACGCTCAGGCAATGATTGCATTCGGCTAATCAACTGCATCTCGCGCAGCCGCTGCTGTACTTGCCGTAACTGAGTATCTTGCTTGGCATTACGCACCAAATCGAGCAAGTTTAAAGAAACATCGTTTAGCGGAAACTTCTCAATGTCTTTAGCATAAAAGGCATGACGTTTATCAATAACCTTTTTTATACCTTTAAAAATTTCGGTGAAACGCGGCAAGACTAAGGATTCGCACATAGCTAAACTAGATTGCAGCAATTTATCGCACGCTTCCCAGTTACCTTGTCGGCTATAGACTTCTAATAATTCCGTACTGCATTGCGGCAGTAGGCGGCTGTCCATATCCACGACTTCGCCTAACAAGGCGGGCGCTTTTTCAAAGATTTGCTGAGCCTCATCGAGTCGGTCATCTACAACATCAAGTGAGCCTTGCAATAATGCTCTTAAAAAGGCACCAGTACTGGACGGGTTAAATGGTAAACCTTGCATGCGCTCTAAACACTGCTGGGCACGCGCTAACTCACCTAATTTAGTATGGCAAAAGCCTTTTAGACTAAAGACATCGTAAAGGTTACGAAAAGGAAAGTGAGTCATTTGGCGTATACGACAAATTCTCACCAACTGCTCTAACACATCACAGGCTTGCTGGTAATCTCGGGTACAAAAATACAACCACGCAAAGTTGTACAAGGTAACCACTAATTCCGAATAATCACCGGTATGGCGAGCAATAGAATAGGCGGCTAGGTATTGCTGCTGTGCTTCTGGGTACTTTTCCAACAGGGTATTAAAGTAACCGGTACCGTTATACATTCTTACCCGTTCGCTGGCTTCACCCAGTTCTTCGCGAATACGCGAACTGACTGCAAAACAACGAAAGGTAGCGTGGTAACGGCTAATATAAGAATAAATAATGCCTTTGCTGTGATAGCTGGCGGCAATGCCTTGGCGGTGCCCCATACGGCGAGCCAGTATCAGTGCTTGCTGAGTAAAATCTAGCGCAATAGTTGAATCGAGTTCTTCATAAAACCGCAAATACGTGTAGTAGTTACGCAGTGCATACAGGCGTGAACAATCCATATTGTATTGTTTCAATACTTTGTCTAGATGTTCAAACTCAAGTAACTGTAAAGGTGTAGATGACTTATCGTGAGCATAAAAATTCACAAATAAAGATTGCGCTAACAAGTGCCCATCAGCCGCTTGGCCTGCCAACTCTAAGGCTGCTTCTGAACATTGCATCGCTTCTTCAAAGCTTTGCTGCTGCACCAGGGTAATACTTAACAAATTAAGTAAATGTACCTTATTAAACGCTGGCTCTAAGGTTTCTTGAAACACTTGCAGCAACTCTAATTCGGTCACCGCAGAATTCAACTCGCCTTGATAAAGCAAAGCTTCAGCTAACTGAAGCTGCAAGCTAGCTTTTGTAGCATCGTCTAAATCGTTACTTTCAAGCATTAAACGCGCTGCCGTTTCAGCTTCTGGCCAAGCCATAAAAGCAATATTTTCGGCCACTAAGGCGTCTGCACTTTTTATACAATCGCGATATTGCCAACGTGCTTTTAAAGGCGATTGGCTTGCAGGTACTTTGTGAATCAGCGTGGTGTCGTCTAACCAATCTAGAAACCCTTCCCACGCTTCATCGTCTTGGCGATTGGCTAAGGCATATTGAGTATCAATTGATACCAATACCATTAGCGGAAGGTTAGGTTTTTGATTAACCAAAGCTTTAACCAGCTGAATGGCCGAAGCAGAAGCAAAGTGCCAACCACTAAGCACTACCAAACAAGGCTCTAGTACCAACAGTTCGGTTAACTTAAGGATCGCTTTTTCAATAGATTGCTGCTCAAAGTACAAATCATCCACGATGACCATTTCACTGCGGGAATAGGGTTTGCCTTCTAACATGTCGCATATATTCTGCTGCAGAGGAACAAAGTCGGTGACTTTTTGCGATAATTCTTTGGCAGTATATGGCGAGCATTCATAGCGAGCAGTTAATAAGGCAAACAAAGCACTATAGGGCGAATAAGCACTAAGATTGTTGAGCGTAATCATGTACATCGGCACTGCTTGCTGCTCTGCAAAATCAGAAGCACAACGCGCTAAGTTTTCAGGGTCGGAACACTGGAAAAAGCTAAAACTTGCTTTGTTTTGCAGCGCTAATTGCCAGTCAATGGTCAATCGCTTAGAGAAATGGTCTACTTGGGGCATACTTGAAATCGCCCTCCCAGGCAAACTTGAACACTCGCTATAGTAAGATATTTACTCAATAATCGATGCCAAGATGGTCACATAAAGCTCGGGAAAAAGCCTATATATACAGCTAGATAATAAAACTGATAACTTGGTCAACTTTATTTAGTGTTAAGCTCGCCAACGCTGAATCAAACAGCCCATGGGTAAACAACAAAAATTAAACTTGATAGTCAACACTCGTGTTTAGGTGCTCGTATGTCGTACTATATCTAGATACTCGAATCACAATTATTTTAATGTCTTTAAGTACCCAACAACAAGCAAAACTTTGCCAAATAAACCAAGCCAAACAGATTCACCATAGCGAATTGATTCAGTCACTATGGGGCGGATATGGCGAATTACTAAGAGTGCACTTTAAGCAGGGTTTGCGCTCTAGCCTAGTGGTTAAAAATATTCGCTATCCAGAGCAAGTAGAACACCCTCGCGGATGGAATACTCAAGGCTCTCACCAACGTAAAGTTCGCTCTTATCAAGTTGAACTTGCTTGGTATCAACACTTTGCAGCAGCCTGTGATAACAATTGTTACGTTCCAAGCTTGTTAGACCTAAGTGCAGATAACAATCAACAATGGCTGGTTCTTGAAGACTTACATACTCTCGGTTTCAATCAAGTAAAACAACAAGTAAGCGCAGAACAAGCCTTGGTATGTGTGCGTTGGCTGGCTTACTTTCATGCGCGTTTTTTACAAGCCCCAGCAGCACAACTTTGGCAGCAAGGTAGCTACTGGCATTTAGCTACCCGCCCAGACGAACTCGCCGCCATGGAAGATAGTCCACTCAAGCAAGCAGCGACGGTCATCGACCAACAACTACAAAACAGTGACTACCATTGTTTGATTCACGGTGATGCCAAACTCGCTAACTTTTGCTTTAACCAAGAAATGAATCAAGCAGCAGCGGTAGATTTTCAATACGTGGGAAAAGGGTGTGGTATTCAGGATTTAGCCTTGTTTATGGGCAGCTGTTTAAGTGAACAGCAATGTTTTGAACAACAAGACCATTTTCTTGAAATCTACTTCCACCAGCTTAAGCAGGCTATTTCGCACTATAAGATAAGCTTAGTAAACGTTGCCGAACTAGAACGTCAGTGGCGCGCGTTATATCCCTTCGCCTGGGCCGACTTCCAGCGTTTTCTGCTTGGCTGGAGCCCTGATCATTGGAAGCTCAATAGTTACAGCGAACAACAAACCCAGCGTGCGCTTAAGGCCTTAGCTTAGTGAATAGCATTAATCATCCATCAATATCCTGCCCATTTAGCACGGCGAACCTTGAGCAGCTTAAGCAACTCGCTATTGAAGCCGCACAACAAGCCGGAGAGTACATCGCCGCCTTCCCGCGTAGCTCGCTAGAGGTTGATCGCAAATCTTCTACTCTAAGTTTAAGTGCGCAAGTGGTAACTCAGGTTGATGTGCACTGTGAGCAATTGATTTTAGAACACTTGAAGCAGGCTACTCAGCAATTTGAGCTGGCGGTATTAGCTGAAGAAAATACTCAGCAACACAGTCTTAGCCAACACCCAAGGCTCACTCAGCCAGCATTTTGGGCCATTGACCCTCTTGATGGCACCCTACCCTTTATTGAAGGCGGTAATGGTTGCGCGGTGTCTATCGCCCTTATAAACAAGCAAGGTCAGCCATTGATTGGAGTGGTATACCTTCCCTTCTCCAAAGTTTTGTATCACAGCTACTTTGACGTGAACACCCATCAATACCGAAGCATTAAACAGCAGCAAACGTTTAGCCTTAGCACTGCTAATACCAGCCAAGCCTTAGTATTTTACTGTGATAGAAGTAGCTTGAAAGAAACCTACTTTAGCCCGCTAAAGCAGCAGCTAAGCGCCTTAGCAAATCGTTTAGGCTATCAGGAGCTAGTAATAAATCATCAGGCTGGCGCGGTAGTAAACGCTTGCTCAGTAATGGACAGCAATGATGCCTTTTACTTGAAATTGGCTAAGCGCAACGAAGGCGGTGGCAGCATTTGGGATTTTGCCGCTACCGCTGCTATTGCAAGGGGAAGAGGTGCGTGGGTAAGTGACAGTATGGGCCAAACCCTAGCGCTAAATAACTCAGGTTCTAGCTTTATGAATCAGCAAGGCGTGTTGTATGCCAGCTCCCAAGATATAGCCGAACAGATTTTAGCTTTAAAGCTAAATCAACAGTTTAGTGATATCTAAGGTCAAAGTGACCAAGCGAAAGCTAAGCAACAAAAAAAGCCAGACAAGTGTCTGGCTTTTTATTACCGACTAAGGCTTACACTGCAGTATGAATACAGCTCACTGAGTGATCGCTAGTACCTTCCAACTGCGGTTTTAACTGAGCACACTGCTCGGTAGCAATTGGACAGCGAGTGCGGAATACACAACCCGATGGCGGGCTAATTGGCGACGGTAAATCGCCTTCTAGCAAATCAATGGTTTTGTTACGTTCCAAATCAGGATCAGGAATTGGCACTGCCGACATCAAGGCCTTAGTGTAAGGATGCGTAGGTTTATCAAAAAGTGCTTTTGATGTGCCCAGCTCTACCGCATTGCCCAAATACATCACCAACACTCGGTCAGAAATGTGCTTCACTACCGATAAATCATGAGCAATGAAAATAAGGCTAAGCCCCATTTCAGCCTGTAACTCTTTAAGTAAGTTAACCACCTGTGCTTGAATCGATACATCTAAGGCAGAGACTGGTTCATCACAAATAATCATCTTAGGTTTTAAGATTAGCGCCCGTGCAATACCAATACGTTGACACTGACCACCAGAGAATTCATGCGGATAACGGTTAATAACGTTAGGCAGTAAACCTACTTTGGTCATCATCTCTTTTACCTGCTGCTTAACTTCTGCCTTGCTCAGCTTGGGGTAAAAGGTTTGTAAAGGCTCGGCAATAATATCGCCAACGGTCATGCGTGGGTTTAACGAGGCCAGCGGATCTTGGAAGATCATCTGAATCTCTTTACGTTTCTCACGTAGTTCTTTATGGGGCAATTTAGTTAAGTCTTGGCCTAACCAAACCACCTTACCCGCTTCGGCTGGCACTAAGCCAATCACCGCACGCGCAAAGGTAGATTTACCACAGCCAGACTCACCAACCACACCCAAGGTTTCACCTTGATAGAGTTTTAGTGATACACCGTCTACCGCTTTTAAAGTAGCAGCTGGCGCCCAAGGTAAACCTTTGTTGTTCTTAATTTTGAAATAGACTTTTAAATCCACGACGTCCAGCAATAAGGCTTTATCACTCATATTATTGGCCTCCGCTTAAGTGGAAATCATCATGGCAAGCTCGCTGACGCTGATCGCCAAAAGTGCTTAGTTCAGGCGTATGCTGACGACAGTGATCGCTTACTCTGTGGCAACGCTCCTGGAATGGACAGCCCTGCGGAAGCTTTAACAAGTTAGGTGGATTGCCCGGAATTGTTGGCAGTATTTCGCCTTCGGTATCCAAGCGTGGAATCGCTTTTAACAGGCCTTCGGTATAGGGGTGGCTTGGTCGATAGAATACGTCTTTAGCGCTCCCATATTCCATGGTTCGCCCAGCGTACATCACCAGCACTTTGTCACAAATACCCGCCACAACACCTAAGTCGTGAGTAATCATAATAATCGCCGTATTAAACTCACTTTTTAGCTCGTTTAACAAAGTCATTATTTGCGCTTGAACGGTAACATCCAAGGCAGTGGTAGGCTCATCGGCAATCAATAATTGTGGTTTACATAGTAAGGCCATCGCAATCATTACGCGCTGGCGCATACCGCCAGAAAACTCATGTGGATACATCGCCATACGCTTTTCAGCTTCTGGCATTTTCACCGCATCTAGCATGCGCACTGCTTCTACATGGGCTTCACGATTACTCATGCCTTTGTGCAAACGCAATACTTCTTTAAGCTGTTCACCTACTTTCATATAAGGGTTGAGCGAAGTCATTGGGTCTTGGAAAATCATCGAGATTTTCTCGGCACGAATAGCGTTTAACTGCTGTTCAGGCAAGTTAAGCACTTGCTGACCATTAAATAGCGCTTCGCCAGAAATGACGCCGTTTTTCGCCAGTAGTCCCATTAAGGCAAAAGCGGTTTGGCTTTTACCAGAACCTGACTCACCCACAATGCCTAAAGTTTGTCCGGCTTCTAGTGAAAAGGTTAAATCATTCACTGCTGTAACACTGCCTTCAGGAGTTGAAAACTCCACGCGAAGGTCTTTAACGTCTAATAAACTCATTGTTATACCCTTGCCTTACCGATCTTTCGGATCTAAGGCATCACGTAAACCGTCGCCTACATAGTTAAAACTGAATAGTGTGACAACCATAAATGCCGCTGGATACAGCAATTGCCAAATGGCAATTTCCATGGTCTGCGAGCCATCTTGTAGTAGTGCGCCCCAAGATGTCATTGGCTCTTGTACACCTAAACCTAAAAAGCTTAAGAATGACTCTGTAAGAATCATTTGCGGCACCAGTAAAGTGGCGTACACTGCCACGATGCCTAATACGTTTGGCACAATATGGCGAGTAATGATCTTCCATTTTGATACACCACATACTTCGGCGGCTTCAATAAACTCTTTGTTTTTAAGACTTAAGGTTTGGCCACGAACAATACGCGCCATGTCTAACCACGATACTGCACCAATCGCCACAAATACCAAGAAGATGTTACGGCCAAAAAAGGTTACCAATAAAATCACAAAGAACATGAATGGAATGCCATAAAGGATCTCTAGCAAGCGCATCATGACTCGGTCTACTGTGCCACCCAAAAAGCCAGAGGTGGCGCCATACAAGGTGCCAATAAGCACCGCTACAAATGCCCCCATTACACCAACAAGTAACGATATTTGACCACCTAATAAGGTACGTACAAACATGTCTCTACCTAAAGAATCGGTGCCAAAATAATGGCCACTCTCGATAGACGGTGCATGATGCATAGCGCCCCAGTCAGTATCATCAAAAGCAAACTCACTAAGGTGCGAGCCAAATGCCACTAACAAGGTAATAAATACTAAGATGCCCAAACTCACCATCGCCGCGCGATTGCGCATAAAGCGCATGCGGGCGTCTTGCCACAGGCTGCGACCTTCAATTTCCAACTTATCGGCGAACTCGCTAAGCGCTTCGCTGTTCTGTTTATTATCTAACATAGCAGCCTCCTAGTAGCGAATTTTCGGATCGATGAAGGCATATAAAATGTCGACAATCGCATTGAAAATAATAGTGAAACTACCAATCAGAATGGTTAAACCCAATACTAAAGAGTAATCTCGGTTAAGCGCGCCATTTACAAACAACTTACCAAAGCCCGGTAAACCAAAAATGGTTTCAATTACTACTGAGCCAGTAATAATACCGACAAACGCTGGCCCCATGTACGACACCACTGGCAGCAGTGCAGGACGTAAAGCATGGCGCAATATGATATGGCGATAAGGCAGGCCTTTAGCTTTAGCGGTACGGATAAAATTGGAGCTTAATACTTCAATCATGCTACCACGCATAATCCGCGCAAAAGACGCAACGTAGAGTAAAGACATGCCAAGCATCGGCAATATGATGTACTGCAGTTGCCCCCCATTCCACCCGCCGGCGGGGAGCCATTGCAGCTTAATGGCGAAGACATACACCAAGCTAGGCGCTAATACAAAGGAGGGCATCACCACCCCGGCCATTGCCGTGGACATAATGCTAAAGTCCATCCAAGTATTTTGTTTAAGTGCCGCTAGCGTGCCAACAGACACACCCATTAATACTGTGAATATAAAGGCAATAGAGCCAATTTTGGCAGACACCGGTAGGGCTTGCGCCACTAACTCATTCACGGTGTAGTCTTTATATTTAAATGAAGGGCCAAGGTCGCCTTGAGCCAAACTGCCTAAATAGGAGAAGTATTGCTCCAGAACTGGTTTATCTAAACCGTATTTCGCCTCGATGTTGGCGAGGACTTCAGGCGGTAGTGAGCGCTCACCAGAGAAAGGGCTTCCTGGGGCAAAACGCATCATGAAAAAGGTGATAGTAATCAATACCAGCAAAGTGGGGATTGCTTCTAACATTCGTTTTAAGATGAACTTAATCATACAAGTATCCAGCTTTTATTTATTTTCGTTGCGCACTATTACCTAGCTAACAACAAAATAAGGCACCCTGATAAGCAAGGTGCCTTATTCAACAAACATCAATTATTTAGCGATGATGTATAGATCTTTGGTGTAAATTTTATCTTCCGCGTTATTCATTGGGTAACCACCCACTGTTGGTTTAACCAAACGCGCATTTACATAGTGGTAGATAGGTGCAAGCGGCATATCTTGAGCAAGTTGCGCTTCCGCTTGACGGTAGTTATCACTGCGAACGGCATCGTCTACTGCAGCCATCGCACCATTCATGAAGCCATCGTAAGCAGGGCTATTGTAGAATTGGTCGTTGTTACCGTTGTTGCTTTGCATTAACGAAAGGAAGGTAGACGCTTCGTTGTAATCACCACACCAACCCGCGCGAGTAACATCGTAGTTACCGTTACGGCGGTTATCTAGGAAAGTTTTCCACTCTTGGTTTTCAAGGTTAACTTTAACACCCAACGTTTTCTTCCACATAGACGCTACCGCAATAGCAATTTTCTTGTGATTCTCACTGGTGTTATACAACAAAGTAAACTCTAAAGGCTTGTCTTTACCGTAACCTAGCTCGGCCAGTAACGCCGCTGCTTTAGCGTTACGCTCTTTTTGTGTCCAGGTTGCGTAATCTGGCGTATCAACTTGTAAGCCAGCCACTTTTTGGTGAGCAAAATTGTAAGCTGGCAATTCACCTTTACCTACAATGAATTTAGCGACTGCGTCACGATCAATGGCGTAAGACAAAGCTTTGCGCACTCGAACATCGTCAAACGGGGCTTTTTTGTTGTTAAAGCCGTAGTAGTAAGAACATAAGTAAGGCGTTACTTTTAACGAATCTGGCTGCTCTTTTTGCATGCGCTTAAAGTGCTCATTGGCCATTTCGTAAGTCATATCAATTTCACCGGCTAAAAAGCGGTTCATATCGGTGACTTGGTTTTCGATTGGCAGGTACGTTACTTTGTTAATAACGGTACTGTCGTTATCCCAGTAGTTTTCGTTACGAGCCATTACGATTTTTTCGTTAACCACCCACTCGCTCACTTTATAAGCGCCATTACCCACGAAGTTTGCCGGTAGCGTCCACTTGTCACCAAACTTTTCTACCGTAGCGCGGTGAACTGGCTTCAAGGTGGTGTGAGAAGTCATTGCTACAAAATATGGTAGCGCTTGCTCAAGTTTAATTTCGAGGGTGTAATCATCTAGGGCGGTAACCGCTAATTCAGAGGCTGGTTTTTTGCCATCAATAATCTCTGCTGCGTTTACCATGGTAGTCATTTCTAAATACCAAGAGTAAGGAGCGGCTGTTTTAGGGTCTACAGCGCGTTTGAAACTATATTCAAAATCATGAGCCGTTAATGCGTCGCCATTTGACCATTTTGCGTCTTTACGTAGGTGAAAAACGAAGGTTTTGTTGTCTTTAGTTTCCCATGACTCTGCTACTCCAGGCACTAAATTGCCATCGCCGTCTTGGTTTACTAGCCCTTCAAGAAGCTCTCGAATCACGTTTGATTCAGGAACACCTTCGGTTTTATGAGGGTCCAAAGAAGCAGGTTCAGTACCGTTACCACGGACTAATTCTTGTACCGGCGCAAGTTTAACGCCAGCGGGAACATCTGCAGCAAAAGTAGCGGTAGTGAAGGTACTTAGTATTGCGGCGCTAACGAGGCTAGCCGCGAGGGTTTTAGCAGTTTTCATTTTCATCTCCATATTGACACAGTGAGCTATATTTTAGCCTTCTGTGATATTTCCATTCACTTTACATGAATATTAAATCAGTACAATATTCTAATAAAAAGCTCATACACGCCAGATGCTACACTCGAATAACAAAAACGACAAATAATAAGTTACCTTTTACAGCCCATTCATCCCTATTATTCTCGCAAATAAATAGTTTTTTATTGTTAAAGCACTACGTTAAGCTAACCTCTAACAATTATTGTTAATGATCAGTAAAAATCACCTTTACTTAGAACCATCACCCTTTTGTATTACAAAAGAATATGGTTAAAATTACAATAAATGTTCAAAAATTACACCAATCGCTAAATATCACTGTAATTATTTAGTGATTTTTTTACATTTGTAACTTAGCAACACATGATCTGGATCAAGTGGTACCACTAAAGGGCTATTATAATCGCTGGTGAAAGTTAATTACTAAACCACTAAAGCGACATAACGGTCTACGATTTTCAGATTCGAATTAGACAGTATCGGTTTACTAATTAGTTTTAGTTTAAATGAGGAGAACAGGATGCCTGTAGGTAATATTGATGAGTTAAACGCAATGGTTGCTCGAGTAAAGGCAGCGCAAGCTGAATTTGCATCTTTTGACCAAGAACAAGTGGACAAGATTTTCCGCGCTGCGTCACTCGCTGCTTCTACAGCACGTATTGAACTAGCTCGTATGGCGGCTGAAGAGTCTGGCATGGGCATTATGGAAGACAAAGTGATCAAGAACCACTTCGCTTCTGAGTTCATCTACAACAAATATAAAGACGAACCAACTTGTGGCGTTATCGACCGCAACGACGAAGGCGGCACAATTACTATCGCTGAGCCAGTGGGTATTGTGTGTGCAATCGTACCAACGACTAACCCAACGTCTACAGCCATTTTCAAAGCTTTAATCAGCTTGAAAACGCGTAACGGTTGTATCTTCTCTCCGCACCCACGTGCTAAAAACTCAACTAACTTCGCTGCTAAGCTTGTGTTAGATGCAGCAATTGCAGCGGGTGCTCCAAAAGATATCATCGGTTGGATTGATACTCCTTCAGTTGAATTGTCGAACGCATTAATGAAGCACGATGACATCTCTCTTATCCTTGCAACTGGTGGTCCAGGCATGGTTAAAGCTGCTTACTCTTCAGGTAAGCCTGCAATTGGTGTTGGCGCGGGTAACACACCTGTTGTTATCGACGAAACTGCTGACGTTAAACGTGCTGTTTCTTCTATCTTAATGTCTAAGACTTTTGATAACGGCGTAATCTGTGCTTCTGAGCAAGCGGCTATCATCGTTGAATCTAAGTACGACGAAGTTATGGCGCGTTTCGCTAAATACGGCGCAGCTGTGCTTAACAAGGCTGACGCAGATAAAGTACGTAAAGTACTGCTTATCAATGGCGCGCTTAACGCTAAAATCGTTGGCCAACCAGCATACAAAATTGCTGAGCTAGCGGGCGTAACAGTACCTAAAGCAACCAAAATCTTAATCGGTGAAGGCTTAGAAGCGTCTTACGATGATGAGTTTGCTCATGAGAAACTATCTCCAACGCTAGGTGTGTTCAAAGCGAAAGACTTTGAAGATGCTGTTCGCCAAGCGGGTATCGTATTAGACATCGGTGGTGTTGGTCACACATCTGTACTTTACACCGACCAAGATGCTAACGCTGATCGTATTGCTTACTTCGGTGACAAAATGAAGACTGCACGTATTCTTGTGAATACACCTTCTTCACACGGTGGTATTGGTGACCTTTACAACTTCGAATTAGCGCCTTCATTAACGCTAGGTTGTGGTTCTTGGGGTGGTAACGCGATTTCTGAAAACGTGGGTCCAAAACACTTAATCAACAAGAAAATTGTAGCGAAGCGAGCTGAGAATATGTTGTGGCATAAACTTCCTAAATCTATCTACTTCCGTCGTGGTTCATTACCAATCGCTATGGACGATCTAGATGGCAAGAAACGCGCACTTATCGTGACTGACCGTTTCTTATTCAACAATGGTTACATCGACGACCTTCGCTCTATCCTTAAAGAGAAAGGCATGGAAGTTGAAGTATTCCACGAAGTTGAAGCTGACCCTACATTAACAGTAGTAAAAGCCGGCGCTGCAGCATGTCATAGCTACCAGCCTGACGTTATTCTAGCTGTTGGTGGTGGTTCACCAATGGACGCTGCGAAAATCATGTGGGTAATGTACGAGCACCCAGAAACTGATTTCGAAGACCTATCAATGCGCTTTATGGATATCCGTAAACGTATTTACAAGTTCCCTAAAATGGGTTCTAAAGCAGAACTAGTATGTATTACTACTACTTCTGGTACTGGTTCTGAAGTAACACCGTTCGCCGTTGTAACTGACGATTCAACCGGTCAAAAATACCCATTAGCTGATTACGAACTAACGCCTAACATGGCAGTAGTTGACGCTAACTTAGTAATGGATATGCCTAAGTCTTTATGTGCCTTTGGTGGTTACGATGCGATTACTCACGCTATGGAAGCTTACGTTTCTGTACTAGCCAACGAGTACTCTGACGGACATGCACTACAAGCACTTAAATTACTGAAAGAATACCTACCTAGCTCTTACGCAAACGGTAAAACAGACCCAGTTGCTCGTGAGAAAGTTCACAATGCTGCAACTATCGCTGGTATGTCTTTTGCGAATGCCTTCTTGGGTGTGTGTCACTCAATGGCGCACAAACTAGGTGCTGAGTTCCACGTACCACACGGTTTAGCAAATGCGTTGTTGATTTCGAACACCATTCGTTACAATGCAACTAACAACCCAACTAAACAAACTGCATTCTCGCAGTACGATCGCCCTAAAGCGCGTGCTCGTTATGCTGAAGTTGCGGCACACTTAGGCTTCACTGCAGGTAACACTGAAGACAAGATTAACGCATTGTTAACATGGTTAGATGAAATGAAAGTGGCGCTTGATATTCCACTATCAATTCAAGCAGCTGGTGTGAACGAAGCTGACTTCTTAGCGAAAGTTGATGAACTAGCGGTTGACGCGTTTGATGACCAATGTACTGGTGCAAACCCACGTTACCCATTAATCAGCGAATTGAAGCAAGTACTACTTGATTCATACTACGGTCGTCCATACACCGAAGCAGCAGACAGTGCTGAAGCTGAGTCTCAAAAAGCTAAAAAACCAGCGGCTAAGAAAGCAACTAAAGCGAAAGCTTAATTGCTAACTAAGTCCTGAACTATAAGGCCCCGTTTACGGGGCCTTTTTTTTACTTTAAAATTCGCCTTACGCTTTGTCATATCGGGCAGCTATACTCATTTAAAGATATTCTGGGGTTATTGTTATGTCACTTTCAAAAGCTATTGCTCTATCAGCTTTGTTAATTAGCACCGCCAGCCTAGCCGAGGTTTTGCCCTTTGAGGCTGAATATAGCGCGAACTTTAAAGGCATCCCTATTGCAAAAGGCTATCGTCAACTTATCGATTTAGGCAACGATACCTATCAAATTAAAAGCATTGGCACTGCCCTCGCTGGCGGTTTAAAGTACGACGATACCTCGCGTTTTACCTATCATGAACAAGACGTACAAACTTTAGGTTTTGTGCTGAAGCAAAGCGGCCTTTTTTCTACTACTCAGGTCACAGGGCATCCCGATAGAAAGGGTGGATTAATTGTAGATGTTGATGGCGAGCGCCATCATTTTGAAGCACCAGAAGATGTTCACCAATTAATGGATGCGGCGGGCTTTTCAGTACAACTACAGAATGACTTAAAGAAAGGCCTGACCGATTTAGACTATCACTACAATGTGATTGACGAGGTAGATAACTACCGCTTTACCGTGGTAGCGGAAGAAACCGTTGAAACTAACTTGGGCACTTTTCAAGCCTTAAAAGTTGAACAAAAGAAACGAGAAGGCCGCAGCACTTGGCTATGGCTAGCGCCAGAGTTAGATTACCATCTGGTTAAAGCTGAGATTATTCGTAACGGTAAAAGTTGGGCAACCCTTGAGGCCACTCGGCTTGATATTCAAGGTTTAGACGATCAACAAATCGTTAAGAACTAAATCAGAAGAACTAAATCGAAAGAACTAAATCGAAAGAACTAAAGCCTACCGTTAATACTTCATCACCTGCGTGTTCACTATTTTACTTTGAACACGCTGCTGCTCTGCTTCTGCCCAAAACTGATGCGCTTGCAACTGAATCCAGTCGCTAAACTGCTTTATCTTGTCACGATTAAAATAGGGTTTAGGTGCAACCAAGTAATAACTGTAACGCGGCTTCACTTCTACCTTTCCTAGCTTTACTAACACACCTTGCTGAATATACTTCCATGCCAAGCTATGTCTTACTAAGGCTATTCCTTGCACCGCTAACGCCCCCTCAATAACCACATGAGCGCCTTGGTAACGTAAATTAGCCTTAGCTGTACTTGATTCATAACCAGCCACTTGCAGCCAATGTTGCCAGTTCATATCTGGCCTCGCATCATCTATCACGGTGTGTTCGCTTAAGTTATTGAGCGATTCAATGGGGTGCTGCTTTAAATACAAGGGATGACAAACTGGATAAAGATGATCATCCATCAGTTTAACCGAATGCAATCCTTCGTAATCACCCAAGCCATAACGTACACATAAATCCACGCGATCCTGGCGAAAATCAATCAAGCTGTTCTTGGGCATAAGCATTACCGACAAATCTGGATGCTGCTGGCTAAACTCACCAAGCCGTGGCACCAGCCAATGCTGAGCGAACGATGGCAATACCGATAACGATAAGCTGAGTGGATCTGGGTCTTGGCTAATTTGTCGCACCCCATCCTGCAGGCTACGAAAAGCTTGTTTGGCATAGTGATGCAAGGTAACACCTTCCGGCGTTAGCACTACCTTACGATGTTGCCGCTCAAACAACTGTACCTCAACTCTCTCTTCTAACTGGCGAATTTGCTGGCTCATAGCTGCGGCACTCACATACAGCTTTTCGGCAGCTTGTTTAAAACTGCCCGTCTCTGCCGCTAGATAAAAATAGTACAAGCCCTGCAAGGGTGGCAAACGCTCACTCACTTAAGTTTTCCTTAACCGAAAGTCAATTTTAGTCGTTTGTCAGCTTACCCCAATTTAGCGTACTTTTTAACCATCAACACAAAAGGAGTTCATCATGAGTTACTTAAATCAGGCCAACCGTCACGTTCAACACAGTGTTTATGATGTAATTAAATTAAGCATTACACGCTTGCCAAACTACATTAGCCGCTTACTGTTACGCAGAAAAAGCCGCAGAGAACTAGCGTCACTTCCAGACTACTTACTTAAAGACATTGGGGTAAGCAGAGCCGAAGCGATGCACGAAGCGGAAAAACCATTTTGGAAATACTAAGTCTGCGCAAACAAAGGTATTTATCACAAGGGCTTTATAATTCGTTGATGTTAATGTGTTTTATTTAAAGCCCTAAACTAATTGAGTTTTTACAAAATAAAATCTGCTCTGAGATATATTTTTACAAGATGTTTTTTTTGATTGTTTTCCGCTAGAATCATCGAAATTAAGCCACGCGGCCCGCCTCTAGTGGCAGCAATAAATGGATTTAGCGTTTCTTCTTTATGGATCAAGTACAATTTCACAAAGTACCGCCTAATTGCGGGATTAACCTAAGCATTACCACTCGTTTCAAAAAGGCCGCTGACTTTAAAGGCCATTGGATTGGTGTTGATCAAACCAGCTATATTATTTGTCGCCTCAATGGCGGTGACGCAAACTCAGGCATTAACATTATTAGCGAAGGCTGCGAAGTCAATGCACGGTTTCATTGGGACGGCAAACTTATTGCCTTCCGCTCTGAAATTGTCACGCTAATTAATGAACCCGCCCGTTGGATGATTTTACAATATCCGCAAAATGTTATGTCTATGCCACTGCGTAAATACGACCGTTACGAATGTTACCAACCCGCTACCTTACACCTAGATTCTAAACACGTATTACGCGGTGTACTAAAAGACATCTCCTCACGCGGTTGTAAGTTTGTACCTAGTGCGGCTAACAAGTTTAATATCAATGTGCTTAAAGATAAGAACCTTCAGTTACAAACTCGCTTTCCTAAACGAGATGACCCGATAATTCTTACCTGCCAAATAAAAAATACTCCGAATGAGCGTAATGAATTTGCACTCGGCTGCCAGTTTGTTCAAGATTACGAGATTGTAAATGAACAAATTGATAGGCAATTAGTTGATAAAGCCTATGAGAAGAAAATACAGGGTATTGCTTGAGCCAAACCTCCCGTTCCATTTTAATTACTGGCTGTAGTTCAGGCATTGGTCTGTATTGCGCCCAGCAACTTCATTCACGCGGTTATAAGGTTATTGCTTCCTGCCGAAAGGCTGATGATGTTCTGCGTCTCCAGCAAGCTGGCCTTCACTGCGTGCAGCTAGATTTGGCCAGTGATACCTCTATAGAGTCAGCTTGGCAACAAGCCTTAAACATTAGTAATGGCCAGCTCGATGCTGTATTTAACAACGGCGCTTATGGCCAGCCAGGGGCGTTAGAAGATTTACCCACCCAGGCCTTACGTGAGCAGTTTCAAACCAATCTTTTTGGCTGGCACCACCTAAGCCGTTTGGCCATAGCACACATGCTCAAACAGCAAAGTGGGCGTATTATTCAAAACAGCTCAGTATTAGGCTTGGTGGCCATGAAGTACCGTGGTGCTTACAACGCCAGTAAATTTGCCCTAGAAGGATATACCGATACGCTGCGTTTGGAACTGTCTGACACGCCGCTGCACTTATCACTTATCGAACCCGGCCCTATTACTAGCCACTTTAGAAAAAATGCCAAACGTGCTTTTGAGCAACATATCGATGCTAACAATACTCGCCACCAGCAGGCTTACCAGCAAACGCTTGAGCGATTAACGCAAGAAGGGCCAAGTAGCCAATTCACCTTGCCCGCTAGCGCCGTTTACAAAGCGCTATTGCACGCATTAGAAGCCAACAACCCCAAGGCCCGATATTACGTCACCTTTCCTACACATTTGTTTGCTTGGTTACGGCGCATTTTGCCGGTTGCCATACTGGACGCAATTCTTAAAAAAAGCTAAAGCTACTGGCAGCTTAAGCCTCTCATGTTAAAGTAGTTTTCTCTTTGTATGAGTGGATTAACCATGAAACCTTGGATCAGCCGTTTAGGCTCTTTATTACTTATTTTTTCTAGCAGCCAAATTGCTGCAGAGCCTTCACTTTGGTTAGCAACTAAAGGCCATCAACAGCTTTATCTATTTGGATCGATTCATCTTGGTACCGAAGATTTTTATCCACTACCTGCGCCATTTACTGAGGCTTACCAACAAAGCCAGCGCTTAGTGATTGAAACCAACGTGAGCAACATTAGCAGCCAAGACCAACAAGTGCTGAGTGCAGCTAGCCAACTGCCTGCCGGCAAAAGTCTTAGTGACTATATCAGCCCTCAATACATGACGCTTTTAGCCAAGCGCAGCCAAGAATTGGGCCTTTCTTCGCACATTTTCGATAACATGCAGCCCTGGTATGTAGCGGTGGTACTTAGCCAGCTACAAATGCAAACTTTAGGTTATCAGCCAGAGCTTGGTCTAGATTTGCACTTTATTAAGCAAGCGGCACATAGTAATACACCGGTATATGAACTTGAGAGTTTTGCCGATCAAATAGAAGCATTAAGTAGCCTAAGTAGCATTCAGGTTCCGCTACTGGAGCAAACCCTCGATGACTTTGACCAAGTGCCTGATTTATTCAAGCAATTAGTCAGTCATTGGAATAACGGCGAGAACAACAAGCTACTTAACTTACTCAACGACGATCCAATGTTTCAACAAGGGGCTGAGCAGGTACTTGAAAAACTTCTTTATCAGCGAAATCGCAACTGGATGAAACAACTTACTCAGCTTGAAAATACCAGTTTTGTGGTAGTAGGTGCCATGCATTTATACGGTGAACAAGGACTATTAGACAGCCTTAAAAAGCTGGGTTACGCAATCCGTGAAGTCGATCCTTTAACAAATTGACCCACATCAATTTGACATTTCATTGACTAAATTAAGCTAACTTTACTTACCTGAAAGGAGAGTTAGCAATGGAACTTTGGCTCGATTTACTGTTTGGTAACAGCATTGGATTAATGTCTGTCACTGTAATTGCCACTACAATTGCGTTGATGGGTTTTTATACTTATTACTTCTTGAAAAAAATTCGTCAAAGCGAACCTCCACAAAATTAAGCAAACGCAGCGGTTGCACCGCTGCCCGCTCTGTTTTATAAAGAAGGGACTTCGTTGTTCAGGGGTTCTTTTATGTCTAATGAATTTGATCTTTTCCAGCAAGAAGTTGCTGGCGTAAAACCGTTAAAACAAGATGCGGTACTCAGTAGTTCTGATAGCCTCAATGATGCGGCCAAGCAAGCGCGTCAACAAGCCGCTGAGCATCATCACGCCACTTCTCAAGATTATTTATCCCTCGAGCATGTCACCCTGCTTCATCCTGACGATTTAGTGTCATTCAAAAAGTCAGGCTTACAACAAGGTGTGTTTAAAAAGCTACGCTTAGGCAAATATGAGATTCAAGCCAAACTCGATTTACATAAGTTTAGGCTAGAACAAGCTCGTAACGAGGTGGTGAGCTTTATTAAGCAGTGCCAAGAGCTCAATATTCGTAGCGCCCTTATCATTCCTGGTAAAGGCCACAACAGTGAACCACCCGCTTTACTTAAAAGTTACGTAAGCCAATGGTTACCACAAATTGATGCGGTATTAGCCATTCATAGTGCCCAAACCATGCACGGTGGCACAGGCGCTATTTACGTTTTATTGAAAAAAAGCGAGTCACAAAAACTCGATAACCGTGAGCGTCACGCTCGCCGCCTAGCGTAAACTAGGTTACTCAAGGAATTACTATGTCTAAGCAAAGCGCTTACCAAGCACTCAGCCAACATTTTCAGCACCTTTCTAAGCTGTCACATTTAAGTGCTATATGCGGCTGGGATCAAGCTACCATGATGCCAGATGGCGGCAATCAAGCGCGTGCAGAAGCCCTCGCCGAACTAGCGGTGCTAATTCATGAAAAAGCCACTCGCCCTGAAATGCAAGATTGGCTAGGCCAGGCTGCACAAGAAAATCTTAACCCTATTCAACAAGCTTCATTACGAGAAATGGAACGCAGTTGGCGCAACAATACTGCACTGCCAGCAGACTTAGTAAAAGCAAAGTCTTTAGCCACTGCCCATTGTGAGCACGCTTGGCGAGACCAACGCGGCGCCAACGACTGGAAATCTTTTCAGGTAAACCTGCAAGCCGTTATGCAACTGGCGATAGAAGAAGCACAGATCCGTGCCGAGCAAACAGGTTTGAATCCTTACGATGCTATGCTGGATTTATACGAACCAGGCATGCAAATGCAACGTTTAGACACGGTATTTGGCGAGATCCAAACTTGGTTACCGCAACTAATTCAACAAGTGGTTGATAAGCAATCTACTTGGCCAGCACTACAGCTAAATGGGCCTTTTCCTAGCGAGCAACAAAAGCAACTTGGTTTGGCTGTAATGGAAAAACTGCAATTTGATTTTAAGCGCGGCCGATTAGATGTAAGCGCTCACCCCTTCTGTGGCGGCGTACCTAGCGATGTTCGTATCACCACCCGTTACGAAGAAGAAGACTTTACCCGTTCATTAATGGGTGTAGTACATGAAACAGGACATGCCCGTTACGAGCAAAACCTACCGCTAGATTACCTAGACTTGCCCCTTGGCCAAGCCCGCTCTATGGGTATTCATGAAAGCCAGAGCCTATTTTTTGAAATGCAGCTAGGGCGCAGCCAACCATTTGTAGAGCAGTTGCTTCCCTTGGTTAATCAGCATTTATGCCAACAACAACCCATGCAATTAGAAGAACTTAAACGCCACTACTTAAGCGTTAAGCCCGGTTACATCCGCGTCGACGCTGATGAGCTCACCTACCCTGCTCATGTTATGTTGCGTTACGAATTAGAGCGAGACTTAATTAATCAGAAAATTAGTGTGGCGGATATCCCAGAGCTGTGGGACCAAAAGATGCAGCAATATTTAGGCTTATCCACCAAGGGGAACTTTAAAGATGGTTGTATGCAAGATGTACATTGGCCTGCTGGCTTAATCGGCTACTTCCCCTCCTATTCACTTGGGGCAATGTATGCGGCGCAGTTTCATGCTGCTCTGGTAAAAGCAAAACCAGATACTCCACAAGCGATTGCCGCTGGAGATTACAGTGGAGCCTTTGCTTGGCTTCAACAACATATTTGGTCGCAAGCCAGTATTTATGAAACCGATGAGTTGGTACGCCGCGCCACTGGCGAAACATTGAATAGCCAGTATTTTGAACAACATCTTCGTACAAGGTACTTATAGAAGAGGCTAATAGGCAATTGCTACCCTAGTAGCAGTTGCCATTCCCACCCTAAGCTTGTTGCGAACCCCACTGTTGATGATTAAATGGCTCAATAAACGATTGATTCAAGTAACCATCAGATCTTCTCGGTAATCCACAAACTAAATTACTCACTTTGGCACTCGCTTTAGCTAAGGATACAGCAGAGTTGCTGGCACTAAGGCTTGCACCACTCCAGACTATTGAATTAAAAGCTTCGGGGGCACGTTGCTTTGACTCTCAGAAAAATAACAATTGGACGCTATACAACTAGCGCCCTAGTCCTTGGGTTAATCTACGCTTCGTTCGCGTCTAGTAACAACCAATCTTGAGGATTCAATGGGGAGGGAGCGTCCACTTCGGAGATATTGGAAAACGACCAAATAAACATGGTGCGGAAAAAACTATCAAGATCGTCCACTTCGCCATTTACCGCCACCTGTTTAGTAGGAGGCAAATTGCCAATCACATCACCACCAAAGGCCAATAAACTTAAAGAGTCCGCGTAGAAATCAACGGTTAGCACAAAAAAACGCGTATTATCATTAAAACAAGTAGTTTTATTATCTTGCGCACCAGGCGGCGACAGGGTGGAATGTATATTGTGAATAGTCATAATAGACCTCATTTACGTTAGCCAGAGAAAAATAAAGCATCCCTGTCACACAAATATGCCTACACTTCTGTAGGTCTAGTCCATCAATTTCGGGCAATTATTGCACAAAAAGTCCTACAAAACGACAGCTTTGACTAAAATTTTGAACTAAGCCTCAAAACTAGCAGTTCGAGACTAAATTTTGCTCTCGTTTGGTTATTTGCCGAGCATCAGGCATAATCCTTTGCACTATAAATTAGCTAGGATTTTAAGCTCGCTATGCACAATGCTGAAATAACTGGTTGGGGCAAATGTATGCCTCCAGCACGACTCTCTAACCACGACTTAAGTACATTTCTCGACACATCGGATGAGTGGATTAGTAGCCGCACAGGGATTAAAGAGCGCTGTGTTTCGCACGTTGATATTGCTGAATTGGCAGCAACAGCAGGCTTACAAGCTTTGGCAGCCGCCGGCCTAACAGCAGATCAGCTAGACGCGATTATTTTGTGTACCTGTACCCCTGGCACCTCGGTACCGAGCAGCGCCAGCCGTGTTCAACAAATTTTAAAAGCTGACCAGGCTGCAGTATTTGATATGAACGCCGCCTGTAGTGGCTTTGTTTACGGTATGCAAACGGCGTCTGCACTTATTCAAACCGGAGCAATGAAGCGCATTTTGTTAATTGGTGCTGAGCGCCTGACTCAACTGCTCGATTGGACCAAACGCGATACCGCCGTATTATTTGGCGATGGCGCAGGAGCGGTTATTTTAGAAGCTAATGACGACGCAGAAAAAGTGGGGTTCTTAGCGGCCAAATTAGGTTGTGACAGCGAAAAGCGTGAGATTTTGTTTATCTCTGATTTCGGAACAAACCGTAAGCGTTTTTCTGGTGTAGACACCTTATACAACTTTCAGTTTGAGGGACCAGAAATCTTCAAACGCGCAGTAAAAGGCATGGGCGAAGCGGCGACTAATGTGCTGGCGCAAGCCAATATAGCCAATAACGAAGTTGACTTTATTGTGCCTCACCAAGCTAACTTACGTATTATTGATGCGCTGGCTAAACGTATTGATGCTCCGTACGACAACATTATGGTGAACATTGAGAAATACGGTAATACCTCTGCTGCTACCGTACCAGTTGCGCTTTGTGAAGCCTTAGAAGAAGGTCGAATCAAACCCGGTGATAACGTATTGCTTGCAGCCTTTGGTGCAGGTTTAACTTGGGGAGCGGCTGCTATTCGCTGGGGTAAGCGGGTTACGCCAATAAATCAATCAGACGCCAGCTTAAGCCCTTGCGATAAAACTGCCTTAGAGATCCTTGCGCCAGCCATTCAGGGCTGCCAAGAGGCTCGTAAGGCGGAAGCTGAGGCCTAATTAACTAAAACCTGATACAGCTAGATACTAGGTCTAGCTGTATCCATTTTAACTCAGCACTACCACTGACTTAAACGAGTTAACCAATGCTGAGTGAGCTCTATTTCGCAACTTAAATATTGGCTACCAGATCCGCTGCCTCCAGCCATCATTAAACGTTCCCACTCACACAAAGAGCGTCTAAATTCACCAAACTCAATCTTAGCGTTATCTAGTGCACTCACGATCCCTCTTGCGCCTTCACTAATGGATTCCAATTCAACAGCTTGATGATTTAACGCCACTAAACGTTGCCGCACTTGATGGTCCAATTGCGCCAAGCTGTTTTCTAAGCATTTGTTTACTTCTGGCTTGGTGTCTCGCTGCCAGCACTTGCCAATAATATTCACTTTGGGTGAACCCGCCTCAGCGCCGCCCAGAGCTTGTTCTTGAGCAAACGCACTCGGCATAGAAAAGCTCAGCGCTACCGCTGTAAAAAAACTAACGATTGGTGTATTCAAGCGTAACTCCTTGAGAATGGATCTTAAGGCTAGTGAGTGAGCCCATGTTAAGTGGAAGCTTCATAGACTGCTCGATAGCTAAATTTTGTACCTCTCCCACAATGGTGCGGATAACACCCGCATGGCAGATGCATACTATGGTGTTTTCTTGCTCTGGAAGTGCGCACAGTTGCTGCCATGCATTCAATACTCGCGTACGAAACTCGGTCACCGTTTCGCCGGTTCTTCCTAAGCGAAAAGTGCTTAAGTTATCGGCCCAAGCTTGTAAGTCTGCGGCTGGAATAGTATCCCAGCCTTGCCCTTCCCAAAGGCCAAAGTTTATCTCTTTGAGCCAAGTTTGGTATTCTACTACTTGCGCTAACCCCAAAGCGTCAGCTAACTGTGAGCAACGCTGTAGTGGGCTGCAAATAATCCTATCGATAGATAATGCAGCAAGCTGAGCGCTGAGTTTAGTGACCACCTGTGTTAAGCCTGTCGATTCGGCTAAGACATCTAACTGGCCGTAACAATGATTTGGCGCAATATCTGGAGCGCTGTGGCGTATCAATAATATTCGGGTCACACCAATACACCGGTATTTAACCCAGCCACTAAGGCAATATAAATCATCACTTCTGCGAGCTGCTGCTGAGCCCCTAAACCGTCGCCAGTATACCCACCAAGCTTTAACTTAAGGTATCTAGCCCAAAGCACAGTAACGACCAAACTACTTATCAGAGCAAGTGCCAAAACATGAGTACTGATTAAGAGTGCCGGAACAGCTACCCAACATAATGCGAGCACAAGTTCTTTACGCCCAATAGACTGCGCGACGGCTTTAGCTTTGCTTGGCTCAGATGGCTCGCGCACATAATCTAAGCGCCATATCAGTAACACCGCGCTAAAGCGGCTTAAACTATGAGCAAGCCAGATAACCAATAACAGATTCATCATCGACAATTGCTGGCTAAGGCTTAATAAGGCGGAAAACTTTAACGCCAACATGCAACACAAACCCAGCACACCATAAGTGCCTAAGCGGGAGTCTTTCATAATGGTGAGTATTTGTTCGGTTTGGTAACCGCCACCAAAGCCATCGCAGCAATCTGCAAAACCATCTTCATGAAATGCGCCAGTCGCCCAGCAACTGGCTACCATCGACAACAACACCGCTAATGGCGCACCCAATACCGGAATCAAACCAATCATTACCGCTGCGCTAAGCCACGCAACTAACCAGCCTACAAAAGGAAAATAAGCCACACACCGACTTAAACTGGTCGCATTGTAAGTGACACTGTTAGGCACCGGTACTCGGCTAAAAAAACTTAAGGCGTTAAACAGCAGATTAAGCTCATGCTTAAGCAGCTTAGCTATGCTCACGGCTAACTCCGGCGGAATCGAATGAAGCCATTTCCTTTAAAAAGTGAACTGCCGAACACACTAACGGATAGGCCAACGCCGCCCCACTGCCCTCGCCCAAACGTAAAGACAAATCTAACAAGGCCTTGGCGCCTAATGCTTTTAATAAACGCTGATGTGCTTGCTCGGCACTTTGATGGCAAAACACCATGTATTGTTTTACTAAAGGATTGATTTGGCTGGCGACTAAAGCTGCTGAAGAACAAATAAATCCATCCACTAAAATAACCATTCGGCGATGAGCAGCTTCTAACATTGCACCCACCATAGCCGCAATTTCAAAACCACCTACTTTAGCCAGCCACTGCTGAGCACTATGGTCACCTTGGTGATGCTTTAGAGCTTGCTCTAACACTGTGACTTTATGCTGTAAGCCTTGGTCATCTAATCCAGTCCCGCGGCCTACGCACTCTGCAACATCAAGCTGTAAACAACCCGCCATTAACGCTGCCGCACTAGCCGTGTTAGCAATACCCATTTCCCCAAAAGCTAATAAGTTAGAGCCTTCTCGTGCGGCTTGTGCTACCCGCTCTGCGCCCACTTCAATGGCTTGAATGCATTGTGCTTGGCTCATTGCATCACCCGTTAAAAAACTTTGGGTACTTGGCGCTACCTTACAACACTCAATACCCTCTTCTGACAGTAATTCAGCCACGCCTACATCTACAATTTCGAAATCGAGGCGGTGTTGGCGGCAAAACACATTAACTGCAGCGCCACCATTAACAAAATTTTGCACCATTTGCGCCGTAACAGCCTGTGGGTAGGCGCTCACCCCTTCACTCGCTATTCCATGATCGGCGGCAAACACTATCATTTTAGGCTTACGAATCTCAGGCTCTAGGGTAGATTGAATCTGGCCAATCTGGCAGGCCAAGTCTTCAAGTTGCCCTAAGGAACCTTGCGGCTTGGTTTTAAGATTAATCTTGTTTTTCAGGGCTTCAGCCAATCCAGAGTCTAAGGCTTCAATGACAAATTTATTATGCAAAATCAATTTCCTAGCAAGGTATGCGCAATCCCTTTAGCTTAGCGTGTTTAATATCGGGTTTTAAGAAAAATATCCATGAAGACTCTAGGAATTTTCTATACTGATGATAAAAGTCTTAATCTATTTGTGGGGAGCGTCGCGATGGATGATAGTGCAGAGCTATTTTTGTTTGATGAAGAAGACGAAGCCGCCAATGACTCAATAGAGCTTACGCCTTGGAAGGTGCTCATTGTTGATGATGACAGCGAGATGCACACGGTAACCAAGCTAGTGCTTAATAATTTTTCTTACCAAGAGCGCAAACTGACCTTTATTGATGCCTACAACGCCGCCGAAGCTTACGAGCTACTCAGCAACCATGCCGACGTAGCAATCGCTTTAGTAGACGTAGTGATGGAAAGTGATGACGCTGGTTTACTGTTGATTGATGATATTCGTCAGCGTTTAAATAATCACGAAATCCGTCTTATTTTACGGACTGGCCAACCCGGTTTAGCGCCTATTAGAGATGTTATTCGTCGATATGATGTCAGTGATTACAAAAATAAAACCGAGCTTAGTGATGTAAACTTAGACACCTTAATGTGTGCTTCTTTGAGGGCTTATCAAGAAATCACTGAACTGCATTTGCAACGCAACAACCTGCGTGCGGTGATAAACTCTTCTAGTCACTTAGCCAATTGTGAAAACGAACAAAAGCTGGCCACCAGTGCCTTTGAAGAGCTATCAAGTTTACTTAGCAAACAACTTAATAATGTCTCTATTAGTGGAATGGCGATTAGCGTTTATCGCTCAAAACTATGTGTTTTACATAGCCAAGGTAAGTTGGACTATTTAAAAGAAATTCACAATCTACATGAGCTCCCCAATCGGATCCAAAACCTGATAAACCAAGTTCAACAAACACAACAACATCAATACGCAGAAGGTAATGCGCTGTTTTATTTAGCGAATAGTGATAGCGAACCAATGATGTTTTATTTAGAAGGTTGGACAGAGCAAGACCAGCCGCAATTCGAACCCTTAAGCTTTTATATTCAAAGTACCTCGGTACGATTAGAGAACCGTCAATTACAAAAGCAATTGGCTCACGGTCAACTACAGCTAGTCGAAATGATCTACCAAAGTATTCAAAGCGAACGCCCCAAAACAGATTTACAGCGCACTATTGAAATCAACTGTGAGCAGCTAGCGCCCGCGTTAAAGCTAAACCCTCAAGAGTGCCTTTACCTGCGCCAAATTGCAGGCTTTTATGATTTAGCCAATGTCGGCCTTCCCGACGTGCTGCTCAGCTGTAATATGCTAAATAAAGATAGCTGGAATAGAATTTCTGAGCACTGCGGCTTACCTGAGTATCTTCAAGATCCCAGCGTACAAATGATAATAGACGCCGCCTTAATCGTGGCGAACCAATATCAAGAATATTGGGATGGTAGCGGCCAACCGTTGGGCCTAGCAGCCGAAGCTATCCACCCCTTCGCTCGAATCATTGCACTGGCGGTATTTTTGGCCGAGTACAGCAACAGTGAGCAACTACAACAGCAGCTTGAGCAACGCGCAGGCCAGCGCTTTGACCCGCAATTAGCAACATATGCGACTAATAACCTTATCTAAGCGCAAATTTAGCTCATCAATGTGTAAACTCTAACCAATATTAAGCTGCCTTATGGGCAGCTTCTTGCTACACTTCGCCCTTGGTCAAATTTGGGGTCTTCCGGTGTTACTTTGCCCTTGCGGCAGCGGTAGTGATTTTCATCAGTGCTGCCAGCCTTTTATAAACGGTACTTCCAAGCCTGTTAGTTGCGAGCAATTAATGCGTTCGCGCTACACCGCCTTCACACTTGGAGATGCTAACTATCTATGGCAAACCCACCACCCTGATTTTCGTCAAGGTGATGCGCCTAGCGCCTTTAGCGAAGACGAAAAAAATCAATGGAAGAAGCTACAAATTCTCTTTAGCTGCCACCTTATTAATGGCCTAGCTGGCATAGTGGAATTTAAAGCCTATTACCAAGAGCATGATCAATTAAACATTTTGCACGAGCGTTCTAACTTTGTAAAAAGCCAAGACCGCTGGTTTTATACCGATGGCGAATTTGCGCCGAAGTCTTTGGCTCGCAATGCTAAATGCCCCTGTAATAGCGGCAAAAAGCTAAAGCAGTGCTGTAAGAAATCTTAACTTTAAAACTGAATAAATCGAAAAGACAATGGAAAGAAAAATCCTTTTAACCGAATGCCCAGATGCCAAAGGCTTAATTTCGAGCATTACCAACATCTGTGCTAAGCACCAACTTAATATCATTAAAAACAACGAATTTGTTGATAATGCTGCCGGCCGTTTCTTTATGCGCACCGAGCTAGAGGGCTACTTTAACGATAAAACCCTGTTAGCCGATTTAGACGGCGCTTTACCTGCTGGTAGTATTCGCCGATTAGAAAGCGCAGGTCGTAAACGCATTGTGATCATGGTGACTAAAGAAGCCCATTGCTTGGGTGACTTGCTAATGAAAGCGGTATACGGAGACATGGACGTAGAGATTGCCGCGGTAGTTGGTAACTACGATAGCCTGCAAACCCTGACTGAAAAGTTCGATATTCCCTTCCATCACATTAGCCATATAGATTTAAGCCGCGAAGAACATGAGCAACAAGTGATTGAAGTGGTTCAGCAATACCAGCCAGACTACGTAGTATTAGCTAAATACATGCGTATTCTTACGCCAGCCTTTGTAGAAGCATTCAATAACAAAATTTTGAATATCCACCACTCGTTCTTGCCGGCATTTATTGGTGCTAAGCCCTATAAACAGGCTTACGACCGTGGTGTGAAAATTATTGGCGCTACTGCTCACTTCGTAAATAACGATTTAGATGAAGGGCCGATTGTTGAACAGCATGTTATTCATGTGGATCACTCATACAGCGCTGAAGAAATGGCTAAAGCGGGACGTGATGTTGAGAAAGCGGTATTAAGTAAAGCCCTGCAGCAAGTATTAGACGAGAAAGTTTTTGTCTACGGAAATCGTACCGTGGTATTTCGTTAATTAAGCATTTTTTAATTAAAATACTGCACCTTAAGTGGCTTTGAGTAATCAAAGTCACTTAGTACCTTATACATATCCACGCCTTTCACTTCAGTATCTACTTCTTGCTGCTTAGGTTGCTTGGCTACTGAGTGCTTTAAACGTGTGAGTAAGTCCACGTTATTGATGACTTCAACGGGCACGCCTTCAACGCTGTCATCAGCATAGGCTGCATAGCCACCTAAAGCTTGCTCTAAGCGAATACTGCTGATATCCCCCACTTGCGCTCTCTTGCTCCAATTGGCTTGCACAGCAAACTCATCGTCTTGTGCCAACAAGGGGCGTCGACTCGCTAATTGAAACTTATCTCGAAGGCTTTGTTGAATTTGCTCTCGATTTTGCTTCTGCATCGAAAACTGAGCTTGGTCACAAACGTTTTGGCTCAACATGCTTAGTAACAAATGAAAACGCGCTTGCTCACCATGAGCGGTACTTTGGTTAAGCGTATCGCCCAACTGCAGTTCGTCACATAAGCTGCTATTTCTAATTTGTTCAACTAACATATTGCCCCTCCGGTTCTATCTCTAGCTATCGGAAAAGCTGGCCAAAACTTTAGCCTATTCGCATCAAACGCGCAGATAATAAGCAAACAGTAGTCAGTCAGTAAAAATCTGCTTATTTTTACTTTACAGCCCACTTTGTTCTGGTAATATGCCGCTCCACAAGCAGGAGGGGTTCCCGAGTGGCCAAAGGGAACAGATTGTAAATCTGTCGCGAAAGCTTCGGTGGTTCGAATCCACCTCCCTCCACCATATTTGTTAAAGAAAGACACCTTAGGGTGTCTTTTTTTATGCCCGCAATAAATGCCAATCGTTACATCATCGCTTGATCAAAACCAGCAGACACAGAAAAACACAACTCAAGTGAATAAGAGCTATTACAGGTAAGAATAAACTGAAACGAATGGGCAGTACGAGAAGAGAAATAAATACGCCAAGCTAATTTTAGCTTGGCGTTCCAACCAAATACGGAAAGTAATAAACGGTAAATAGACTAACTTACTAAGTAGAAAGACATACATTGTGCAAATCTAACCACTCAACTAAGGCGGTCCAGCCATCTTAAGGATAAGCCTTAAGATCTGTAACTTTCCGACCTTGGATCACTCCAAGTTTGGCTTTGACTCAGCGTTGGTGAGACCAAAAGTCTCACCAACAGATTAATATTAAATCAATTCCGGCCAGTTTGGCAAGATCAAATAAACGATAGTATTACTCAACTAACTCTCTGCGCCCTTCTCTGCTTTAACCGAGATAAACTTATGCTAGGATAGCGAAAAGTGATCAGAAAACTCATAAATGGCAGCGCAATACAATTACAGCGGGAAGCAAATACTTATTGTTGATGACCAACGAGCGTTTCAGGTCATGCTTAAGGCTATGTTGCAAAATTTTGGCGCAAACGATGTTTTTTTTGCCAATACTGGTGAAGCAGCAGTAAGAGCCTGTCGTAAACGAAAATTTGACATTTTGTTGGTTGATTACAATTTAGGCACCGGCAAAAACGGTGGCCAATTACTTGAAGAGCTAAGAGTTAGCCAACTATTAGAAGTAGACGCTCTATTTTTTATCATTAGCGGTGATAACAACAAAAGCATGGTGTTAAGTGCGTTAGAGATGGAGCCCGATGAATTTATCACTAAACCCTTCTCGCAGTTTCAATTACACAATCGCTTAGCCAGAGCCCATGTTAAGCGCCAAAGCCTACGTGAAGTATTCCAAGCATTAGCGAAGAAAGACTACACCAAAGTCATTGAGCTATGTGATCAACAGATTGAAGCAGAAAGTCGCTACACCAATTATTGCCGCAACATGCGGGTAGAGGCTCAAATTGCCTTAGGTGAATTTGAAGCCGCCAAAGTGGCTCTCGAAACCATACTTGAAGAACGCAAACAAACTTGGGCTAAGGCAACACTTGGCCGAGTGCACTTGTTACTTAAAGACAATAAAAGCGCAATTAATACACTTAGCCGTTCGGTAACCGAAAGCCCCCTATTACTTACTGGTTACGACTGGTTAGCCCGCGCCTATCGCGCCGAAGGCGAAACTGACAAAGCGTTGGAAACGGTGCTTAAAGCCTCAAAGTTGGCAGTAAATAGTATCGAACGCCAACAGTTGTTGGCCGAGCTCGCCATGGAAGCAGGTGACCTTACCTTAGCTAAAGAAACCTTCTCTACCATTTTACAGTTAGCGCGACGCTCCATTCACCGTGGTCCACATCATCTATGTAATTACGTTCGTAGCCTGATTGATGAAGCTCAGAATGAAGATGACTTATACCGTAAAAACCGCCTGCTACAAGAAGTAAACTCTGTGCTATTTCACGCCCGCCGAGAAGAAGGTAAAGACGAAGACTTTAACTTTGACGCCTTTGAAGGCATTAGCCAAGCGCGTGTACATGCCACTAAAGGCGAAATGAACAAAGCCAAGCGCTTACTATTTGATAGCCACGAAGGCTTGTTAGAAGAGCCCAGTAAAGTAAGCGGCGAACTGTTACCCGATACCTTTCTAACGTTGAACTCAGTGGGTGAGTTTGAATATGCGATGCCCTTTGCTGAAGAGTTAGAAAAACGAGCAGATATAGACCCAATTTCACTCTCTTCGGCCCAAAAAGTACTGAGAGCTGAAGATTTTGAATTGAAACTCGGCCAGTTCCGCGAATACAACAAAATGGGTATCGAGGCTTACGAAGAGAGTCGCTACATTGAAGCCACTAACTTCTTTGACAAAGCGCTCCAAGTGGCCCCTGGCAACACTGGTGCCATTCTCAACAAGATCCAAGCAATACTTAAACAATTAAATCAATCACAAAAAGGCATTAGTGGCCAACTGCTCACCGACTGCAAAACCACAATTAAGCTGCTCGACGGCTTGAAACTCAATGATAACCACGCCGAACGTTACTCAACCCTGAAAAGTGAGTTTCAACAACTAGGTAGCAAAAACAAATAGCCATTGCTCGACAATAAGCACCGCCAAGGTACTTAACATGCTAGTGCTGCCATGCTCGCAAAATCCCGCTTTTGCAATACACTTATGATTAAGCAAGCTTAAAAACTAGCTAATAATCAGTTTGTTGGTAAGCGACAGGAAATTACAAGCAATGGCGAAATGCTCTGAATGTTTATATCAAGACAGCTCTGGTGCAAACTGTACAGAGCCAGCCCTAAGCAGTGGTTTATGTTTCTGGCATGATCCAGACGAAGATAAAAACGGAGACGAGATAAAAGAAAAGCTCGAAAGCTACGCGAAACGCGGCGGAATGTTGCGTGGTATCAGTTTAAAAAAAGCCAACCTAGCCGGCATCGATTTAGTCAATTACAACAATAAACAAGGCTATGACATGACCGGCGTAGACCTTTATCGTAGCAACCTAAGAGGTGCCCACTTATTTAACATTAACCTGCAACACGGCAGCTTAATGAAAGCCGACCTACGTGATGCTAACCTCAATCATGCCAACCTCACCAAAACTAACTTGCTGGGTGCAAAAATGGACTTGTGTAAATGCGATAGTCTTTGTGTGGGAGAAAAAGTACTGCAAGAGCAGCTTGGCAGCGCAGCAGAGAAGCAGCAAGACAAAGATGCAATGGCAGACTACTACCAGCAGGCCGAAGAAGTTTACCGCTGTTTACGTAAAACCGCTGAATCAGAAGGCTTATTTACCACCGCAGGGATATTTCTCAAAAAAGAACTCACCATGCGACGCTATCAAATGCCCAAATACTCTTATAAGCGCGCCATCTCAAAACTGGTGGATTTAGTGTGTGGTTATGGCGAACAACCAATGAGGGTTGTACTTACCTCGCTACTAATTATCTTAAGTTGTGCAGTGGTCTACTTTTTTACCGGGATTCATTTTAACGGCAATGTTGTATCTTTAGACTTAAGCCAAAGCCTTGGACGCAATATTGTCGCGTTTTTTGAGTGTCTGTATTACAGCGTGGTCACCTTTACCACCCTTGGTTACGGCGACTTTACCCCAGTAGGTTTTTCACGTATTTTTGCCGCTATTGAGGCCTTTAGCGGGAGTTTTATTATTGCGCTTTTTGTGGTGGTATTTGTAAAAAAAATGACCCGCTAACCACCCTAGAAAAAACCACAGCAAATCAATCTACAAAAATGAAGCGTTTTGGCTTAGTCTTAGGCTAAGCTTTTCGCTAATCATTGATTAGCAATAAAAACAGAGAAGGATCAATACATTGAAATTTGTTGTGCTGGCGGTGCTGGCGATATTTGTAATCTTATTTATTTTACGCGCCAATAACAGCGCGAAAGCTACTAAGCAAAACCGTCAATTAGGCCAAGATTTCTTAAGTAAAAACGGCCAAGAAGACGGCATTATTACCACTGACTCCGGCCTGCAATACAAAGTATTGGAAGATGTGGTTAATAGTGATGAAAAGCCATCGGCCAACAGTACCGTAACGGTACATTATCACGGCACCCTATTAAGCGGACTGGTCTTTGATAGCTCAGTTGATCGCGGCCGCCCAACTCAATTTCCTTTAGGTCAAGTAATTGCCGGCTGGACAGAGGGTTTGCAATACATGAGTGCAGGCGAAAAATTCCGTTTTTTCATTCCTAGTCAACTGGCCTATGGCGACCGCAGCGTGGCTTCTATCCCACCGGGTTCAACCCTGGTTTTTGATGTAGAGCTCATCTCCATCGACACTAAATAAATTCCATAAAAAAGCCTTGGTATTGCCAAGGCTTTTTTATTCAAACAACCTCTACCAGACTAAAACTGCGCTAGCGCTTGAGAAAAATCAGCCAGTAAGTCTTCGGTGTCTTCGATACCAATAGAGCAACGGATCATTGTTTCACTAATGCCAGACTCTTGGCGAGCAGCTAAGCCCATTTCAAAATAGATAGTTTGAGCTACCGGCAAAGCGAGTGTGCGATTATCACCAAGGTGAGTGGCATTAATCACAATTTCAGTTTTATCTAAAAATTCTGCACAATCAATTCCGTCAACTAAATCAAAACTCACTAATGCGCCAAAATGCTTGAACAAGTCATTTGCACGCTGATGCTGCGGATGTTGTTCCAGACCAGGGTAATACACCTGGGCCACTTTAGGGTGAGCGTCTAACATCTTAGCTAAGGCTAGCGCATTGGCACATTGGCGCTCCATACGTAACGCCATTGTCTCCGCACCCACCGATAACAAATGAGCCGTTTGCGAACAAAGGGCGCCACCAAAGTCACGCAGGCCTTTTTTCTTAATCTGATTAATGCCCCACATTTTAGGGTCACCGCTACGATAACCTTCAAATATGTTGGGGTAATTCGTCCAATCAAATAAGCCAGTATCACTTACCGAGCCGCCTAGCGCATTGCCATGGCCACCCACGTACTTGGATAACGAAGTAACGATTAAGCTAGCGCCCACGGTTTTTGGCTGGAACAAATAAGAAGACGTTAGGGTATTGTCTACCACGTAAAGTAAACCACGTTGCTGGCAAAGCTCGCCGATCCCCGCTAAATCAACAATTTGAGTTGCAGGATTAGCAATGGTTTCTACAAACACCATTTTGGTGTTAGCTTGGCAAGCCTGTTCTACCGCATCTGCATTGGTGGCATCAACCAAAGTAACTTCGATTCCGTAACCTTTTAAGGTGCCAAAAATGCTGCTGGTATTGCCAAATAAGAAGCGGCTAGCAACAATGTGATCACCCGCTTTTAGCAGAGTAAGAAATACTGTGCCAATTGCCGCCATGCCTGTGCCAAATACTAAACAGCCTATACTGTCATCTAACATGGCAATTTTGCGCTGCAGGTAATCTAAGGTAGGAGTAGATTGACGAGCATAAGCATGCCCTACTTGTTTGCCTTGAAATACATCAACTAAATCTTGTGTGGCGGCATATCCATAAGGCACTGAGTTATGAATAGGTGCATGTACTGCGCCGTCTTCTACACCAGCTAAGCGGTCGCAATGTACCAACTGGGTAGTAAATCCTTTAAACGTCATAGGGCTACTTCTGCTAAAAATCCAATTGAAGCTATTATGCCCTAGCCCTTAGCCAAAAACGACCCGAGGCATTTGGCTTATTTAGCCCAAATACTCTGCCCTTTAGCAATAACTTGCTTGATCTCTAGTGTATCGGGGGCCAATACTACCATGTCGGCGTCAAATCCTTTGGCAAGCTTACCTTTATTAGTAAGACCCAGAATCTTAGCAGGGTTGGCACTGATCACCGACAAAGCAACCTCTAGAGGAACATCATAACCCTGAACTGCTTGCCTCGCCGCTTCATACAAACTCTCGAGTTTACCGGCTTGCATGCCCACTAATTCGCCTTCTGAGTTGAATAATGGCAGACTCGCATTGGCGTCGGAGCTAAAGCTCACCCGTTGCCATGCTAAGCCTTTATCTAAAATAGTTTTTAGTGCTTGCGGGCAGCTAACCTCGCCTTCTTCAATAAACTGCGGAATAGTACTGGTAGTAAAATCGATGGCGCCGCCTTCATTCAAAAAAGCTAATGCGTCGTTAAACAAGGCTTGATTACGATTACAATGTGTAGGGTAAAGCTGAGTGATTGATAGATCTGATTGCGCAATAATCTCTCTTAACATGCTCAGTTTGCCTTTACCGTCACCAACATGGAAAAAACTGATGCCCTTTTTACCTGCCAATAAGCCAGCAACACGCGCTTCGGCGACCACTTCAATAAAGGCTTGAACCGAGGCTTGGCTGGCTCGATGGTCGGCAATAGCAATTTCACCCACCCCAATCATTTCGGGAATGAGTACGATATCTTGCTCAATAGAGCCGGTGATGGTTTTCACTGGCAAATGATAAGAGCCAGTGTAGCAATAACAGCTCAAACCCTGTGCCGTTAACTCACGTGCCTTTCCCAACACTTGTGCGGGACTGCGGGTGACACTATCAGTACCTAAAGCACCGACCAAAGTGGTCACGCCTGTTGGCGCAGCTTCATCAAAACTTAACTCAGCGGTACGATAAGCAAAACCACCCTCGCCGCCACCGCCAGTAAAATGCACTAGCGCGTCAACAAACCCCGGCGCTAAAATTGCGCCAGCCAAATCCAAGGTGGAAAACAGTGCCTGATTACTTTTCAGCTCAATGTGTGGAGCAATTTCGGCAATTTTTCCATTAGCGATCAGTAAGTCCATTTTACCCTTTGGGCTTGGCGAATAGAGCTGAGCATTTTTAAGCAGAGTAAGCATGATGTGATTCTTTTTGAGCTGATAAACAAAAGGGGCTTTCGCCCCTTTCAATAATTAACTTAATGGCCGTAAATGACGATGCCAACGTTTTTCCCACTGCTTAAATCCAAACACCAGTAAGAAAGTGACACAGAGATAAATCAATGCAGCAAAAGTGAATGCTTCAAACGGCGCGTAATACTTGGCATAAACATCGCGAGCGGCACCGGTTAAATCAATAATAGTAACAATGCTGGCAATCGAACTAGCGTGCAGCATAAAGATGACTTCGTTGCTGTAGGCGGGTAATGCTCTACGTAAAGCACTAGGCAAAATAATACGCGTCATCGCTTTAGCATCAGACATACCGTAAGCTTTAGCTGCTTCAATCTCGCCACGTGGTGTAGCCACAATCGCGCCACGGAAGATTTCGGTGGTGTAGGCAGCCGTATTCAGCACAAAGGCCAATAAACATGGATAGAAGGCTTCTCGCACAATTGGCCAGAACATCGACTCTTGAATGCCTTCAATGTAGGTTACGCCGTAATAAATAATATAGAGCTGAATCAACAACGGCGTACCACGAAATACATAAGTAAATAGCCACACACTGCGACTAACTAACAGATTATCTGAGGCGCGAAGAATGGCTAGCGGTACCGCCAGAATCAAACCCAAAATCAATGATAAAAAGACTAACTGCACGGTCATAACTAAACCGTCCCAATAGCCTAGAACCGTGGTGAGGGTGAAGATGTCGTTGTTGGCGAGTAAGTTTTCGATAGTTTCATACATAATAATCGCCTACCTTACTGTTCCAGCGCTAAATCGAATCTCTAAACGCTTGAGGAAAATTTCAGACACACTGGTCAGCGCAAGATAAACAAATGCTACCGGTATAAAGAATAAGAAAGGTTCATGCACTGCACCGGCAGCCTCTTTAGCTAAGCGTACCATGTCAGCCAAACCAATCACCGAAACTAGAGCAGTGGTTTTAACCAGCACTAGCCAATTGTTACCAATCCCCGGAATGGCATGGCGCATCATTTGCGGCACGGTAATTCGGCGGAACACTTGCATGGCACTCATCCCATAAGCCTTGCCTGCTTCTATCTGGCCGTTATCTACCGCTAAAAATGCTCCGCGAAAAGTTTCTGCCATATAAGCGCCAAAGATAAATCCAATGGTTGTTACGCCAGCGACAAACTCATTAATATTTATGTAGTATTCAATATCAAAATTGTCGTATACCCAATCAGAAACAGCATTAACGCCGATTTGAGCACCAAAGAAGATGAGTAGCATTAACACCAAATCAGGTACACCGCGAATAATGGTGGTGTAAGCCACAGCGACAAAATTCGCAATTCGATTTTTAGATAAACGCGCTACCGCGGCTAACATCCCTAAAGCCAATGCTACCGCCAATGATAAGAAGGCCACTTCGATAGTGATAATTGCCCCCATAAATATGGAAGGGCCGTAACCATGAAGATCTAACATAATGAGTCTCTTAGAAAGTTAACCCGAGCATTGCTCGGGTTAATGGTAGTGCAAGGCTTACTTTTTAATACTGTATTCGAAGTATTTGTCGTTAATTTTGTCGTAAGTACCGTTAGCTTTAACTGTAGCTAAGGCTTTATTGAACATTTCAATCAATTGGCCGTCACGCTTACGTGCAGCTACACCAACGCCTTCACCCAATTGTACGTTGTCGCCAAGTACTTTAAATTCAGCACCCTTCTCTACTTCAAGAATAGTACTTACACCTACAGGGAAATCGATAACAACAACGTCCAAACGGCCGCCGTGTAAATCAACCACTAGGTCATCACCAGTAGTGTAACGTTTAATGTCAGCAACTTTTGAGTAGTTGTCGGTAGCGTAAGTATCTTGAATAGTACCGCGCTGAACACCTACACGTAGCCCTTTAAGAGTGTCTGGCTTGGCAGGATCAACCGCGCTAGCTTGAGGGCCAAAAAAGCCGGTAGGCGTGTTGTAGTAAGCCTCTGAGAATAGTACTTTTTTAGCGCGCTCTTCGTTAATAGACATTGAAGAGAAAATCGCATCATATTTACGTGCTAACAAACCTGGAATAATGCCATCCCATGCCTGAATAACCCACTCACACTTCACTTTCATTTCTTCACAAACCGCATTACCTAGATCGATTTCGAAACCAGTTAGAGAGCCGTCTGGCGCTTTATACTCAAATGGTTCGTAAGGCACGTCTACTGCTAAACGTACAACTTCCCAATCTTTTGCTTCAACTGCTGTGGTGCTTAGTGCAATAGCACCGATCATCGCGACTAGTGTTTTTTTCATGTGTTACTCCGTGTTGTTTGCTTTAAGCGAATAAACGCTTGTCTTCCATATTTATAATTTTAGTATTTTGGCGCTAGAAATTGCTTCATACGCTCAGAATCTGGGTTTTCAAAAACTTTTTTCGGTGAACCACGTTCTTCAACAATACCTTGATGAAGAAACAGTACTTGGTTAGAGACATCACGTGCAAAGGCCATTTCATGAGTAACCACTAACATGGTGCGGCCTTCTTCTGCCAGGCTGCGCATCACTTTAAGCACTTCGCCCACTAATTCAGGGTCTAATGCAGACGTAGGTTCATCAAATAGCATCACTTCGGGGTTCATGGCTAAGGCACGAGCAATCGCCGCCCGTTGCTGCTGACCACCAGACATGTGCGCGGGGTAGTAATCTTTACGATCGTACAAGCCAACCCGCTCTAACAAACTTTCAGCGTGCTCTGTGGCTTCTTTTTTGGAGATACCTAATACGTTAATGGGGGCTTCGACAATGTTTTCTAATACCGTCATGTGTGACCACAGGTTAAACCCTTGGAACACCATTGAGAGCCGAGAACGAATCCGTTCAACTTGCTTATTGTCTGAAGGTAAGCGTTCACCGTTACGCAAATGCTTAAAGCCAATTTGCTCACCATGAACCAAAATTTCGCCTTGAGTGGGGATCTCAAGTAAGTTCATACAACGTAGAAAAGTACTTTTACCAGAGCCCGAAGAGCCAATAATAGAAATTACGTCGCCTTTGTTTGCTGTAAGGTCAATGCCCTTTAGTACTTCATTATCACCAAATACCTTGTGGATATTTGAAGCTTCTAGTGCAGCCACTTCACTCATAGTTATTTTTTTACCTTGTTAATGACTGCTAGCAGCAACCATGCCTAATTCCTGAGGCGCGTACGATTGTTAAATCATTTGTTACACGTTCAACCCAACAAAAAGTATCACCGCAAAAGACAAAACTCAACATTTTATGGGGCATCTAGCGCTCTTATGATTACAAAACACCCTAATAAGCCAAATTGTCAGCATCTTTATATTCAAGCAGATTGCATAGTTATATGCTCACAAGCCAAGCTAGCGCATTTATTTTCAGTTTTAGAATTTTAGCTCAAAATTTTAGCTTATTAAGGTTTTTGCGGGTGTAAGCTAATACGCCCCAAAGAATTGTTATTTTTTTGTAAAAAGAAGCCTATATTAGAAGTCTATTTAAGTGACTTAGCTCTCAATCTAACAACCACAACTTTAGTAAGTAAATTACAGAATAATCAGAATTAAGCAGAATTTCATCCCGCAAAACCCACAAAAAAGTAGTAAAATTACACAAATTATGGGCTTTTTTGATGTAGATCAAATTCCAAAACTTGCTTACTTTGATACAATTTCGCTAACTAAAGTAGAAGGCAGATGTTGTGGTAGCAAACAGCAAAAGAACGGACATAGCAAACAGCGCTTCGCCGCTTAATCGTCGCCGTATTTTGTATTTCTTTAATGTTTCTTTACTACAGTTACCCACTGCACTTTTTACGCTAAACTGCATGCAGTTATTTCACTTTTTATACTCACTATCCTTATATGTTGTTCGTCCTGTTGAGACGATTATCGCCAGTGAGAAGGATCTCAGGCTTAAAGCTACTTAATTTAAGCATCTGCGATTAATCAGTTTTTATTTTTGTTTTTGAGGAAACTATGTCTAGTAACAACCACCAGTCTCAAGACGAAGAGCTGAGTTATTCCGAAGCACACCGCCCTGCTTCTGAATTTGAAACTCGCTCTGATTACTTAGACCACGAACTACAAATCATGAAACCTCGTCGCTGGGGTTTAAATTTACCAGGTCGTGACTTCCGCTTTGAATGGGAAGATTTGGTTCCAGCCATTGCCGGTACTATTGGCATTATCGCCATGTACTCAGCAGTAATGATGGCTTGGGCAGACGGATTAACCGAGCGTTGGGATCACATCAACCTAGGTACTGAGTTCGCCATTGAAGTGGCACGAGTAGAAATGCTTATACCTGCATTGCTGTTCTGTGTATTGGCCTCTGGGATATTTAATCCACGGGCGAACTTAGCCGGTAACCACGGCCCAATGATTCCATTAATTGGCGCGATTGCTTTAGCGGGTGCTCACCCACTGGCCTTAGCGATTCTGTTGGGCGTATTCGGCTTACTATTAAGTTTCTTTAAAGGTGGTTCTAAACTGGTGAACTTAACCAGTGAAGGGGTAGCCGGCGGCTTGTTGGTGTTCTTAGGTTTTGGCGGCACCATGTCAATGATTGGCGACATTCAATCATGGGCGAAAGGGCTAGAATCTGTTGACGCAGGCATTGCAGCAGGCGAAATGGGTTATGTGGGCTTAGTGGTATTGGCTGCTACCATCGTACTGTATGCATTCTTAGCTAAAATAGGTAAGCGTTGGTTAGCTATTCCAGCTTGTGCTGTAATGGGCCTAGCGATTGCCTTAGCCTTTGGTGCTGGTTTCGACCTTACCTTTAAAACAGAAATGGGCTTACCAAACCTAAACCCTGTTTACTGGTGGGGCTCTACTGAGCAAGGTTGGCAGTTAGGTTTACCTAATGCAGAACACTTTATTGCTTCATTACCGTTCGCTATTTTAGCGGTAGCAATGTGGTCTCCTGATTTCTTAGGCCACCGTATTTTCCAAGAGTTAAACTACCCACGCGGTACAGACAAAGTACTAATGGATGTAGATGACACCATGACGACCTGTTCTGTACGTCAAATCGTAGGTACAGCAGTAGGTGGCGGTAACATCACGTCTAGCTGGGGTACGTACATGATTCCTGCAGCCATTGCTAAACGCCCAATTCCTGGCGGCGCAATTTTGCTAGGTTCATTGTGTATCATTATTGCAATCTTAGGTTTCCCAATGGATGTGGCTGTATGGCCTCCAGTAATGAAGATTGCATTATTAGTAGGTGTATTCTTACCGCTATTAGAAGCCGGCATGCAAATGATTAAAGATACTAAAGATTCACAATCTGCTGGTATATGTATCTTTGCAGCTGCGGTAACTAACCCAGTATTGGCATGGGCACTAACCATGTTACTTGATAACAATGGTTTGATTGGTGATAAAGAACGTCCGAAGAAACTATCGTTTGCGGACCGTATCATTATCCCAGCATCAGTATTGTTGATTTGTTTTGTCGCCATGATGGCGGTAGGTATGTTGGAAGGCAAATACGGTATTCCAGCACTACTATAGAGTTAAAGTTTTTTACCTCTTGGAACAAGCACTATACTTGTTCCAAGAACAGCAATAGCCGCATAACGGCTATTGGTTAAACCATAGAATATTCATTTGTATACCAACTTATAGGTGGGACAAAAAATGGCAGAGAAGAACGATGTTTTTGCTAGTGCTTGGGCAGGCTTTACAGCCGGCGAATGGCAAAATGAAGTTAACGTTCGTAGCTTTATTCAAGCTAACTACACTCCATATGAAGGCGATGAAAGCTTTCTAGCTGGCGCAACCGAAGCTACGGATCAGCTTTGGGACAAAGTTATGGAAGGCATTAAAGAAGAAAACCGCACTCACTCGCCGGTAGACTTCGATACTTCAGTTATCTCAACCATCACTTCTCACGATGCGGGTTACATCAACCAAGATCTTGAGACAATTGTTGGTCTTCAAACTGAAGCGCCACTAAAACGTGCGATTATCCCTAACGGCGGTATTCGTATGATTGAAGGTTCTTGTAAAGCTTACGATCGCGAATTAGATCCAATGGTAAGCAAGATTTACACTGACTACCGTAAGACACATAACCAAGGTGTATTCGACGTATACACTGGCTCTATTATGAAATGCCGTAAGTCTGGCGTTTTAACTGGTTTGCCAGATGCATATGGTCGTGGTCGTATTATTGGTGATTACCGTCGCGTAGCACTTTACGGTATTGACTTCCTAATGGCTGACAAAGTTAAGCAGCACCGCTCTTTAGAAGCTGACTTTGTAAACGGTTCAGATCTTGAAGCAACAATGAAGCTTCGTGAAGAGATCAGCGAGCAACACCGCGCTTTAGCTCAAATCAAAGAAATGGCAGCTAAATACGGTTGTGATATCTCTGGTCCAGCAACTACAGCTAAAGAAGCAGTTCAGTGGACTTACTTCGGCTACCTAGCCGCAGTTAAATCTCAAAACGGCGCTGCAATGTCGTTTGGTCGTACTACCACTTTCTTAGACGTATTCATTGAGCGTGATATCGCAGCTGGTACGCTAACTGAGTCTGAAGCTCAAGAGCTAGTAGATCACTTGGTAATGAAGCTACGTATGGTTCGTTTCCTACGTACTCCTGAATACGATGACTTGTTCTCTGGTGACCCAATCTGGGCAACAGAATCAATGGGTGGTATGGGTACCGATGGTCGTACACTTGTAAGCCGTACAGCTTTCCGTTTCTTGAACACACTTTACACAATGGGTCCTTCTCCAGAGCCGAACATTACTGTTCTATGGTCTGAGCAATTACCGATTAATTTCAAGAAATACTGTGCCAAAGTATCTATCGATACGTCGTCAATCCAGTACGAAAACGATGACTTAATGCGTAGTGACTTCGACAACGATGATTACGCAATTGCTTGTTGTGTATCACCAATGGTTGTTGGTAAACACATGCAGTTCTTCGGTGCTCGTGCCAACTTAGCTAAAACTCTTCTTTACGCAATAAACGGCGGTGTAGACGAGAAGCTTAAGATTCAAATTGGTCCTAAGTCTGACAAGATTACTGACGAAGTATTAAGCTACGACGATGTAATGGGTCGCTTAGACACATTCATGGATTGGTTAGCTGAGCAGTACGTGACCGCACTTAACTGTATTCACTACATGCACGACAAGTACAGCTACGAAGCTTCATTAATGGCTCTTCACGATCGTGACGTTCGCCGTACAATGGCTTGTGGTATTGCTGGTCTATCAGTTGCTGCTGACTCATTGTCTGCTATCAAGTTTGCTAAAGTTAAGCCTATTCGTGATGAAGACGGTATTGCTGTTGATTTCGACATTGAGGGTGACTACCCTAAATTTGGTAACAACGACGATAGCGTAGATGATATTGCTGTAGACCTAGTAAACCGCTTCATGACTAAGATCCGTAAGCTTAAAACTTACCGTGACGCGATTCCTACTCAGTCAGTTCTTACTATTACGTCTAACGTTGTATACGGTAAGAAAACAGGTACTACTCCTGATGGTCGTAAAGCAGGTGCTCCTTTTGCTCCTGGTGCTAACCCAATGCACGGTCGTGACGAGAAAGGTGCAGTAGCATCATTAACTTCGGTTGCTAAACTGCCGTTTGCTAACGCACAAGATGGTATCTCATACACTTTCTCTATCGTGCCAAATGCACTAGGTAAAGACGACGATACTCAAAAATCTAACTTAGCGGGTTTGATGGATGGTTACTTCTATCACAATGCTGACGTTGAAGGTGGCCAACACTTAAACGTTAACGTGATGAACCGTGAAATGTTAGTTGATGCAATGGAAAACCCTGAGAAATACCCTCAGCTTACCATTCGTGTTTCTGGTTACGCAGTGCGTTTTAACTCACTAACGCCAGAGCAACAACAAGACGTAATTACACGTACTTTCACACAAAGTATCTAATTGAACGTTAAGTAGTTCTGCTTAGCAGAGACTACGGTTATAATTAACCTTGCCCAAGTTTTTGGGCAAGGTTTTTTTTTGGAGAAACAAATGTCAAAGATTGGGCGAATTCATTCTACTGAGTCTTGCGGAACCGTTGATGGACCAGGGATCCGGTTTATTGTATTTATGCAGGGTTGCTTAATGCGCTGCCAGTATTGTCATAACCGAGACACTTGGGACTTACACGACGGTAAAGAAGTAAGCGTAAGTGACTTAATGAGTGACCTTACCCCTTATCGACGTTTTATGAACGCCAGTGGTGGTGGTGTAACCGCCAGTGGTGGCGAAGCCATTTTACAAGCTGAGTTTGTGCGTGATTTATTCCGAGCGTGTAAAGAACAAGGTATTCATACCTGTTTAGATACCAACGGTTATGTGCGCAAGCATACCGAAGTTATTGATGAGCTGCTGGAAGTCTCTGATTTAGTCATGCTAGACATTAAACAGATCCACGATGATGTTCACCAAGATCTCGTTGGTGTAAGCAACAAACGTACTTTAGACTTTGCTCGCTACCTACACAAAATTGGCCAGACAACGTGGCTACGTTATGTGGTTGTGCCCGGCTTTACCGATGATGAGCAATCGGCCCATGATCTCGGCGAATTTTTAGCACCTTTCGATAACGTAGAAAAAATTGAATTGCTGCCCTACCACGAGCTAGGAAAGCATAAATGGACCGCCATGGGCGAAGACTACCCACTTGCAGGTGTTAAACCGCCGAGTAAAGAAACCATGGAAACCATCAAAGACATTTTATTGCAGTACCACTCAAAAGTGATCTACTAGCACTTTCTCGACACAAGGGTTACTGCGTAAATGATAATCTGCCCGATTTGCCAAGCCAATTTGAGCAAACAACACAAACAATGGTCCTGTGAAAATGGCCATTGTTTTGATCAAGCCAAAGAAGGTTATACCAACCTATTGGCGGTACAGCACAAACACTCAAAGCAGCCTGGTGATAGCAAAGCAATGCTGCAGGCACGTCAGCATTTTCTTAACCAAGGGCATTTTGCATTTTTGGCTAAGGCCATTAACCAAGCGCTTACACCACTCTCAGTACAACGTATCTTGGATATTGGTTGCGGCGAAGGTTATTACACCGACGCTCTTTGCAAAGAGCAAGAACAAGCGGAATCTGTCACGGGCATAGACATTGCCAAAGATGGCATAAGAATGGCGGCCAAACGCTGCCAACAGGCACAGTTTTTTGTCGCCAGTAATCATCGCCTTCCTATTGCAGATAATATTGTTGATTGTGTTATGCGGGTATTTGCACCTAGCGACGAACAAGAGCTATTACGAGTAAGCAAGCCCGGAGCTTACTTACTTAAAGTTGTGCCTGGGGCTCAGCATTTATCGAAACTACGCCAGCTATTATACAAAGAGCTACAAGCCCATTCAGAGCAGGCAGAAACCATGCAAGGTTGGCGTTTGGTCGAACAGAAAAAAATAGCTGAAGAGGCAGTGTTAAATCGCCAAGATATGGAGGCTTTGTGCATGATGACCCCCTTCGCTTGGAAGAAGAATCAGCAACTTGAGCAGCAGTTAGCTGCACAAAGTGAGTTTGAAATGAACTTTGAATTTGTATTACAAATATATCAGCGTGACTGATTATCTAGCTCATCGGCTAATACAAAACTCTTATCAAAACGCTTAAACGCTTTTCTTAATAAATCAGCTAATTCAGCATAACGGGGCTGAGTAACCGCCGGGGTAATACTCTCACCAGCCTCAGCTAACTTGTGATGCAAGTCACGATACCAGTTAGCTAAGCTAGGGGGTAAATGAGAATTAGCTCTACGCCCCAACCAATATAAACCATGCAAAGGCATCAAAAAGATCACCGTCGCCATCAACACAGATTGTGGTAATATTTCAGTCAAATTAGCCATATATGGCATCATTACAGTCACCACTGCAATCGCTGGCATGGTTTTCATTGCTAAAGAAGTAGCAAATATAACTCTATTCTCGGGAAATATCGGAGCCAGTACTCGCTGGTTAGGCCAGCGTTTCATGTACTCGCGCCCATCATTTAACATTTCAGAGAATTTGCCCATGGGCACCTCGCGACCTAAAATTGACTTAAACCAATAAACTAGTAATTTTTTTACATTTTCGTCTAGTTATTAGTATGACATATATGATTAAAACATGCTTTCGGTTATCATAACCTTGGCAAACGGTTTCATATAGATCAGCTTATTTGTTAAGTGTAGCTTGATTGAGACCATGGCACTAGGTCAAATCTAATTTGGCTTGGTGAGAGGTAGAATTTTTGAAGAAGGAACGTGTCTCGCTATGCCCAACGTTTTTTCTTCCACTGTCTATAATTGAACAAATTCAACAACAGGTGTCTATAAATGAGCAACAAGCTGGTACTCGTTCTTAACTGTGGTAGTTCTTCTCTAAAATTTGCTGTGCTTAACGCAGTAAGTGGCGAAGAGATTATTTCTGGTTTAGCAGAATGTTTTAATCTGGAAGATGCGCGCCTTAAATGGAAAGCGCTAGGTGAGAAAAACGAAGCAAGCCTTGGTGCTTATTCAGCTCACCGCGAAGCGATCGAATATATTGTAAAAAATATTCTAGAAACAAGCCCAGAAATCTTAAACGATATTGTTGCTGTTGGTCACCGAGTTGTACACGGCGGCGAAAAATTCACTAAGTCAGCTATTATCGATGAAGCAGTGGTTGAAGGTATCGAAGCGTGTTCAGGTCTAGCGCCTTTACATAACCCTGCAGCACTTATTGGTATTCGAGCAGCTCAAGCTTGTTTCCCACAACAGCCTCACGTTGCTGTATTTGACACCGCCTTCCACCAAACCATGCCTGAAAGCTCATACTTGTACGCACTGCCTTACAAGCTATACCGCGAAAAAGGCATCCGTCGTTACGGCATGCACGGTACCAGCCACTTGTTTGTATCGCGTGAAGCCGCTGCAATGTTAGATCAGCCTATCGAACAAACCAACGTTATTACCGCTCACCTAGGTAATGGCGCATCAATTTGTGCAGTTAAAAATGGTCTTAGCTTTGATACCAGCATGGGCTTAACACCATTAGAAGGTTTGGTGATGGGTACGCGTAGTGGCGACATCGACCCGGCGATTATCTTCCACCTAGTAGACCGCGAAGGTTACACTTTAAAAGAAGTAAACAACATGCTGCATAAACAGTCTGGCCTTATGGGTCTTACTGAAGCAAGCAGCGACTGTCGTTTTGCTGAAGAAGGTTATGGCGAAGGCAAAGAGCCAGCAATACGTGCAATGAACGTATTTACCTACCGCTTAGCAAAAAGCATTATGTCTTACGCGGCAGCGATGGATGGTAAGTTAGACGCACTTGTCTTTACCGGTGGTATTGGTGAAAACTCGGCTTTAGTACGTAAACTCACCATCGAAAAACTCGGCCTTTTAGGCTTTACTCTAGACGAGCAAGGCAACTTAGATGCACGTTTTGGTAATTCAGGTAATATTGGTACGAGTTCAAGCCGACCAATCTTGGTTATTCCAACCAATGAAGAAATGGTTATTGCGCAAGATGCTGTTGCATTAACCCAGGCTTAATACACATTCATTATCAAGGCTAAGTGTCGCTTAGCCTTGTTCTATTACTTAACTTAAGAGGTACAGCCGTGGCTCGTACAATTATGTTAATCCCAGTTGGCGTAGGTGTTGGTGTTACATCAGTCAGTCTTGGTATGGTTCGCGCCATGGAGCGCAATGGTGTAAACGTTAATTTCTTTAAGCCCATTGCGCAGCCAAAAAGCCGCGAAAAAGGTGCTGAACGTTCTACCGCAATTATTCGTCAAGCGTCAAACATTATTCCTCCAGAGCCCTTCACTCAGGCTTATGCTGAAAACCTAATTAGTGCCAATCAAATCGACGACTTGCTAGAAGGTATTGTTGCACGCTTCAATTCTGCTACGTCTAACGCCGAAATAGTGGTAGTAGAAGGTTTAGTTCCTACCTCAGAATCTCCTTACGCTACTAACGTAAACTACGGTATTGCTAAAGCGCTCGATGCTGACATGGTGTTTGTAACAAACCCTGGCAGCGATACCTCTCAGCAGCTTAAAGAACGCATGGAAATCGCATGTAACAACTTTGGCGGCTTGAAAAACAAACGTATCATTGGCTGTATCATCAACAAGGTTGGCGCCCCGATCGACGAGCACGAAATTACTCGTCCTGATCTTACTGAAATGTTTGATAACAAATCAGACCATTCAACCAACCTTGAAGTTCTGCAAATGTTTGGCAAAAGCCCGCTACGCATTCTAGGGTGTATTCCTTGGAACGCCCCGCTGGTTGCCCCTCGTGCTAGAGATTTAGCTAATCACTTAAATGCCACCGTCATTAATGAAGGTGACATGGATACTCGCCTAGGCCGAGTAACATTCTGTGCTCGCAGTATTCCAAACATGGTTGAGCACTTTAATGCCGGCAGCTTATTAGTCACATCAGGTGACCGTTCAGACGTGATTGTTTCTGCCTGTTTGGCAGCCATGAATGGCGTTAAAGTAGGTGCACTACTGCTAACTGGCGGGTACCAACCAGAGCCTCAAGTACTTAAGTTGTGTGAAGGTGCCTTTGCTACTGGCTTACCAGTAATGCTAATTAACTCAAACACTTGGCAAACATCACTAGCTCTGCAAAGCTTTAACGCAGAAATCCCTGTAGATGATTCTCAGCGTATTGAGCTAGTTCAAGATTACGTTGCTGGTCACATCGACAAGCATTGGATTGAGTCACTCACGGCTATTTCTGCACGAGCTCGCCGTTTATCACCGCCGGCTTTCCGTTACCAGTTAACAGAAATGGCGCGCAATGCTAACAAACGCATTGTTCTACCAGAAGGTGAAGAGCCACGTACTATTGCTGCTGCAGCTATTTGTGCTGAGCGCGGTATTGCTCGCCCAGTATTGCTAGGTAATCCTGAAGTCATTCAACGCACCGCGAGCCAGCAAGGTGTGGTGTTGGGTGAGAATGTTGAAATTTTCAACCCAGCAGAAATCCAAGGCAAGTACGTTGCACCAATGGTTGAGCTTCGTAAAGGCAAGGGCCTAACCGAAGTGGTTGCTAAAGAGCAGCTTGAAGACAACGTTGTACTTGGTACGATGATGTTAGCCAACGACGAAGTTGATGGCCTAGTATCTGGTGCGGTTAACACCACAGCAAATACCATTCGTCCGCCACTTCAGTTAATTAAAACAGCACCGGGTTACAACCTAGTAAGCTCAATCTTCTTCATGCTATTGCCTGATCAAGTATTGGTTTACGGTGATTGTGCAATTAACCCAGACCCAACTGCTGAGCAGCTAGCAGATATTGCGATTCAGTCTGCAGAGTCTGCTGAAGCCTTTGGTATTGAGCCACGTGTAGCAATGATCAGCTACTCTACTGGTAGCTCAGGCTCTGGTTCAGATGTTGAGAAAGTACGCGAAGCTACCAAGATTGCTAAAGAACGCCGCCCTGAGCTCATCATTGATGGTCCATTGCAATACGATGCCGCCATCATGGAAAACGTAGCTAAGAGTAAAGCGCCAAACAGCCCTGTAGCCGGTAAAGCTACGGTGTTTATCTTCCCAGATCTAAACACCGGTAACACCACCTACAAAGCGGTACAGCGTAGTGCAGACTTAATCAGTATTGGTCCTATGCTGCAAGGTATGGCAAAACCAGTGAACGATTTGTCGCGTGGTGCCTTGGTAGACGACATTGTTTACACCATCGCCCTCACTGCAATTCAAGCAGGTCAAAGAAAGGTGTAAATACACCATTCTGAAAAGCCGATCTTAGATCGGCTTTTTTTATACCTGCGATACAGTAATTAACAAGTTTAGGGTTATTTAGCTAAACCAATTAGCAAGCCTTTTTCCTGCCACACCTTTACCGTAACTCCATCAACATTGAGCTCTTTTTGCTGAGTTATATTTAGCCATTCATCCGGTAATTTAGCTTGGTAAAAAGTATGTACCTGTTGGCTTTGGCGGTTTCTCACTTTCAACTGAGCCGCAATACGCCCACCAATACTGCAATAACGACCACCTAATAACTCCCATTGTTGTTGGTCCAACTGGCTGGAATCAATCAAATTGAAATCCAAACGATTGAGGTGCTGCTGAATGTCATCGATAGACGAAGACACCACTTCCATTTGCATTTGGCTGTTATGGTTATAAGCAATCTCTTTAGAAATGGCCGAGTAATTAATTCCAGTAAACATAAATATATAAACGGAAGCGGCCAATAAGCATGAGGCAGCGCTAGCCAATAACCAAGTTGTAGACTTAGGCTTTCCCTCTAAGGCTTGTAGATGTTTAAGCTGAGCAGCTGAGAGTGTTTGCTGTTTAAAGTAAGCACTAATTTGAGCTTTAAAGTTTCCGGTTTTAGGTTCCACACTCATTTAAGATACCTCCTCAACCAAATGGCTAAACTCATCGCTCAAACGCTTCTTTAATCGAGAAACCCGAGATAACAACGTTCCTCTTGCAATGCCACTAGCATTTGAGATTTCTTGCATACTAAAACCCTCTACCGCCCATAAGTACAATAACTCAGCATCGTCAGCCGAGAGTTTTTGTATTAACAGCGCAACGTGCTGTTGGTCAATCACCAAAGACTCCATATCTTGCCAATGGTCTTCAGGCTTAACTAATTCGGCCTGCAGGGCTTCATCGGCAACCAGTTCTAACTTTCGCCGGCGATATTGATCGATAAATTGATTGCGAATCACCCGCATCATATAGGGCTTTAATGGCTCAGGTAACCTAGCCTGCTGCAGTACCTTTTCACAACAGCTTTGCAGTAAATCATAAGCTTGTTGGTCGTTATTGCATAACGACAAGGCATAGCGATAAAGCTGATTAAGTAGCTCGTCTGAAAAAACTGGTTTTGTCGGGCGTCTAAAAATTTTAAACATCACATCCTGCTGCTTGTTAAGCAGACATTCCTTTGTAGCAGAAACAAACTCGGCGCTTTAACGCCGAGTACCCACTCACTTACTCGTAGCTCGACGAAACAAATAGTAGCTTTTAGCTCGTTGAGCTAAATCGGCTAAACTAAACCGCTCACCACCACCTAACAGAGCGATTACCGCGCCAGCGGCTAACAAAGCAAACTCGCGCTTAAATCCGTTAAGATTTTTAATAAAGGATTTATCTATAGAAAACTTCTGTAACATAAACCACAGCATCACCAGCGCACAAAGCAACGCCCCCACTTTGAGTGTTTTTCCTTGAGCGAAAATCAATACTAAGCCCAAGGTAAGTAAAATAACCTGATGAGTAGCAAAACTGGGGATCTTGGCATAACCAGCAAAAAAGCCTGCCACAATAAAGGTCATTCCTAAAGAAAAACGAAGCAGTAGACCTAAAGTTTGCCAATCTATATGGTGCTCTTGGCTTGATAAGCGTTTGTCTACGCTATACAGCCCAGAGCCAAGATTGAACAATACAAACATCATTCCCGATAAGGTGATATCCCTAATCTGCACAAAAATAGCGGGAGAAGTATAAGTACTCACCCCAACAGACGCGCCAGGCACTGTGTCTACGGGCAGTGACACCACAAAAGTCCACAACAGGAAAGCATAAAACAAGGCTAATGGACGAACTAAAAATCCGGCGCACAATGCTAACCCCGAGAACAGCTCAAAGGCAGATAAGGCGGTTAAGAAAGACCATGGGGTTAACCAGCCAGCAGAAAACAAATAATCCTGAAACAACTCATTGATGTAACCTGTGGTCCCCATGTAGTTGGCTACCATCGCGGCTTGGCTAGTGGGGTCGAGTAACAAACTCAACTTAGAGGTTCCGCCAATTATAAACACTAAACCAAGACCTAAGCGTAACCAAAGTGCCGCTGTATCAAACTGCTTTTGCTCCATCATCATTCCCTTTTTAACGTAATTTAATAGATATTGCATAGCAGTAACGAACCAAACGAGCATTTGATTGCATAACTTAAGAATTATTTTCAGATTTATCACTAGAAGGAACTAACAGATCAAAGCGTAGATAAAACAGCGAATTTCCTTTTAAAGCCAACTACAGGTGATCAACAATAAAGGTAAGTTAAAAATATTGTGGTCCAGCTGAGCCACTTTTGTCATAAACAACGCCAAGTAAAACTTGAATTGCAACAAGTTTTTTAAGCCCTTAAAAGCAGCGCTTCTTTTTTGAACAGTATTAAAATACTATTTAAAACAGCACCTTAGCTAAAAACACCCGTTTCATGCACACTTTAATCCACAGAATGTGTGGATAAGAAAGTTGAAAGACCAAAGTTACACACAGGTGGTAACAAATAATGAACTATAGGCTGTTATTTATTCACACTTATGTCGTTTATTCTTCATCTATAGGGACTTTGTGGGTTAAAGCTTGTATTTGATGGGCAACTCCAACAGCTTCTTCTACATCAAGCAAAACAGCGATACCTTGTCCTTCTTCTTGATCAAACTCAGCCACAGCACTGATCGTATTCAAAATGGGCTTGGCCAAGTGGCTTTCAACCACAAACAACAATACATCGCGCTGCGCTTCTAGATTCAAACCAAAGAAAGTTTTTTTACGATGAACACCCTCGCCTCGCGCGTTGTTTATTACAGTTGCTCCGGTAGCACCGGCCGCACGTGCCGAATCTAATACCAAGGCTGTTTTTTGGTCGTCAACAAAGGCCAAAATGAGTTTAAATTTCATCTTCATCTCCTGACAAAGTAGAACGAGCTAAATAGTGAGTGATTTGGGCATAAGCCAAAACAGAAATAATTGGAAATAAGCTAGCGAAAGCGATTAAACCGAAACCATCTAACAGTGGACTTCGACCAGGTACGGCTTCAGCCAAGCCTAAGCCTAATGCTGTAACTAAGGGAACAGTAACAGTGGAGGTCGTCACCCCGCCGCTGTCGTAGGCCAAAGGCACAATGGCTTTGGGCGAGAACAGTGTTTGAATCACCACCAGCACGTAGCCGGCAATAATGTAGTAATGCAGTGGATCTCCCACCACAATTCGATAAGAGCCTAAAGCCAAACCAAAGGCCACCCCAAACGCTACCGAGATACGTAAGCCGCCAACCGAAACTGCCCCGCCAGACACCGCATTGGCCTTAATCGCCACCGCCAGTAAAGAAGGCTCGGCAATAGTAGTACTAAAACCAATGGCCGCCGAAAATAAGTAAATCCAAGCATAAGCCATCCAATGTTCAGAGACTTGGTAGTTTTCTGGTTGTTCAATACCCAAAAATTCAGCACTGGTGAGTTGTTTGGCCATAGACTCACCCAATGGAAACAGCGCTTGCTCCAAGCCCAGCAAAAACAACACCATGCCTAAAATGACAAAAACGGTTCCCAACAACAGCTGCTTGGGTTGATGTAAGGGGCGCTTAATCACCAAGTATTGAAACACTAGAATGGTCACCACGATGGGAAAGATATCGCCAAGCGTGCCAAATAGAGTTTCAAAAAAAACTAACCAACTCGTCATCAATAGAAAATCCCATATAACATCACAAACATCATAGGGGTTAGGGATGCCAAAGCAATTAAGCCAAAGCCATCAAGCAAAGGGTTACGCCCCTTTATTGATGAGGCTAAACCCACACCTAAAGCAGTAACCAGAGGAACCGTGATTGTGGAGGTAGTTACTCCGCCAGAGTCATAGGCTATACCTATGATTTCTTGCGGCGCAAACAGTGTAAGAATAACAATCAGTACATAGCCGCCAATAATGATTAAGTACAGTGGCCAGCCTTTAATAATGCGGATCACCCCAATCACAATCGCCAGCCCTACAGCAAAAGCCACACTTAAACGCAGCCCTGCCGCGTATTCCGCCATGCTGTCGGCGTTGTTTTCAATATGCCTAGCCTGCGCTGCGACGTCGGCTGCTTCTTTAGCAACCGCCACCAAAGCAGGTTCGGCAATCGTGGTGCCAAAGCCCAAGCAAAATGCAAACGCCAGCAGCGCGCTTAAGCTGCCTTTGTTAGCAAAGGCATGCGCTAAGTTTTCACCTATTGGAAACAGGCCCAACTCCAAACCCATCACAAAAAAGCTTAAGCCCAGCACCACCATCGCAGTACCCGACAGAATCTCTAATACATTGGGTAGTGAGCTATCTAAAACAAAGAGCTGGAAAAACAAAATCACCACCACTATCGGTGATATATCGCGAAGACTTTTAATGAGAGAGGAAAAGAGGTGAGAGAAACGAAAGCCCATACTAGCTCCTTGTATTAACCCTTTACCTTAAGGGTTAATACAAGCTTAGCAGAGCCTTGTTAAGGCTTATGTTTAAGGCCGATAGAAAATGAAAAGTGTGAGCTTTACAGTTGTTTAAGCGGGGCTATTCTCAAAAATGAGTACTTTTAAGCCATCGTCTGGGCTTTGTTCCAACACAGTTTCCGGGCGGTCTAAAGTCTCTATTAAACGTAATTGTGGCGCTTCACTAGCAACCGCATCTAATAAAAACTGACAACTTAACCAAGGTGCATTTAAGCACAGCATGGCGATACCATTTTCGCTGAGTAAACTAGGCAGCTGGCGAATAATTCTAGGGTAATCTTTCTCCACTAAAAAGCTGCCTTTTTGCATTGATGGAGGATCGGCAATCACTAAGTCATAAGGCCCATGTTTGCGAAGTTTTCCCCAAGACTTAAATAAGTCGTGGCCAAAAAAACGGGCTTTCTTATCGTCTAGCTGATTAAGTCGCAGGTTATCCCGCCCCACGCTTAGCGCGGCTTTGCTCATATCAATATTAACCACCGCATTTGCTCCACCAGCAATAGCAGCAACCGCAAAACCGCAAGTGTAAGAGAACAGATTAAGCACATTTTTGTCTTCGCTATGCTGCTTTACCCACTCACGCCCTTTAGCCATATCCAGAAACAAACCAAAGTTTTGATGTGTACCAACTTCAACTTTATAGGCTAAACCATGCTCATTAACCGTTGCCGGGGTTTGTTCACTGCCCCACAAATGCTTAACCGGCGCCATAGGCTGGTCTCGCTGTTGCAAGAAAACCCCTTCCACCAAGGGCTCAGCTTTTAGCTGCTCAAGCAATTGCCGAGTTAAATCTGCACTTAAGGGGGCATAAGCCACTATCAACATAACGGGTGGCAACCACTCAATGTTAAAAGACTCTGCGCCTTCAATACAGTGCCCGCGCCCATGAATAACTCTTAGGGCTTGCTGCTCAAGCGGGGGAAGATCAAGCTTCATCTATTTGTTCACTCTCTTTCGGTTTTAGGTCATCGGGATGGCTAAGAATACGTGAGAACCAATGGCCGCTATTGCTCGACTCCAAACCAATTTTAATGATCATGGTAAGAGGTACCGACAACAGCATACCTACGCTGCCAAATAGCCAACCCCAAAAAATCAATGATAACACCACCACTAACGACGACAGACCTAAACCTTTGCCCATGATGCGCGGTTCTACAATATTCCCCATCACCAAATTAACGCTAACGTACAAACCAGCCACCGCTAGTGATTGGCTCGCACCAAGTTGTAACAAGGCCAGTAATACCGGTGGAACCGCCGCAATTAACGAGCCCACATTAGGTATGTAGTTAAGCAAAAACGCTAAAATACCCCATAAAATGGCATAGTCTAAATCCAATAAGCTCAACACAATGGTGATAGGAACAGCGGTAAGCAAACTAATCATGGTTTTCACCGCAATATAGCTATTAACCGATTTTAGAAACTTATTCACTTGAGACATGCGTACGCCGGGATTATGAATGGCGTCGTGCATGCGCTGTGGCATGGTGTCTGCTTCGAGCAACATAAAAATAGTCACTAATAAAATAATAAAGATGTTGGCTGCGGCACCACTTAAGCCGGTTAACGTATTAGCAAACAACCCCAATACAATGCCTGGGTCGAAGTAATCGGTGACAATGTTCATCGACAAATCAATATCGAACTTGGCAGCAAACTCCCCTAGCCCAGCGAGCTGTACCAATAACTGTTCACGATAAATGGGAATTGAAGCCCGAAAATCGTTAACTGAACTCCCTACAACGCCTGCTAACAATACAATTAAACACACGATAAATAGCAGAACTAACATTACCGATAAAACCCGAGGAATACGCAAGCGGGTTAAAAAGCTAACAATGGGACTAGCGATAATGGCGATAAACATCGACAACAAAAATGGAATAAGCACTGGGGTGGCGGCTTTTAATCCCGCCAATAAAACCACTAAAGCAGCAGCCGTGACCAAGCTATGGCGTATCGAGGTGGGTTGATTCACCATTCACTCCTAGAAATAACTGATTATGCTCAGCAGTTTAGCTTGCATATGCCTTGGCGAAAAGGCTAAATAAAACTCAATAACGAGGAGTGAGTGGCAGATGTATTATCTTTGTAGTCTTGGAAGCAATATCGAGCCACTAATTCATTTGCCTAAAGCGGTGCAAGAACTAGGCGAACGCCTACAAATAATGACCTTTAGCGCGTTTATTGAAACCACGCCCATGGAACTAGATACACCCAATAAGTTTGTTAATGCACTGGCTTGGTTTCAGTCAGAGCAATCACCAGCCCAGTTAAAACAGTTTTTTAATCAATTAGAGGCTAGGCACGGCAGAAATCGCAATGACCCTTTATCAAGCAGCAAAGACCGTAGTTTAGACATCGATTTATTTGGCCCTTGTCATAACCTTGCTGCCTTAAGTAATACCCCCGTAGATGCATTTTTAGTAACGCTACAACAGCAACTATTTGCTAGCGCGCCCAATACCCTACCCGATAGCTTAAGCCTAACTATCGAGCTCACTAACGGGCTTGTTTTACCACTGGGTGAGAGACCTACCACCATCAACTTTAATTGAACAGCCCGTTAAATAGTCATTATTGATGAGCAGTTCTATGGATTGCCACACTGGCATTAAACCACCTTCTTTAGCTAACGGTGTTTGAGCCAGCACCTTGTCTCGATGCTGTTGATCATGTTCATCCAAAAATAACATCGGGCCCGGCTCAATCGCATTCACTCTCACCTCTGGAGCCCAATGGCTGGCATAAGATTTTACCAAATTAGCCAAGCCCGCTTTAGACGCACAATAAGAACGAAACGCCTTATGGGGTTGCTCGGCATAAATATCTGTCATTGCGACCACATTACCCTTGGCCTGTTTTAACGCTGGATAAAGCGCTTCGTTAATCAAGGTTGGCGCTAGCATATGAACCGCATACATCGAGTCAAAAAACTCAGCCTGTTCTGAGGCACTGTGGCAAGGGTCATCTTTAATAAACAAAGAAGCATTGTGAATTAACACCTCTAAGTAATCACACTGTTGTTTAACTGCGTCAATAAAATCAAGCAATTGCGTTCGCTGGCTAAAATCGGCTTGAATAAGCTGCACGCCTTTATTGCGTAATTCGGCCAACTCTGGCCTCTCACTGCGATATTGACCAATAACCTGATAACCTAAGCCAAGAAACTGATGCGCAAGAAAAAAGCCTAAACGCCGCCCTACGCCAGTGATCAAAACAGTTGCCATCTAGCTTCCCATCCTTAAAAACTCTGCTATTGTTAACTAAATCAAAGAGTAACACGACTTGCCCTAACAAGGACTGCGTACCCTAATGAAAATTTTACTCACAGGCGGAACCGGGTTTATCGGTAGTCGCCTAGTCAAACACTTACAATTTAGTCACGAACTGACAGTGTTGTCACGTAACCCCATCAAGGCTTATCAAAAGCTGGGTCATAATCTATTGGCTATTCCTTCACTTGATGCCTTAGATAACCTTGATGAGTACGATGCGGTGATTAACCTAGCAGGTGAGCCCATTGCCAATAAACGCTGGAGCGAGCCTCAAAAAAAACGTATTTGTGATAGCCGTTGGCAGCTGACCGAGCAGCTTAGCGAAAAGTTTGCGAACAGCAATCACCCGCCACATACCTTTATTAGCGGCAGTGCTATTGGCTATTACGGTGAGCAAGGCCAACAAGCCGTAGACGAAGCCAGCATTATTGAAGATGATTCGTTTCCGCATACGGTGTGTAAAACCTGGGAGCAAACCGCTTTAAAAGCAGCCAGCGAAAATACGCGAGTATGTTTGCTAAGAACCGGCATTGTAATCGGCATAGAAGGCGGCGCATTAGCCAAAATGTTACCAGCATTTCGTTTAGGTTTAGGCGGACCAATCGCTGGCGGCCAACAGCAAATGTCTTGGATCCACATTAGCGACATGGTTGATGCCATTATCTTTCTACTAAACAATAAAGAATGCCAAGGTGCATACAACCTTACCGCCCCCAATCCCGTCAGCAATCACGAGTTTAGTGTCGCGCTAGCTAAACAACTCAAGCGCCCTTGCGTATTACGTACTCCGGCTTGGCTACTAAACACCGCCCTGGGCGATATGGCCACACTCATCACTGGTGGGCAAAAAGTATTGCCGAGGCGCTTATGCAACGAAGGCTTTAATTTTCGCTATAAAGACTTAAGCCATGCATTTAAAGAGATTTTGATGCGCAGCTAATTGATGACTCAGCGACTACTCAACCACTACCGAGCGTAGTGGTTCAATCTGCTCTTCTTCTGCAAACAACTGCCGACGCCGCTCAGCTAAAAACGCATCTAGTTGAGGCGATGATTCACAACGAATCGTTCCTCCAAATAAACCGGCTGCAATGCTTACAGCCTGCTTTGCCGAATTACTACAATCAACTTTTACCGCCACGTTAGCTTTAAATATCTCATCTTCTGTTAGCTCACGCTTTACAAGCGGAGACTTTCGCTTTGCCGGTGTACGCTTTTGTTGCTGATAACGACTCGCCTGCTGCTTAGCTAACTGGTGTAAGTGCTGCTGTTGATACACCTTTAAATACGAAGCCGCCGAACGCGCTTCCACCGGTTGTACAGATTGTTCCGGTTGCTGCAAAGCTTCACTGTTGCTGGCCTTCGCATTTAGCTGCGGCTGACTATTAGTGTTTTCAGCAATCACACCTTGAGGCTGAGTAAGCTTACTATGACTGTCGAACTGGGTGAGGTCGTGACTAAGCGCAATTCCATTTTTTGATAATTTACGACTGTCTAAAGATTGGCTACTTTCTGGTGCGGCGCTTGTTTCAATGGTTTCAGCTGGGTGAATTAGCGGGTTCTCAAGCGCTGGCTGCCTAGGTGATTGTCGCTTAAGTGATTGTTGCTCTGGCACTTCCGAAGATAAATCCGGTGAAAGCGCCGATTTAATGGGGGCAAGCACTAAGTTCGCCTGAATCAAGCTAGCACCAGCCTTTTTCTTTAGTGGCTTTTGTGGTTGGTACAAATCGCTGAGCAGCCAATACAACAATCCACAATGCGCACTTATCGAAATAACTAAGGCCCATATTGGAAATGGCCTCCCTCGCTTACTCATCCCTGTTTAGCCTACCTAAGCTTAAAAAACAGTAGACTCATAACCCAGAGAGTAGTTCGGCTTAGTTTGTGCCATTTTTGTCAGCGAAACCCATAAAGCGGTAACTAAAGGTTATTTTCACCAATAGAGTAAGCAACCGTTTGGCTAATGGCAGCTAAAGGCATACCACTTTGTTGCTGCCAGCTATTAAACACTTGCTGCACCGCTTTCAAACCTTTAATGCTAGTAGGCGCTTTAGTCACCACGCCACGGTTAACTAAATAAGCCACCACATCACCAGACAAAATAAAGGTATCTTTACCCATGCGACGTAAGGCATAAGGCGCAGAGTTACCGCCTAAGCGAGCACCATGTTTTTTGAGAAACAGCCACAAACCTACAATGTCATCTGTGGGCCATTGGGCAATAAATTTAGCAAAGCTGCCATGTTCGCTAGCCATATCCAAAATCATTTGGGCATTCTGTGGCACGGTAATAATTTTTTGCCGATTACGAATAATCGAAGCGTCATTACATAAGCGTTCAATATGGCTATCATCCAGCATTAGCATTTTCTCGGGTTCAAAATCAAAAAATGCACGTTCAAAGTCTGGCCATTTGTTTTCTACTACCCGCCATACAAAACCCGATTGAAAAATAGTTTTTGTAAAAGCAGATAGCCAACGGTCATCGCTAATGCCGGCTAAATGTTCGCGACTTAATGGGGTGGTAAGTAGGTGTTGTAAGGCGGCATCGCCGCCTTTGCGCTCGGCAGCTCGTTGCCAAATAGAAGAAAAATCTTCAACCAAAACTTTCATCCTTTATTGGAAATCATCACAAGATAACTAACATCAATAGCAATAATTCTAAACCGCAATGGGGCCTAGGGTCACTATAGATTAAGCAAATAGTCTCTTTGATTTGTAAGGTTGACCTGAATATGCAGCTAAGCCTTTCATTCGCTTAACCATCAATCATTCACTGGCTAAATGCTTCGCTTTAGAAATCTGTAACAAAAAAGGGCTATAGTTTTCATAAACCTAGCTTATTGGTAGCCTCTTTATGCCCTGTAAACTTAAGCATAATTTTGAGTTTGAACCTGATTATGGATACAAGCTCACTCAGCTTAAAGCACTGCACCCAAACGATAAACCGCGCGGTTTTATGGGCTTTTGGCAAGGTAAATACCAACAAGCTCTTCAAATAAAAAGCCATGTTTCCATTGAGAATACCCATAAAACGGTAAACAACTGGCGTATCTTCAAGTGCTATTACAACTCAACTAAACACCTTCGCTGCGGAGCGTGGTTATTGCTACCCAACAGCGGAGTGGTAGATTCCGCCATTATTAGCGCACATGGCTATGGCGGCATAGAGCAAGTTGATTGTGCAATTACACTCAATAACACCGCGGTCTTAATGCCTTGCTCTCGCGGTATAGGATTAAGCCCTAAACCGCCTATATCCGATAACCCCATGTGGCATGTGCTACACAACATTCAAGACAAACAGCGCTACGTTATTGGTGGCTGCGTACAAGATTTATGGTGCGGCGTAAATGCCTTACTGGATTTGTTCCCTCAAGTTAGCCGCAAACTAGGCTTAATCGGCAGCAGCTTTGGCGGCGGTTTAGGTATTTTTGCTAGCGCTTTTGACTCACGCATCCAACGGGCACATTTTCATGTCCCTACTTTTGGCAATGTTCCTCTGCGCCTAAAGTTGCCCACATTAGGCAGTGGGGCAGCATTGGCTAGTTTTTATCAGCAGCAACCTAAACTAGCCCTTAGCACGCTCAGGTATTTTGACTCTGCTACTGCCGCTACCTACCTGCGTTGCCCTAGTCATTGGGCGCTGGCCTTGTTTGATCCTCATGTAGCGCCTCCTGGGCAGTTCACCGCTTACAATCAAGCGCCCCAACCTAAACAGCTGTTTGTGCTTAGCGCTGGACACTTTGATTACCCAGAAAAACAGACCCAACAGCAACAACTCAATCAACAATTATCCGCCTACTTTGCAGAGCTCGCATAAACATGAATCGTGAATATCATCGGTGGTGGAGCCCTAATTTACAGCGCGATATGGAGTTGCTGGTATTTGGGCATGCTGGGGCTAAGGTGCTGGTGTTTCCTACTCGTGGCGGGCGCTTTTACGAATACGAAAACTTGGGCTTAGTAAACGCCATTGCTCACAAAATTAACGCCGGTCAGCTGCAACTGTATTGTGTAGACAGCATCGACATAGAAAGTATTTATTGTTTTTGGGCACACCCAGCTGGGCGAATAGAGCGCCACCAGCAATACGAAGATTACATACTGCGCGAAGTATTACCCTTAATGGCGCAAAAGAATGATCATCCCTGCACCATTTCCCACGGTTGTTCATTAGGTGCTTTTCATGCGGCCAACATTGTATTCCGCCACCCTCACCTATTTAACAAGCTTGCCGCCTTTTCTGGGCGTTTTGACCTAACTTGGCAGGTTGAATCGTTCTCAGATTTATTCGACGGTTTCTACAACGACAAAGTGTACTTTCATACCCCTACTCACTACCTAATGAACATGCACTGCCAGCAGCGCCTAAACGCGCTAGCCAATACAGATTTGCTGTTTATTATTGGCAAGCAAGATCCCTTTCTACAAAACAATCATGCCTTAAGCCACATTCTTAATCACAAAGGCTTATCTCACCAAATGATTGAATGGGATGGCCGCGCCCACCGCGGACGCTACTGGCGACAAATGGTACCGCTGCATTTATAGAAAAAGATCATACAAACCTTAAGTAAGTATTAAGTTGCCCAGTAAAAGTAACTACATTTTCAACTAAGCAACTCTCAACTACCAACCAGAATCACTCAGCGATAGTGCTTTTCCAAATATGAATAAATTTCACTGTTTTAAGATTTACTTTGAGCTCAACTCATTCATGATATCCAAAGTAGTTGCCGGTGAGTAATGGTGTACATAATGAAAAAACAATTTGTGGTGTTAGACGGTGGAATGGGCCGCGAGCTAAAGAGAATGGGAGCGCCCTTTTCCCAACCGCTGTGGAGTGCGCAGGCCCTAATTGAATCGCCTTCGTTGGTGCGAAAAGCCCACCAGAACTTTATTGATGCCGGAGCCGAAATCATTACGGTAAATAGTTACGCCTGTGTCCCTTTTCACCTTGGTGAAACGTTGTATCAAAGCAAAGGAGCCGAACTCGCGCAGCAAGCCGCCGTTATTGCAAACGCGGTGGCCAAAGATGAATTAGCAACCACTAACCGCTCTATCGCCGTTGCCGGCGCCATCCCTCCAGTACTGGGTAGCTACCGACCTGATCTATTTGACTCAAACAAAGCCAAAGGTATCCTCGATACACTAGTGCAATCTCAAGAACCCTACGTTGATTTATGGTTGGCCGAAACTATCTCTAGCCTAAAAGAACTCGACGCCATTCAGCAGGCACTTAGCTTTAGTCCCAAGAAAAAGTATTATGCGTTTACCCTACAAGACAGCCCTAATGGCAAAGCATTGCTAAGGTCTGGTGAATCTGTATCAGAAGCAGTGGAACAAGTTTGCTCTTATGGTGGAGAGGGTATTTTGTTTAATTGCTCCATCCCAGAAGTCATGGGGCAAGCGATTAAGCTAGCAAAAGAGCTCAGCACCAAACTTGAAACACCGCTTGAAATAGGTGCTTACGCCAATAGCTTTGGTCCTATCAAACCAGGCCACAAAGCCAATGATTCACTCAATCAAACCAAAGAACTATCGGCCGAAGAGTACTTGGTTTTCGCAAAGCAATGGCATGAACTAGGCGCCACCATCATTGGCGGCTGTTGCGGTATTCACCCAGAACATATCCAAGCCATAGCCGATTGGAAACGGGAGCATTAACCAACAGCGTCACCTTAGAGGTCATTGGTAACAAAAGCGATGACTGTATCTGCACATGCTAGCGCCGAATAATAATAGAGGCCTCTAAATTAAAAGGCCGCTTCAGTTCGGCTTGAATACTGTCTTTAAGCAAGTCTAATTGCTGGTCGCTCAAGGCTTTAGCGCTAACCAATTGCACATGTAAAGTGAGTGGTTTGGTGCTTTGAGCGCGTACCGTTCTAAGTAGTACCTCATTAAAGGTTTTACCCTGTAAGCGTTGTACGATTTGCGCTTCTTCTGACAGCCGGTTAAAACTAAACACCAATGGCACACTCACCAACACCACTGCAGCCAACGCAATGGCAAGCCCCTTCTTAGCCCGAGTAAACGGTGCATAACCTAAAGCTAAAAAGGTTAAAGCCGCCGAGAATACAATGCCCGCCAAGTTGGTAAGAAACAGTAATAATGCGCCAGAGGCTACCGATGCATCTAACCAACCCAAACCAATACCAGCAACCGCAAGTGGCGGTACCAGCGCTACGGCTATCGCCACACCAGCCAAGCTTTTGGCGGCGTCGATCCGTGCATGGGCATAAGCACCGGCGATACCAGAGATAATCGCCACCCCTAAATCCAGCAAATTGGGGCTAAGGCGCGCCGCAATTTCAGGAGTCACCACTTCCATGGGAATGATAAAACTGGCACTAGCAGCAAAACCCAAGGCGACACATAAACCAGTAATTAAAGTGCCTAAGCTAGCGGTGGTTAAACTGGGATCTTGCCGAGTTAGGCCCATTGATAAAGAAATAATTGGCGCCATTAGTGGCGCGAGTATCATCGCGCCAATAATCACAGGCGCAGAGCTGGCATACAAACCAATGGTGGCAAGTAAGGTTGATAACACCATTAAGGTAACAAACGCCGGGGAGGTAGTGGCATTATCGCGCAACAATTGATACAGCTCTCTAAACTCATCGGTGGCGGCGTGGGCTATCCATGGTAAAGGCCTTGCTGCTAAGGCATTAATCGCTTCGCCCTCTGGTAAATGGCTTATCTTGCGGCTTTCTTTTACCGCAACCACATTCTCTTGGCACACCATATCTGCAGCAGGCAAAACGCTTAAGGCTTTATGCTCGCATTCTAGGGTTAACGCTTTGGCAGTTCTTTCTAAGCCGTCATGCCAATACACCATTTCTTGCTCTTTACTAATGGTAATGGCTTTGGATTTAATCAAGCTAAGAAAGCGTGGTTTCCTAATCACTCGGCCAAACATGGCCAACAGTAAAAATCGAAACATTTCCATAATACTGCGCGGCGCAATTAACATGCTTTCTAACATGCCGTCGTTGCAGTGGGTATCGGTAAGGATTTGCTTGGATAACATAGAGCCATGGGCGTGCTCTATAAGCACTAAGCCAACCAGCGAGGTTTCTAAACAGGTTTCGCTTGCGGTTGTAATGGTCAGTTTCTGCGGCTTTATTTGGCCTATCTTTCTAATGTTTTGCCAAGTTTGTAATATGCGCTGACGCCAAGACGCGTTGTGGCCGCCAGGTCGCAGGTTAAAGCTATGCCCCACCACGAGATGGTTAAGCACCACCTCTTGATTACAGCGCAGTACGTCTATTTGCACCACTTCTGCTTGCTGAACATGCTGAACCGCTTTATCTAGGCTGTTGGCTAAACTAAACGCACGCTTGGCGTGACTCGCTTTAGGATGAGGCAGAATTGCCACCACCCATTGCTGGCTGCTGGCTAAATCAATCACTTGGCTTAAGTTTTTATCGCTTAAATAGCAATATACAATGCTGCCCGCTTCCCACTCCGGCGGTTCATTACAATCCCAAGATTTAGGTAGCACTACAGACTCAAACAAAGGCTGTATTTTTTGGCTCACCAGTTCCGTAGCGTCGGGCTCAAACAATAAAAAACTATCGGCCATTCCTGTTTCCGTACAAGAGTTTATATTTTCTCACAGCATGGAGGCTGGCTTTAAAAATCGCAAGATAACAAAGCAAAAAGTTTAGCCACTAAGGGCCTTATTCAGTGCTAGCGGATCAAAAAATGACGTAGCCGAACGAGCTTATCATGTTCAGCCGGTAGCATAGCTTTTAACCAAACTGGCTTTAATTTAAGCAAACAGAAAACATCCTAGAAAAAGTTACATGTTTCTTTTTCGCCTATTGTCGTTACTTGCTTACCGCACAAAATCTTCGCAAAGCCTTAAAATACGGGCGTTTAGACGGCTAAGCGGCCAAGTAACTAGTGAAACCGTAAAGTATTTACGGCAACTTGGAGTTAAAACCTCGCTATTCATCATTAGCGTATTCTGCTATAACTTCCCTGAAACACTGAGAGTTCAGGCTGTTTTACACGGATAGATCAGAACATGAACTCAATAAAAATAATTAATTAAAAACACAACAAGGACCATTATGAAACGTGTCATTCAATCTGCAATTGCCGCAGTTGCACTATTATCAAGTGCAGCATTTGCTCAGCAAACATTGCTACAAGAAATTTCTGAATCAGGTGAGTTACGTGCCTGTTTTGATGCTGGCTACATGCCGTTCGAAATGAAAGCCAAAAACGGCCAGTTTATTGGTTTTGATATCGACCTAGGCAAGCAAATGGCGCGTGCTATGGGTGTTAAATACGTACCTGTAAACACCGCTTGGGACGGCATCATTCCTACTCTGCTAACCGGTAAGTGTCACCTTATTATGGGCGGCATGACCATTACGCCACAACGTAACATGCAAGTTAACTTTGCCGACCCATACGTAGTTATTGGTCAATCAATCCTACTTAGCCCTAAATTAGAAGGCAAAGTCACTAGCTACCGTGACTTAAACAGCGACCAATACACTGTGGTAACTAAACTAGGTACTACCGGTGAAGGCGCGATTAAACGTTACATTCCTAAAGCCAAAGTAAACTTGTTTGAAACCCAATCTGAAGCAGTACTTGAAGTCACCAACGGCAAAGCCGATGCCTTCATCTACGACTTACCGTTTAATGCTATTTACGCAGCAGAAAACCAAGGTCAGCTTACTCACCTAGACCAGCCGTTCACTTTTGAACCTCTTGGTTGGGCGGTACGCCAAGGCGATCCTGATTTCTTAAACTTCTTGAACGGTTACTTGCGTCAAATTAAAGGTGATGGCACCTACGACCGCATTTACGACAAGTGGTTTAAAGATGATGCTTGGTTAAAACAAGTTCAATAGTAAGACTCAAGTGGCTGCCTTAACAGCCACTTTTCTTTATGGGTGTGCTTAACCACGCCCATAAAGTAAAAACCAATAATAGATAAAGAGCTTTAGATGCAAACTCAAGCAAGCAAAATATTGTGGAATGGCGTTTTTGTGGCCATTTTACTTAGCCTGTGTGGCCTTATTTACCTGTCGGGTGAAAAAATCGACTACAACTGGAACTGGCAACGTGTAGTTCCTTATATTGTAAATAACGAAGCGGCCAGCGTGGCGGCCCCACAAGACGGCAGCATAACCAGCAATGCCGCCGGACACTTACAGCTAGTATCAGACGCCGGTGACTTACTGGTCGATCTAACCGACTATGAAAACATCACAGTGTACGAAGGTGACTTGGTGTTTGAGGGCGACCAGCTTGCGTCTTCAGAACAATGGCGCATTGGCCCGCTTACCCAAGGCCTTATTGTTACTATAAAAATCTCACTGTTCTCATTGGTTTTTGCCATTTTGCTTGGCTTAGTGATTGGTTTGATGCGCATCGCCGACAACCCAGCCTTGCGTAAGCTAGCCATTACCTACATTGAAATTATTCGTGGCACACCACTGCTGGTGCAAATTTTCATTGTGTATTTCTTCATTGGAACGGTATTCGATTTAGAGCGCTTTACCGCAGGTGTTATTGCCCTGTCGGTATTCACTGCCGCTTATGTAGCAGAAATTATTCGTGCCGGTATTCAGTCGATTCCGAAAGGACAAATGGAAGCCGCCCGCTCATTGGGCATGAACTACCCGCAAGCCATGGTAAACGTGATTTTACCGCAGGCCTTTAAGCGCACCTTGCCGCCTATGGCTGGCCAGTTTATTAACTTGATTAAAGACTCGTCATTGGTATCGGTTATCTCAATCACCGACTTAACCAAAGCTGGCCGAGAGGTAGTTAGTGGTAGTTTTGCCCCCTTTGAAGTGTGGTTTACCGTTGCCCTGCTTTACCTAGTACTTACCAGCAGCCTGTCTTGGGCTATTCAACGCTTAGAAAAGAGGTTAGCTGCCAGTGACTAAAGATTATCAAGGCGACGACATGATCGTTGCAAAAAAGGTTAACAAAATTTACCCCAATGGCTGCCACGCACTTAAAGATGTATCAGCCACGGTAAACCGCGGCGAAGTGGTGGTGATAGTTGGGCCATCAGGCTCTGGCAAATCAACCTTTTTACGCACCCTTAATCAGCTAGAAACCGTAAGCAGTGGCTCGGTACATATCGACGGAACCGATATGTACGCCAAAGACACCAACATTAATAGCTTGCGCGAAGAAGTAGGTATGGTGTTCCAAAACTTTAACTTGTTCCCGCACAAAACAGCTTTGGGCAATGTAATGCTCGCCCCTTTAAAAGTGGCAAAACGACCTAAGCAACAAGTAGAAGATGAAGCCAAAGCCTTAATGCTAAAAGTTGGCTTGGCCGACCGAATGGCTAACTACCCTTCTCACTTGTCTGGTGGCCAGCAGCAACGTGTAGCGATTGCCCGTGCATTGGCAATGCAACCTAACATTATGTTGTTTGACGAGCCTACATCGGCGCTTGACCCTGAAATGGTTGGCGAGGTGCTAGACGTAATGAAAGGTTTAGCCGCCGATGGCATGACCATGGTAGTGGTTACCCACGAAATGGGCTTTGCCCGTGAAGTGGCCGACCGCGTATTGTTTATGGAAGACGGAGAACTATTGGTAGAAGAGTCGCCAGAGAACTTCTTCGACAACCCTTGCCACCCAAGGCTAAAGCAGTTTCTGTCTATGGTTCTCTAAGCAGACACCACTAAAATTTTAAAAGGGAGCAAACGCTCCCTTTTTTATTGGCTAAATGATTGCCAAAAAGCCCGTACAATCTCTTTATCCGCTCGCTCGCGCAACTTAATCAGGTAAATAGGGACTTGGCTGCTTGAGGCAAACTGCTCAACCTTAAGCGGCACCAGCATGCCTTGCTGCAACTCTTGTTTTATCATATGTTCAGGAATACGTGCCCAGCCCATCCCTGCCAGTAGTAGCTCTTTTTTAAGGTGATAATCATTCACAAACCAGCGTTGGCCACCAGCAATAACGTTTACGTTATCCAAAGGCTGCTCTGAGCCAGAATCGGCCAATAAAATATGCGGTTTAGTCCGTAATTCACTGTGTTTTATACTGCCACTAGCCTGCTCAATGTAGCCCTTAGCCGCCACCGTTATCATGGTGATTTGGCTCACCTCAATAAAATCAAAACGGCCATCTAATCCAATATTAGGCGCCAGCGCTAAATCAGATTGCTGCTTTAGTAAAGGCTCCAAAATGCCGGATAAATGCCCGGTACCCAAGGTAAGCTGCATATTGCGGTGGCTTTGCCCAAAGCCTTGAATTTGGCTCACTAAGGGCGGCAAGTAACACATAGGGCTTAACGTGAGGGTAAGCACAGGATCCGCACCTTGTGCTAACTCATGCCCTAATAATTCAAGCTCATTGGCTTGCTTAAGTAAGCTTTTAGCTTTGCTAAGAAAGGCCTCGCCCTCGGCAGTTAAGCTAGGCCGATACGCATCACGATTAAACAGCAAAATAGAGAACTGCTGCTCTAAGTTTTTTACCGAGGCACTCACCGTGGGCTGGGTTTTGTTTAAGTGCAACGCCGCCGCTCTAAAACTCCCTAACCTAGCTACTGCCACAAATGCCCGTAACTGTTCATGATTCATCTAGTAAGCCTATTAGCAAACCGCTTTAACCAAGCTTAATCTAGATAGACAAAAACAATCAAGTTGATACAAATAAGTCATTATTTTACGTTCATCTATTTTGTTACCCTACGCCCACATTCACAAGTAGTAGAGGTTATGTGGATAGCTCACTGATTATTCTTCATATTGTTGCCTTGTTGACCGGCATTTCTAAATTTTCTATCGGCGGTATGGGCGCCTTAATTTTGCCCCTGCTGTTAATTGCTTACCCCGACGGGCAAGCCTTAGCGATACTTATTCCCATGTTTTTACTTACCGACTTGCTCACCATGGCGGTGTATCGAACTCAAATAAAATGGCGAATACTGCTCCGTTTATTAGCGTTTATGGTGGTGGGTTGCGCAGCGGGCGCCGCCTTGTTATCGAAACTAGACCCCAGCAAATTTACCTCCGCTATTGGTGGCATAGTGCTGGGTATGCTTTTCTTAAGCGTATATTTAGAGAGAGGGAAATCACAATGCATGAAACACCCAAACGTAGCGGCTGGCGCAGGCATATTTGCCGGTTTTATTAGCATGACAGCCAACTCAGCTGGCCCAATTATTAGCTTGTATATGATGCAGCAACAACTAGGTAAAACCAGCTACGTAAGCACCCGCGCTTGGGTAGCAGGATTAGTTAATGTGGCTAAAGTACCCATGCTAATCAGCATTGGCTTACTAAACCTCGACACCGCCAAAACCAGCTTAAGCGCCCTACCCAGTTTGTTAATCGGCTGCGCCTTAGGCTTTCTTATCCTTAAAAAGATAAACCTCAAACAAATGACCTGGGCGATTAGAGTGCTAATTTTGTTCGCGGCAGTGAAACTGCTTATTGGATGAATTTATTGAGTATTCCCCAATTCAACTCCGAACTGCGACAAAATTAATTGTGCGCACTACTATCCGGTGTTCTGCGAATGTATTTGTAGCCAATCGGGTTAACCTCTGTCGATTATCCTTACCGCGACTCCTTTACTAATATCAAATATCACGGTGACTCTATGAATTAACGGCCTAACTTATCAATCAAAAAATCAATAAAGCTCCTGACCTTTGATGGCAGGTATTTTCGATTTGGATAGATTAAATAGATATCGGTGAATTCTGGGCGAAAATCACTAAACAACTGTACCAAGACTCTTTGTTCAATTTCATTGTTTAAAACTAATTTTGGCACTCTAGCGATACCTTGTCCGGCGATACACATCGCCAGCTCCATTTCGGCACTATTAGTTAATAAATGGCTGTTTACTTTCACTGTGCTCTGTCTGCCTGATTGATCTTGGTATTGCCAAATATTTTGGTTAATCGAAGAACGAAAATTAATGGTGCGATGTTGACCCAGTTCGTCAGGAGAAGACGGTGTGCCCCATTGCTGAAGATAATCAGGCGCTGCGATAGTGACGGTTTCAACATCGGTTAACTTTCGGCTAACCAAACTTGAATCGTCTAATTCTGCAGAAGCCCGCAGAACCAAATCAAAGCCGTCGGCGACAACATCAACCAATTGATCATTGAGCTCTAATTCAACAATGACCTCTGGGTATAAGGTCATGTATTCACCCAGTATCGGTCGTATATGCGCTAAAGCAAAACTAACAGGGCAGCTCACCCTTAAATTGCCTTGCGGACTATGTTGTTGACCAGTTAATTGTTGTTCAATTTGTTGAGCCTCGAGAATGATGTTTTGGCATCGACGATAATAGAGTTCACCGGCATGGGTTAGACTGAGTTGCCGAGTGGTACGGTTAAGTAACCTAACGCCTAAGCGACTCTCAAGCTTGTTTATTTCACCACTGACAAAAGATTTACTGTGTTTTAACTCCCTGGCGGCCTGGGTGAAGCTGCCACAGTCAACAACCTGCTTGAATGTCACCATGCCATTGAGTAATTGAGTATCCAGACTACATTCCCTATTTGGTTAATGTTCTATTGGAAGTTATATGAGAACAATCATTACATAAGCAGCCTATTAATCAATAATTAAAAACGTTCTATCATGACTTCATCTTAATAAACGAAGCAGAAAACCATGAAAAATGTCTTAATACTAAACTCAAGCCCCAGCCCTAAACAGAGCATTTCAACCCGCTTAACTGCATTCTTTGCCCAAGAATTACAGACCCTTGGTGACTATAATATAACTACGAGAGAGCTTGGCATAAACCCTCCGAGTCATTTAACCGAGATGGCATTATCTGGTTTTTTTAATGATCCCAGCGAGCATAATGAAGAGCAACAGCAGTCATTAGCAGAAGGCTTGCTATTAATTAAAGAATTACAGCATGCGGATATTGTCATCATTGGCTCAGCGATGCATAACCATACGGTAACATCGGCTTTAAAAGCATACATAGACCAGGTAACTCGCCCTGGAATAACATTTAAATACATGGACGACGGTCCCAAAGGCCTTTTAACTAACAAGCAGGTCTATGTCATTACCAGTGCAGGAGGTGATTACAGCTCAGGGCCAGCGAAAAAAACCGACTTTCAAACGCCGCTGTTAAAAGAAGTGCTGGGGTTTATCGGCTTGGACCACATCCAATTTATTCCCGCGTTTGGGGTTTATGGGGGAGACGATGTTGCGCAGCACAGTCAAAACATTGCTAAAAGAACGATCAGCCAAGCCGCGAGGCAATTGCAATTAAGGTAAGAGTATAAGCCATATAAACGCCATTTCATGTTGCTTGAATAAGTTGAGTTTATCTCGGGTAGTTCTCACTGACAGCCACCTCCTTCCCTGCGGAAGGTGTGGCCCACTGAAAGTATTTATTTGAGAGCGTTTATTGTGGGGTTAATATGTCATAAGTAAAATGCTGAACTTGATCATTAAAGGCGAGGATTTCAATATTTTTTTAAGTTACGTCACCGTCTCTATCGGTTACTGAGTCCTGTAATAAGAGAACATGTCACGAAGTAATGCCACTCAGTTAATTAATCGCGCCCCATGTATATCCGGTCCGACGCATGTTTATTGAAGAATGACATTGGGAAGTACCTTACTAATTTAGATGAACAGACTTCCACTTAACTTCGGACATTCAGAATGTCAGCTGTTCAAGCAGCGGCTTTAAACATTTAATGCGCTTAACAAAAACCAACAATCAGACTCCGCAAACGTGGTTGGCGTTAATTCCGCCTCATCAATATATAAACTAATCCAACATTTCACTTCCCAAGCAGTCTTCGTAACTCATTTTTGCCCCACTTCTTGTTACAACCGTGTTCGTTCACACTTCCATTTGAGTTTGTTTGACTGTTGTTCTCTGAGTCGAGCATACTAATGACTTTATAGTAAATAATGACTAGGTTTATTTTCCGACCTAGCTCTTTACCAGTTCACATCGAGATACGAACTGTACCTACTGATATTTATCGCGTGGAGTTAAGATGCCTGAAACACTCTTCCAATCGCTACCATCACTGCCTTTCATCGTTGCAACTGGTGTACTTTTTATCGCTTTAGTGGTCGCTGTTGCAAAACTCAATTCTATAAAGAAGCAACTTTCATCGACTAAAGAAGAGACAGCCGCAAGTTATCAAGCCCTTGCAGATTACGAGCAAAAATTTTCAGGCGTTATTGATATAGATAAGGAAGTTGAACTCCGAAAGAAACAGCTATCTGAGTATCAAAAAGAAGCAGAACTAAAATATGCTCAAACAAATGAAAATATCACTGGCCTTCAAACTCAATACAAACAAAAGAAAACTATTTTTGATTCTCTCGTCCATCAAATTGGCATCTACAATGATGACGCAGAATTACTCGAGTTGGGCTTTTATGAGTCTCATTTTGACTTCGAAACATCAGAGGCGTTCAAGGGCGAGATCCGTGAATGCAAGGAAGAGCAAAAACAGTTACTTCGCGACAAGGGTACTACTGGGGCTATCTACTGCACAACTGAGTGGACAGTTGGCGATTCGAAGGCTGAAGGCCGTAAAATGACAAATCGAGGTATTCGTCTTACCGCCAGAGCCTTCAATAACGAGTGTGAAGCGGCCATTGCGAATTGCACATGGAAAAATGCAGTTAAGATGGAAGCTCGTATTCAAAAAGCTTTTGAAGCCATTAATAATCTCAACGAATCAAATAGAGTCATTATTTCAGATGAGTACTTGAAGCTAAAGCTTAAGGAGCTTCGACTCACTCACGAGTACAAAGAGAAAAAGCAACGCGAAAAAGAAGAACAGGCTGAAATAAAGGCTCAGATGCGCGAGGAGGCTAAAATTGAAGCTGAGATTAAAAAGGCCGAACAGGAGGCTATCAAGGAAGAAGCTAGATATCAAAAAGCTCTTAAAGTCGCACAGAAACAACTAGAGTCTGCTAGTGAAGAAGCCAAAGCTCAGCTAGAAGCACAAATTGCTCAACTACAATCAGATTTAGAATCGGCGGAACAAAAACACCAGCGTGCGCAAAGTATGGCCGAGCAAACCAAGCAAGGACATGTGTATATTATTAGTAACATAGGCTCCTTTGGAGAGGATGTGTATAAAATTGGTATGACACGCCGATTGGAACCAATGGATAGAGTTAAAGAGTTAGGTGATGCGTCAGTGCCGTTTAGCTTCGATGTGCATGCAATGATTCATACTAAAGACGCTCCCTCATTGGAAAAAGGGCTGCACCGTCAGTTCGATAATAAAAGGCTAAACATGGTCAATCGCCGTAAAGAATTTTTCAACGTTGACCTTGCAGAGATAAAGCAAGCTGTTGAACAGTTTTCAAATGAAGAGGCTAGTTTCATTGAAACAGCCGTAGCACAGGATTATTACGAAACAAAAGCTATGTTAAAGCAAGCGGGGATAAAAGAAGCTTTACGCTCAGGTCAGACGGTCATTGATACTGAATCTAAAGGTCCTGTATTTTCTGAATCCATCTGACTCAAAGCCCCCAAAGTGCTTCTGTTCAGACTTTATATGCTAGCTATCACCTAATACTGCTATACGCTATTTCAGTGCAATAAAGCTAACTAGACACCAAACAAAAGAATTAAAAATGAATGCATTTAAATCTTCGGTTAAAAAAGTCGTTGAAACCAGAAGAACAAAGCTTGGTAAGCTATTTGATTGTTTCATCCAAGCACTGATTATCATTTCAATAATCACTTTTTCACTAGAAACCTTGCCTAATTTAGCTATGAGTGAAAGAACATACTTAAGATATATTGAAGTATTCTGTGTTGCTGTTTTTACTTTGGAGTATCTGGCGCGACTTTGGGTGGCAGAAAAAAAGACAACCTTCGTCACCTCTTTTTCTGGGGTAATCGATTTACTTGCAATCTTGCCGTTTTATCTATCACTTGGTCTGGACTTGAGATCGGTTAGGATTTTCCGCCTTCTTCGTCTATTCAGGGTCTTAAAGCTCGCCAAATATAGTAATGCCCTAAAGCGTTTTCATATCGCTTTTCGGTTAGCCAAAGAAGAGCTAGTCCTATTCTTTTCAGTCACTATTATGTTGGTTTTTCTATCATCGGTCGGTATTTACTATTTCGAAAATGCAATGCAGCCGGAAGGCTTTTCGTCTATTTTTGATAGTTTGTGGTGGGCGGTAATCACACTGACGACCGTTGGTTACGGGGATATTTACCCAATTACAGTTGGCGGGCGAATTTTTACATTTGGAATACTTATGATTGGACTGGGCGTCGTATCCATTCCAGCGGGAATTATCGCTTCTGCGTTGGGTAAAGCCAGAAAACTAGAAGCGAAAGACAAGGAGTAGTAAAAGTAGATTCAGATTTACAAAATACCTAAACTGAATTATTCAAAGATAAAGCTGGGCATAAACCTCTAACTCGCCTTTGTCCAAAAACTTGTTAGCAGCTACTAGGGGCATCAAGCGCTAAGTACATTTTCATTATTAAGCTTATCGTGTAATTCAAGCGTTCTTAAAACAACAAAAGCCGCTATATAGCGGCTTTTGAGTTAGAGAGTTATTACTGAACGCTATTGAGCTTGCTCAATCGCTACACTCACAGCAACACTCGCGCCCACCATGGGGTTATTGCCCATGCCAACCAAACCCATCATTTCTACATGAGCGGGCACTGAGGACGAGCCGGCAAATTGTGCATCGCAATGCATTCTGCCCATAGTATCGGTTAAGCCATAAGAGGCTGGGCCAGCGCCTACGTTGTCGGGGTGCATAGTGCGGCCGGTGCCGCCGCCCGACGCTACCGAGAAATACTCTTTACCTAATAACAAACGCTCTTTCTTATAAGTGCCCGCTACAGGGTGCTGAAAACGCGCGGCATTGGTGGAGTTACCAGTAATGGATATATCTACCCCTTCGTGATGCATTACCGCAACGCCTTCCACTACATCGTCGGTACCATAGCAGCGAATGCTGGCGCGGTGGCCTTTACCAAATACTTTTTCTCGAGTGATATTCAGCTCACCCGTTTGGTAGTCAAACTGGGTTTGCACATAGGTAAAACCGTTCATACGGGCAATCATGTAGGCTGCGTCTTTCCCTAAGCCATTTAGAATGAGCCGCAGCGGTTTGCTTCTTACTTGGTTGGCGTACTCCGAAATTTTAATTGCGCCTTCGGCTGCTGCGTAAGATTCATGCCCGGCTAAAAAACAAAAACAATCAGACTGAGTAGACAGTAGCCGCGAGGCTAATTGCCCATGCCCTAAGCCCACTTTTCGTTGGTCGGCCACTGAACCCGGTACACAAAAACCTTGCAGGCCTTCGCCAATCGACAGCGCGGCTTGCTCGGCAGTTTTATCTTGTTTCTTTATCGCAATCGCTGCGCCTAATACATAGGCCCAGGCCGCGTTCTCAAAGGCAATAGGTTGGGTTTCTAATACAATGGCGTGTGGATCAAAGCCGCGTGCCTGACACAGTGCGAGAGCCGCTTCTAAAGATTCTATTTGGTACTGGGCTAATACTTGATTGATCCGCTCGATACGGCGCTCAATGCCTTCAAATTCGACCATTATTTTGCTCCCTATACTTTTCTTGGATCAACAAATTGAACACCATCTTCAAACCGACCGTAATGCGTTTTACTGTCGTCTAAGGCTTTGTTTGCATCGGTTCCGTCGGCAATGGCACTCATCATTTTGCCCATTTGCACAATTTCGTAACCGATAATTTCGTTGTCTTCGTCTAGGGCCATGCGGGTTACGTAGCCTTCGGCTAGCTCTAGGTAACGCGCGCCTTTGGCTTTTGTGCCATAAGCAGTGCCCACTTGCGAGCGTAAACCTTTGCCTAAATCGTCTAGGCCAGCGCCCACCGGCAAACCACCTTCGGAGAAGGCGGTTTGGCTGCGACCATAAGCCAAGTTTTCAAATACTGCGCGCATGGCAACGTTTATGGCATCACAAATTAAATCGGTATTGAGTGCTTCGAGTATGGTTTTGCCAGTAAGTATTTCCGAAGCCATAGCAGCGGAGTGTGTCATGCCTGAACAACCCACCGTTTCAATCAAGCATTCTTCAATGATGCCGTTTTTAACATTGATGGATACTTTGGTGGCGCCTTGGTGCGGCGCGCAAGTCCCCACACCATTAGATAACCCCGAAATGTCGGTGACTTCAATCGCGTTCACCCACTTCCCTTCCATAGGGATGGGCGAGTTGCGGTGATCTGGCCCGCGGGCAATTGGACACATGGATTCGATGGTATTTGTAAAAGACATACTTTCAGCTCCTCAATACACTTTTCTTATCAAGAGGATAGACGATAAGCTCGGCGATAACACCGCAAGCTATCAACTAATCGAATAATTGGTAAACTAAATATACACCCTTATTGGTTGAAGCCAATAAGAGCTAAACACTCCACTTAATAAGGCAAGCGCGAGCAGTTTTTATCACTTTGAATACTTTGGTAAAGCAGCGAGCCGTTGCCAGAGTTAATACTTAGCTTAACCCTTACCCCTCGGTACAAAGCGCCTTGGTCATATTTACAAATATCATTGTTAAGTTGGGCTGCAAGCTGTTGCACTTGTTGATTTGAGGCTGTTTTGGGCAAAGTAAGCTGATAGTGAACTACATCGCCCTGCGCACTGGCATGGCTGGCGAGCGCTTTATCTTCAAAGCTTGGCGATTGGAGGTTATAACTGGCGGCTAGAGCCTGAGCGGCATGATCGCGGGTAGGCAGTGGCTCGGCCTGTACTGAACTAACAATACTAAGCAAGCCGAGTAAACACAGTGTTTTGGACCTAAGGTTTGCTAACAACATAAGGACTGCTCTGTGGAGTAAACAACAAAAACAGTTTAGTGTTTTGTGGGGGATAAACACAGCAAAGGGGAATGAATAGATGCCTCACAGGTGTGAGCAAACCATTACATAGGAATAACAAAAAGGAAATTTGGTGGAGCTACGCGGGATCGAACCGCGGACCTCTTGCATGCCATGCAAGCGCTCTCCCAGCTGAGCTATAGCCCC
>NZ_JAUOSJ010000014.1:0-140530 GCF_030548385.1 Agarivorans sp. 1_MG-2023 | reverse complement strand
GAACTCAGAAGTGAAACGCAACTGCGCCGATGATAGTGTGGGGTTTCCCCATGTGAAAGTAGGTCACCGCCAGGCTCTCAATTAAGATAAAAACCCAGCTATAGGCTGGGTTTTTATTTCGCTGATATAGCTCAGTTGGTAGAGCGCACCCTTGGTAAGGGTGAGGTCGGCAGTTCGAATCTGCCTATCAGCACCATATTCAGAGAAGCCCGGCAAATACGCTGGGCTTTTTTGTTTCTACCGACCAAATATTGCTCGGTAATCTAGGTTAGGTTGGAGATATCATCTCCGGTTCTAATCACGTAACTGCGAAATTAACCCTTTTCAAACTGTTTTTTGAATGGTTTTATCTTGGTAACTATTTGTTTATATTGCGTTTATTAATTAAATTAAACAAAATTTAGACAGTTCTACCAATTCAAAATTTAGGGTGTTATAATTTCGCGCCCTTTAATTAGGCAGCCAGAGATCTCAGCGCTAATTGTTGGGATCAGTTGTAACATATAGCGGAGCACTGAAATGATCCAAATGCAATCTACTATGGACGTGGCGGACAATTCCGGCGCGCGCCGTGTACAGTGTATTAAGGTCCTAGGTGGTTCGCACCGCCGCTATGCACGAATTGGCGACATCATTAAAGTTACTGTAAAGGAAGCAATTCCACGCGGTAAAGTTAAGAAAGGTGACGTTATGAATGCAGTGGTAGTGCGTACTAGAAAAGGCGTACGTCGTCCTGATGGTTCTGTAATTCGTTTTGACCGCAATGCAGCGGTTATCTTGAATGCAAACAATCAGCCTATTGGTACTCGTATCTTTGGTCCTGTGACACGTGAACTGCGCAATGAACAGTTCATGAAAATTGTGTCTCTAGCGCCAGAAGTACTTTAAGGAGTCCAAAATGGCTAATAAAATCCAAAAAGGCGATGAAGTAATAGTTATTGCAGGTAAAGACAAAGGCAAACGCGGTAGCGTAACCAAAGCTTTATCAAACGGTAAACTATTCGTTGAAGGCGTTAACGTAATCAAGAAGCACCAAAAGCCAAACCCTCAATTGGGTGTTGCTGGCGGTATTGTTGAGAAAGAAGCGGCCCTTGATGCATCAAACGTAGCGATTTTTAACCCTGCCACTGGCAAGGCTGATCGCGTTGGTTTTCGATTTGAAGACGACAAAAAAGTTCGTGTATTCAAATCGTCTAATGAAATTGTAAAGTAACTGGAGTTAACGATGGCGAAACTGCATGACCTATATAAGGAAAGTGTAACGCCTGAACTCGTAAAGGAGTTCGGTTACAAATCCATCATGCAAGTCCCTCGGATTGAGAAAATCACCCTTAACATGGGTGTGGGTGAAGCGGTTAATGACAAGAAAGTACTAGAGCACGCAATTGCTGATCTAGCGGCTATCTCAGGTCAAAAACCTCTTACTACCAAAGCTCGTAAATCTGTAGCAGGCTTCAAGATCCGTGATGGATACCCGATTGGTTGTAAAGTGACTCTACGCGGTGAGCGTATGTGGGAGTTTTTAGAGCGTTTGATTTCAATCGCAATACCTCGTGTTCGAGATTTCCGTGGTTTGAATGCTAAGTCATTCGATGGCCGTGGTAATTACAGCATGGGTGTTCGTGAGCAAATCATCTTCCCTGAAATCGATTATGACAAAGTTGATAAGGTTCGTGGTATGGATATTACTATCACTACTACTGCCGAAAGCAACGAGGAAGGCCGCGCTTTGCTGGCTGCCTTTAACTTCCCATTCCGTAAGTAAGGTAGAGTTAGTTATGGCTAAACAATCAATGAAAGCTCGTGAAGTGAAACGTGAAAAAGCCGTTGCTCGCTTCGCGGAGAAGCGTACTGCGCTTAAAGCGATTATTAGCAGCGTGAACAGCTCTGATGAAGAGCGTTGGGACGCAGTGTTAAAATTGCAATCGTTACCTCGTGATTCAAGTCGGTCTCGTCAGCGTAACCGCTGTAACGTAACTGGCCGCCCACATGGCTACCTACGTAAATTCGGCCTTAGCCGTATTAAATTACGTGAAGCAATGATGCGCGGTGAGGTTCCTGGCCTTAAGAAAGCCAGTTGGTAATCCACTTAATTACGGAGTAAACGATTATGAGCATGCAAGATCCTATTGCAGATATGTTGACTCGCGTTCGCAACGGTCAATCAGCAAATAAAGTATCTGTTGTTATGCCTTCATCTAAAGTAAAAGTGGCAATTGCTAACTTGTTGCAAGAAGAAGGTTACATCGCAGGATACGCTGTGACTGGTGACGTGAAAAAGTCATTAGAAGTTACCCTCAAGTATTTTGAAGGTAAAAAAGTTATTGAAAAGATTGAACGTGTAAGCCGTCCAGGCCTACGCATTTATAAAGGTGCTAAAGACCTACCTAAAGTTATGGGTGGCCTTGGCGTTGCAATCATTTCTACATCTAAAGGCGTTATGACTGACCGTGCAGCACGTAAAGCTGGCATGGGCGGTGAAATCGTCTGTTACGTAGCTTAACCGGAGGTAGGTAATATGTCTCGCGTAGCCAAGGCTCCCGTTACAATTCCTGCTGGCGTTGAAGTAAGTATCAACGGCCAAGAATTAACGGTTAAAGGTAGCAAAGGTACATTGACTCGCGTTTTTAATAACGCAGTTGTTGTAACGAAAGAAGAGAACGAACTTAAGTTTGCTGTAGTTGAAGGTGCTTCAACTGCTCAAGCTGGTACAGCTCGTGCTCTAAGCAACAACATGGTTGTTGGCGTTACAAATGGGTTTGAGAAAAAATTGACACTGTTAGGTGTTGGTTACCGTGCGGCTGTTAAAGGCTCGGTAGTTAACCTAACTCTAGGTTTTTCTCACCCAGTAGATTACACCTTACCAGAAGGTGTAACCGCAGAGTGTCCATCACAGACTGAAATCGTACTGAAAGGTGCTGATAAGCAAGTTGTTGGTCAGGTAGCAGCAGACATTCGTGCGTTCCGTCCACCAGAGCCTTACAAAGGTAAAGGTGTTCGTTATGCTGACGAAAATGTTCGCCGTAAAGAGGCTAAGAAGAAGTAGGTTAACACTATGGATAAGAAAATTGCTCGTCTGCGTCGTGCAACACGCACTCGCAAAGCTATGCAAGAGTTGGGTAAAACCCGCCTGGTGATTCACCGTACTCCGCGCCATATTTACGCGCAGGTGATTGCACCTGATGCTAAGGTTCTTGCAACAGCATCAACAGTAGATAAAGCCGTTTCTGAAGGGCTTGAAAGTTTAAGTAATGTAGCTGCCGCTACTGCCGTAGGTAAAGCAATCGCTGAGCGTGCCGCAGAAAAAGGTATTACATCTGTAGCTTTTGACCGTTCTGGCTTTAAGTATCACGGCCGCGTTGCTGCGCTTGCAGAAGCTGCACGTGAAGCTGGTCTTCAGTTCTAAGGAGTGAGTCATGTCAAAATTTGAAGCACAAGCCGGTAGTGATCTGAATGAGAAGCTTATCGCTGTAAACCGTGTGTCAAAAGTAGTTAAAGGTGGTCGTATCTTCAGTTTCACTGCTCTTACAGTAGTGGGTGACGGTAACGGTCGCGTAGGGTTTGGTTATGGTAAAGCACGTGAAGTTCCTGCTGCTATTCAAAAAGCAATGGAAAAAGCGCGTCGTAACCTTACTAGTGTACAGCTGAGAGGCACTACACTGCAGCATCCTATTAAGGGTCGCCACTCTGGGTCGCGTGTTTACATGCAACCTGCATCAGAGGGTACTGGTATTATTGCCGGTGGTGCGATGCGTGCTGTTCTAGAAGTTGCGGGCGTGCAGAACGTATTGTCAAAAGCATACGGTTCTACTAACCCAATTAACATTGTTCGCGCTACTATCGACGCTCTTGAGAATATGCATTCTCCACAAGACGTTGCTGCGAAGCGTGGCCTAAGCGTCCAAGAAATTCTGGGGTAATAAAGCCATGTCGAACACAATTAAAGTAACACAGACTAAAAGTGGTATTGGGCGTTTGCCTAAGCACCGTGCGACCCTAACAGGTCTAGGTCTTCGTCGCATTAATCATACTGTTGAATTAGAGGACACTCCTTGTATTCGCGGTATGATTAATAAAGTTTCTTACATGGTTAAGGTTGAGGGAGAATAATCATGCGTTTGAATACTCTTTCTCCGGCGGCTGGCTCAAAGCCAAACGCCAAGCGTGTAGGACGTGGTATTGGTTCTGGTTTAGGTAAAACCGGTGGTCGTGGTCACAAAGGTCAGAAGTCTCGTTCTGGCGGTAGTGTTCGTCCAGGTTTCGAAGGCGGTCAAATGCCATTGAAACAACGTTTGCCTAAATTTGGTTTTACTTCACGTAAATCAATGGTAACTGCTGAAGTTCGTACTAGCGAACTAGCTAAAGTTACTGCTGACGTGGTAGATTTGGACGCTTTGAAGGCAGCTGGTCTTATTACTCGCAACATTAAGTTTGCAAAAGTAGTACTATCTGGCGAAGTTAAAGCACCAGTTACCTTACGTGGCCTGCGTGTAACTAAAGGCGCACTGGCAGCTATTGAAGCTGCTGGCGGTAAAATCGAGGAATAAGTACAAAACATGGCTAAGAATCCAGGAACAGCATCAGCAAGTGCACAAGGCGGCTTAAGCGAGCTTAAGAGTCGTTTACTATTTGTGCTTGGAGCCATTATTGTGTTCCGAGCAGGCTCCTTTGTGCCGTTACCTGGGATTGATGCCGCTGTACTGGCCGCGTTGTTTGACCAGCAAAAAGGTACCATTCTGGAAATGTTTAATATGTTTTCAGGTGGTGCTCTTTCACGTGCTTCTATATTCGCGTTAGGTATCATGCCGTACATTTCGGCATCGATTATCATCCAGTTATTGACAGTTGTTCACCCAACCCTTGCTGAACTTAAAAAAGAAGGCGAGTCGGGTAGACGTAAGATTAGTCAATACACGCGTTATAGCACGCTGGTTTTAGCAACCTTCCAAGCTATTGGTATTGCTACTGGCTTACCAAATATGATGGCAGGTCTGGTAATTAACCCAGGTCTACCGTTCTATTTCACTGCGGTGGTTAGCTTGGTGACAGGAACAATGTTCCTGATGTGGTTAGGTGAGCAAATTACTGAACGCGGTATCGGCAACGGAATTTCGATTCTAATTTTTGCTGGTATTGTGGCAGGATTGCCTTCTGCAATCGGTCAGACGGCTGAGCAGGCGCGTCAAGGAGAGTTGCACTTATTGTTACTCTTGTTCATCGTTGCTCTTGTATTTGCGGTGACCTTCTTTGTGGTATTTGTAGAACGTGGACAACGTCGTATCGTTGTTAACTATGCAAAACGCCAACAAGGTCGCAAAGTGTTCGCTGCACAAAGCACACATTTACCACTTAAAGTGAACATGGCGGGTGTTATCCCGGCAATTTTCGCTTCAAGTATTATTCTGTTCCCTGGCACATTAGCGCAGTGGTTCGGTCAAAATGAAGGCTTGTCTTTCCTTTCTGACCTGTCATTAACGCTACAACCTGGGCAACCGTTATATGTGTTCTTGTATGCAGCAGCTATTATCTTCTTCTGCTTCTTCTATACTGCGTTGGTATTTAACCCTCGCGAAACAGCAGATAACTTGAAGAAGAGTGGCGCGTTCATTCCGGGTATACGCCCAGGTGAACAGACCTCGCGATACATAGACAAGGTGATGACTCGTTTAACCCTAGCTGGTGCTTTGTACATCACGTTTGTATGTTTAATTCCTGAGTTTATGATGATCGGAATGAACGTTCAGTTCTACTTCGGTGGTACTTCGCTACTTATTGTAGTGGTGGTTATCATGGACTTTATGGCTCAGGTCCAAACCCATTTGATGTCTCATCAATATGGTTCGGTTCTGAAAAAAGCTAATCTTAAAGGTTACGGCCGTTAGGCCGCCCTTGAGATTGGTCTTTAACTTTTACGGAGATAGCAATGAAAGTACGTGCATCCGTTAAGAAAATCTGCCGTAACTGTAAAGTTATCAAGCGCAACGGTGTTGTGCGTGTAATTTGCAGTGAGCCAAAGCACAAACAGCGCCAAGGCTAGTTAGTAGATTTCAAGACAATATTATTTGCAATGTGGTCATCTGTTGAGTATCCTTACGGGCTTTTCACAGATGGCCTTCGTTTAACACGAAAATTATAGGAGTGTGCCAATGGCCCGTATAGCCGGCATTAACATTCCTGATCAGAAGCACGCAGTTATTGCTTTAACTGCAATCTTCGGTATTGGCTTAACCCGCTCACAAAAAATTTGTGCGGCAGCCGGTATTGCTGAAGATGTTAAGATCAGAGAACTTGACGAAACACAAATCGATAAACTTCGTGACGAAGTAGCTAAATTCACTGTTGAAGGTGATCTACGTCGTGAAGTATCAATGAACATTAAGCGTCTGATGGACCTCGGTTGTTACCGTGGACTTCGTCACCGTCGCAGTTTGCCCCTTCGCGGTCAGCGCACTAAAACAAATGCGCGCACCCGTAAAGGTCCTCGCAAACCTATTAAGAAATAAGGGGTGAGTGAAAATGGCTAAAACTCCGACTCGCGCTCGTAAACGCGTAAAAAAACAAGTTGCTGATGGCATGGCTCATATCCATGCTTCTTTCAACAATACTATTGTGACTATCACTGATCGTCAGGGTAACGCGCTTTCTTGGGCCACTGCAGGTGGTTCAGGTTTCCGTGGTTCACGTAAGTCTACTCCGTTCGCTGCACAGGTTGCTGCTGAACGTGCTGCTGAAGCAGCTAAAGACTACGGCCTTAAGAACGTAGAAGTGTTTGTAAACGGCCCAGGTCCTGGTCGTGAGTCTTCAATCCGTGCATTACATGCTGCGGGTTTCCGTGTGACTAACATCACCGACGTGACTCCGATTCCACACAATGGTTGTCGTCCACCGAAGAAACGCCGCGTGTAGTTTCTGGATAGATTGGAGAAAGAAAAATGGCAAGATATTTAGGTCCAAAGCTTAAACTTAGCCGTCGTGAAGGTACCGATCTTTTCTTGAAAAGTGGTGTACGTGCGATCGACACAAAGTGTAAGTTGGATGCAGCACCTGGTCAACATGGTGCACGTAAAGCGCGTCTTTCAGACTACGGTTTACAGCTTCGTGAGAAGCAAAAAGTTCGTCGTTTATACGGCATACTTGAAAAACAATTCCGCAACTACTACAAAGCTGCTGCTCGCCTTAAAGGCAACACCGGTGAAAACTTGCTGCAATTGTTAGAAAGTCGTTTAGATAACGTTGTTTACCGTTTAGGTTTTGGTGCTACTCGCGCTGAAGCTCGTCAGCTAGTTAGCCACAAAGCTATCGTAGTTAACGGTCAAGTGGTTAATATTCCTTCTTACAAGGTATTACCAGAAGACGTTATCAGTGTTCGCGAAAAATCTAAGAAGCAAGCGCGTATCGTTGCATCTTTAGAAATCGCTGGACAACGTGAAGCGGCATCGTGGATAGAAGTAGACGCTACTAAAATGGAAGGCACTTTCAAACGCCTACCTGAGCGCGCTGATTTATCTGCGGAAATTAACGAACAGCTGATCGTCGAACTTTACTCTAAGTAAAGTTGAATTATAGAGAGGACACAATGCAGGGTTCTGTAACAGAGTTTCTAAAACCAAGGCTAGTTGAGATCGAACAAGTTAGCCCAACTCGTGCAAAGGTTACGCTTGAGCCATTAGAGCGTGGTTTTGGCCACACTTTAGGTAATGCTCTTCGTCGTATTCTTTTATCTTCTATGCCTGGTTGTGCGGTAACAGAAGTTGAAATCGATGGCGTGTTGCATGAGTACAGCAGTAAGGAAGGCGTACAAGAGGATATCTTGGAAATCTTGCTTAACCTTAAAGGTATTGCTGTGAAGTTAGAAGGTAAAGACGAAGTAACACTTAGTCTTGCCAAGTCTGGAGCAGGTCCTGTGGTTGCAGGCGACATTCAGCACGACGCTGATGTCGAAATCACTAACCCTGAGCACGTTATTTGTCACCTTAGCAGCAACGCTGAAATCAGCATGCGCATTAAGGTTGAACGTGGTCGCGGTTACGTACCAGCTTCAGTTCGGGTTCACTCTGAAGATGAAGAGCGTCCAATTGGTCGTTTGCTAACTGATGCGGCTTACAGCCCAGTAGAGCGTATTGCTTATACTGTTGAAGCTGCTCGTGTAGAGCAACGTACTGACTTGGACAAATTGGTTATCGATATGGAAACCAATGGTACTCTTGATCCAGAGGAAGCTATCCGCCGCTCTGCAACAATTCTTGCAGAACAATTGGATGCCTTCGTTGACTTACGTGATGTAAGTGAGCCTGAAGAAAAAGAAGAGAAGCCAGAGTTTGATCCAATCCTGCTTCGTCCTGTCGATGATCTAGAGTTGACAGTACGCTCTGCTAACTGTTTGAAGGCAGAAGCGATTCATTACATTGGTGACTTGGTACAACGTACCGAAGTTGAGCTACTTAAAACACCTAACTTAGGTAAAAAGTCGCTTACAGAAATCAAAGATGTATTAGCGTCACGTGGTTTGTCTCTAGGTATGCGCCTAGAAAACTGGCCGCCAGCTAGCATTGCTGATAAGTAGTCACTGGTTTTAACGTCTTAATATAGAAGGATAAGGTCATGCGCCATCGTCAGAGTGGTCGTCAATTGAACCGAAATAGTAGCCATCGTCAGGCTATGTTCCGGAATATGGCCAGTTCATTGGTTCGCCATGAAGTTATCAAGACAACATTGCCTAAAGCCAAAGAGCTTCGTCGTGTTGTTGAGCCATTAATTACATTGGCTAAAAATGACAGTGTAGCTAACCGTCGTCTAGCTTTTGCTCGTACTCGCGATGCAGAAGTTGTTGGTAAGCTATTTGCTGAAATCGGCCCTCGATTCAAAGAACGTGCAGGCGGTTACACTCGCATTTTAAAATGTGGTTTCCGTGCTGGCGATAATGCTCCTATGGCATTCATTGAATTATTGGACCGTCCTGAAGTTGAAGAAGTTGCTGAAGAAGCGGCTGAGTAAACTCAGACACCAAGTATAAAAAGCCGGACTTAGGTCCGGCTTTTTTTTGTCTTGAATTTGTCTAGTAAGATTTTACAACGGCGGAGTAATTAGCCCGTTACAAACGTTTGTTGTGATCGAAGTAATAAGAGATGCGCGCCCGCGGATTCAAGTACTCAAATACAGCATCGGGTAAGGCGCTGGGCTTAAGGGCTTTCTCAATGGTTAAGCCTGCCGCTTCTAAATCAATAATTGGTGCTTCAGTACGCGGGATATTGGGGTCATAAACTTGTACAGCAGGGAACAGCAAACGTTCCGAGTTTACCGACATCACCAAGCCAATCTGCCCTGAACTAAGCTGCACAACACTGCCTGGCGGATAGATACCCAACAAACGTATAAGTATGCCTAAGTCAGCAGCATTGAGCTGCGCTTTACGTTGTTTATAAAGGTAGGAAATAACCGTAAAAGGAATCCGGGTTAAGCGTGGGTCTCTTGGGTGGCATAAGCTGTCATACTCATTTACAACTGCAATGAGCTGGGCTAAGCGGTCGATGCTGTCGCCTTTTAACTTCTGAGGGTAACCGCTGCCATCTAAATACTCGTGGTGTTGCGCCGCAATCACTTTTACCTTTGCGGGTATCGTTTCTGATAACTTAAGAAAATCAGCCCCGTACTTAGTGTGCATCTTTAATAAGTTGGCTTCTTGAGCGGTTAACTTACCCGGTTTGCGCAGCACTTTATCGGGGATTTTCATTTTCCCTACATCGTGAAACAAGCCGGCCAAGCCTAAGATTTTTATATCACGCTCAGAAAATCCAGCAGCTTTGGCTAGCATCATGGCAAGGATAGACACATTTAAACTGTGATAGTAAAAGCTGTCGGCATCTTTGCTGTCGTTCATTAAGTGCAGCACCACACCCTCGCCAGAGAGTAAGTCATCGGCTAGGTTGTTAATTAGGGTTGTAGCGTCATCAACGGCGTTAAGTGGGCGGCTTTTCAGTTTGCTCATCACCGCGCGAACTTGCGCCATTGAGCGATCAAACTCTTTCTCAACCTTTTGTAGGTTACGGCGGTAATTCTTTAACTCTTCAATACGCGCGCGTTTTTCTTCCCAGAGTGCTTTGGCGGCTTTCTCTAAAGCCTTAGCGTCATCCTTTTTTTCGTCGTCTTGTTCTTGGTTCGCCGGCAAAGGTGGCGTATCGCTTTTTTCAGGTACCACAATGACATGCTTCAATCCCAGATTCTTGATTACATCAATCTGATCTTGGCTTTTTATTTTGAAGCTGGTGAACATAAACGGGTGCTCGCCCCATTTTACCGGAAGCTTAACAAACACACCTGTTTGTAATCGTTCTACATTAAGCTTTAACTCAGCCATGTGCCCTTACAACTTTTTTTCATCAGGGAGCATTATGAATAATTATTGGCACAAAATCAGCAGCTTTTAACAAGTTCTAGACATACACGAGGAACTATTTAAAATAGGTATCTAGATGTCTAGACATACATGTCTTGTTGTTAGCTTGGAGCCTCTTATGCCAATTTGTATTCCTGACCAGTTACCCGCTGCTGAAGTCCTGCGTAACGAAAATATTTTTGTTATGCCAGAGAGCCGTGCAGCCCATCAGGATATCCGTCCGCTCGAGGTAGTACTTCTTAATTTGATGCCTAAGAAAATTGAGACTGAAAACCAAATCCTCAGGCTGCTCTCTAACTCTCCCTTGCAGGTGAATGTAAAGCTATTACGTATCGATCATCGCGTGTCTAAAAACACTCCCAAAGATCACATCGATAAGTTTTATCGTGATTTTGACAAACTGCGCGAGCGTAACTTCGACGGACTGATTATTACTGGTGCTCCTTTAGGGCAAGTACCCTTCGAAGAAGTGTATTACTGGGATCAAGTTAAAGAAATTATTGATTGGGCCACAACCCACGTCACTTCAACCTTGTACTTATGTTGGGCGGCGCAGGCGGCGTTGTATCATTTATATGGTTTGAACAAACAAACTAGAGATACCAAGTTGTCTGGGGTGTATTGGCATCAAACCAAGCACAAGCATAATCCCTTGGTTCGTGGTTTTGATGACGCTTTTCTCGCGCCACTATCACGCTTCGCGCATTTTGATTCAAACCTAATTACCGAAGAAACCGACTTGAAGGTACTGGCCGATAACCCTGAAGCGGGTAGCTACTTATTTGCCAGCGAAGATTTTCGCCAAGTATTTATTACTGGTCATCCAGAGTACGCAGCAGATACTTTGCACAACGAGTATCAGCGTGATTCTCAAGAAGGCTTGAATCCGCAATTGCCCGAAAACTACTACACGCATGACGATTGCTCTGCCGCGCCATGTGCCACTTGGCGTAGTCATGGACACCTTTTGTATAACAACTGGCTTAACTACTGTGTTTACCAAATCACGCCTTACGACTTAGCCGAGCTTAAACCCAAATCTGATAATATCTTGAAATAATTTCATATAACTTTATCGCAGATAAGCCCCATTAGGCAGTGTGCTACACTGCCGAGTCGAAATACCAGCGAAAGAAATAGGAAGTTCCCGTGTCAGCAAGGCTACAACTAGAAAAGCAACTCTCTCAACGCATCATGATCATCGATGGCGGCATGGGAACCATGATTCAGTCTTACAAATTTGAAGAGGCTGACTACCGCGGAGAGAGCTTTGCAGACTGGCATACCGATGTAAAAGGCAACAACGATATGTTGGTGCTAACACAGCCAAAAATTATTGCTGATATTCATCGTGAGTACTTGCTGGCTGGCGCTGATATTCTAGAAACCAATACCTTTAACGCTACAACTATCGCCATGGCTGATTACGACATGGAGAAGTACTCGGCTGATATCAACCGCGAAGCTGCGCGTATTGCTCGCGAAGTTGCTGACGAAGTCACTGCCTTAAATCCTGAACGTCCTCGTTTTGTAGCGGGTGTGTTAGGCCCCACAAACCGTACCTGTTCTATCTCGCCAGATGTGAACGACCCAGGTTATCGTAATGTCACTTTTAACGAGCTAGTAGAGGCTTATGTTGAATCCACTAAGGCGCTTATAGAAGGCGGTAGTGACTTAATTTTAATCGAAACCATCTTCGATACTCTTAACGCAAAAGCGGCGGTGTTTGCGGTAGAAACTGTGTTTGATGAGCTGGGCTATAAACTGCCAGTGATGATTTCGGGCACCATTACCGACGCCTCAGGCCGTACCTTAAGTGGCCAAACAACCGAAGCCTTTTACAACTCGATGCGCCACGCTAGCCCAATTAGCATAGGTTTGAACTGTGCATTGGGGCCAGACGAGCTTCGCCAGTATGTTGACGAGCTTAGCCGCGTAAGCGAAACCTATGTCTCTGCTCACCCCAATGCAGGCTTGCCAAATGCCTTTGGTGAATATGACCTTGAAGCCAAGGAGATGGCGGAACACATTGGTGAATGGGCGCGCGCTGGTTTCTTAAATTTAGTTGGCGGCTGTTGTGGTACCACGCCTGAGCATATTAAAGCCATGGCCGATGCGGTTGAAGGTGTAGCACCACGTCAACTGCCGGAAATAGATGTAGCTTGTCGCCTGTCAGGGCTAGAGCCACTAACAATTACTGCAGATACCCTGTTTGTAAACGTAGGTGAGCGTAACAACGTTACGGGGTCAGCAATATTTAAGCGGCTTATCGTAGAGGAGAACTACGATAAGGCTATTGAGGTTGCCTTAAACCAAGTTGAAAACGGCGCGCAAATTATTGATATCAACATGGACGAAGGTATGTTGGATTCAAAAGCGGCCATGGTGCGCTTTTTGAACATGATTGCCTGTGAGCCTGATATCGCCAAAGTGCCGGTGATGATTGATTCATCTAAGTGGGATATTTTAGAAGCTGGCCTGCAGTGTGTGCAGGGTAAGCCTATTGTTAACTCTATTTCGATGAAAGAAGGGGTAGAACCCTTTATTCGCCAAGCTAAAATTCTTCGCCGTTATGGCGCGGCAGTTATTGTTATGGCCTTTGATGAAGAAGGTCAGGCAGATACCCGCGAACGTAAGTTTGAAATATGTAGTAAATCTTACGACATCTTAGTCAATCAAGTCGGCTTCCCGCCGGAAGATATTATCTTCGATCCAAACATTTTTGCGGTAGCTACCGGAATCGACGAGCATAACAACTATGCGGTTGATTTTATCGAAGCGGTAAAAGACATCAAAGATAACTTACCGCATGCGATGATTTCTGGCGGTGTCTCTAATGTAAGCTTTTCATTCCGTGGTAATAACCCTGTTCGAGAAGCGATACACGCGGTGTTCTTGTACTACGCGATTAAGAACGGCATGGACATGGGCATTGTAAATGCGGGCCAGTTGGCCATTTACGAAGACATTCCTAAAGAGTTAAAAGATAAAGTTGAAGCAGTAGTACTTAATACCCATAGCAATGCTACCGAAGAGCTGCTTGAAATTGCCGAGAAATACCGTGGTGACGGTTCTCAACAAGAAAGTGCTCAGGATTTAGAGTGGCGCACATGGGATGTTAAAAAGCGGCTAGAGCACGCTTTAGTTAAAGGTATCACCGAATTTATCGAAGACGACACCGAGCTAGCGCGCCAATCGGTAGAGCGCCCATTACACGTGATTGAAGGGCCGTTAATGGACGGCATGAATGTAGTGGGCGATTTATTTGGCGACGGTAAAATGTTCTTACCGCAGGTAGTGAAATCTGCCCGTGTTATGAAACGCGCGGTAGCCTACTTACAGCCCTATATTGAAGCCGAGAAAGGCGAAGGTCAGCGCTCTAACGGTAAAATAGTAATGGCCACCGTGAAGGGTGACGTGCACGACATTGGTAAAAACATTGTAGGGGTAGTGCTGCAATGTAATAACTTTGAAGTCATCGACCTTGGCGTCATGGTGTCTTGTGACAAAATTCTAAAAGTCGCTAAAGAAGAAAACGTAGATATGATTGGCCTCTCAGGGCTAATTACGCCCTCGTTAGATGAAATGGTGCACGTAGCTAAAGAAATGCAGCGTACCGGCCTCGAGCTGCCGTTGCTTATTGGTGGAGCAACTACTTCTAAAGCGCACACTGCGGTTAAAATTGAACAAAACTATGAGCACCCTGTCGTGTACGTATCTAACGCGTCACGTGCGGTGGGAGTGTGCCAAAGTTTATTGTCCGACGAGTTACGCCCTCCTTTTGTAGAAAAACTGGATAAAGACTACGAGATTGTACGTGAGCAGCATGCTCGTAAGCGGCCGCGTACTCCACCGGTTACTTTAGAAGTGGCTCGTGCTAATCGTGCGCCGATTGAGTGGGAAAACTACACGCCGCCAGTACCAAAGCAATTGGGCATTCAACAGTTCGAAGATGTGTCGATAGAAGACATTGAACCTTACATAGATTGGACCCCATTCTTTATGACTTGGTCATTGGCTGGAAAATACCCGCGTATTCTCGAAGACGAGGTAGTGGGCGAAGAAGCCAAGCGTTTGTTTGCCGACGCCAAAGCTATGCTCGCTCGTTTTAAACAAAAGCGCGAAGTGAAAGTATCAGGTGTGTTTGGTTTGTTCCCTGCCAATAGTGTGGGTGACGATATTGAGATCTACACCGACGAATCACGCAGCGAACTGCTTGGAGTAAGCTCTCAGCTTCGCCAGCAAACCGATAAGAAAAAGGGCGCTAACAATTGCTTAGCCGATTTTATTGCACCCAAGGCGAGCGGCAAAGCCGATTACTTTGGTGCCTTTGCGGTAACTGGCGGAATTGGTGAAGATGAATTAGCCGACATGTATAAAGATGAAGGCGATGATTACAACGCGATTATGGTAAAAGCGATTGCCGATCGCCTCGCCGAAGGTTTTGCAGAATACTTACATGCGCAAGTACGTAAAGACTTCTGGGGCTATGCCGCCGACGAAAACCTCAGCAGCGAAGAGTTAATTCGTGAAAACTACCAAGGCATACGTCCTGCACCGGGTTATCCCGCTTGTCCGGAGCATACCGAGAAGGGTCTTATTTGGGACTTACTGGATGTTGAAAAACGGATCGGTATGGTGCTAACCGACAGCTACGCGATGTGGCCGGGTGCAGCGGTATCAGGTTGGTATTTCTCTCATCCAGAGAGCCGTTATTTTGCGGTGGCATCGATTCAAAAAGACCAAGTAGAAGATTACGCCAAGCGTAAAAATATGAGCTTGGAGGTTGCCGAACGCTGGTTAGCGCCTAACTTGGGTTACAACACTTAGCTCGGAATCAAACCTAGCTACATTCAAGTTTGGCGTTGCTGGCTGCAACGCCCGTCAACTCGCCCTTCAGCTTTAGCTTGAGGGCGATAAATCGCTTGAGTTTTAAGCTTATTCCCCCTACAATTTGCGCCGATTTTATCACAGAGAATCTTCTATGAACCCGGACCCCGACAGTCGAAACTTTTATCGTTTTATAGACCCGATACAACAAAATTTCTTCGCGTAGTCCGTCTGGTTAATGCTTGGCTCTATGCGATAGCTGGAGCAGTACATGGCACATCTTCAACAAAAACTAGAGCTCGCTTTAGTTAACTTAGACAAGTTAACCCTTCGCTCAACCCTCGATGAATACCACTTTGCCGACGTTGGCCAAGCCTTGGCCGAGTTTGAACCTAAAGAAGCCTTACCGCTTATTTCGATGTTTTCACTAGGTGATCGCGCCAAAGTTTTCTCGTATTTGCCACCATATCTACAAGCCGACGTAGCGGGTTTAATGAAGCGCCATAAACTGGCCGCGTTGTTTTCTCGCATGGAGGCAGATGAGCGCGCCGATTTATATAACGACTTAGACGAAGAGCAACGCGCCATGGTTTTACCTGGCTTAGCTCAAGCCGAGCGCGAAGATTTACGTAAGCTTTCTAGCTACGCCGAAGGAACCGCGGGGTCAATCATGACCTCTGACTATGCCACTCTAAAAGAACACTGGCTGGTTAGCCGGGCGTTAAAGCAGCTGCGACTTGAAGCGCCAGATAAAGAAACTATTTACCAAACCTATGTGATTGACCGCGAACGTCGACTACTCGGTACCGTGTCTTTGCGTGAATTGATTCTGGCCTCTCCCGATATTCAAGTGCGCGAGTTAATGCGTACCGAAGTGGTATCGGTCACCGTAGAAGAAAGCCAAGAGCATGTGAGTAAACAAATTCGCCATTACGATCTATTGGCCCTGCCAGTGGTGGATGAACAGCAAAAGCTGGTTGGCATTGTTACTTACGATGACGCGATGGATGCGGCGGTTGAAGAAGCCACCGAAGATGCCCAAAAAAGTGCCTCAGTAGGTAAGCTCGACGAAACAGTAGACCGAGTGAGCATTTGGGAGCTCTACCGTAAACGGGTGATGTGGCTGGTACTGCTAGTGTTTGGCGCGATGTTCTCCGGCGCGGGAATTGCTCATTTTGAAGAAACGATTTCGGCCAACGTTGCTCTGGTGTTTTTCTTACCTTTATTGATTGGTAGTGGCGGTAATGCAGGCTCACAAGCAGCAGCCTTAATGGTACGGGCACTGGCCACTGGCGAAGTAGACAAAAATGACTGGTCTAAATTGTTTAGCCGTGAACTGTTGGTGGGGCTAGCACTTGGCTTAACTATGGCGGCTGCAGTTTATAGCGTAGGGGTATTTCGCGGTGGCCCAGACGTAGCAATGATTGTATCTATGTCGATGGTGATCATTGTATTAGTGGGATCACTGGTGGGCTTAAGCTTACCGTTTTTGCTGAATAAGATGAAACTCGACCCTGCAACGGCCTCTGGCCCACTGGTTGCGACAATTGCTGACGTATCAGGGGTGTTAGTTTATTTTGGCTTGGCCAGCGCCATACTCGGCTTGTAACGCGACACGCAGCCACAAAAAAAGCGAGCCATAATATGCTCGCTTTTTGCTTTCAATCATTCAGGTTTAGTCTTTGCTTTTTTCGTTACTGCTTGCCGGGCGAATTAAGCTCACCCCTTCACGAATAATCATTAAACCTACACCTACCAGCTTAACGCATACGTATAAAAATACGATTAGCACTATTACCTTGATAAAGGTTTGAAAAATTTCAAAAAACTCTTCGCTAACTTGGGTATTTATGGCATCGGTATCGGCCATTAACCAGTTAAAAAAGTGCTGCATGAAAGGCGCATCATGCGGCAAGGTAATTAAACTCACTGTTTGTGGTAGCACATAGGCTATCACTGCGATTCCTACCACTATTAGCGCAATGCCAATAAGTAATCTTGAGCGGTTTAGCGCCGTGTTCATATACATCCTTGAATGGTTATTAATAGTTCTGTTGTTAGTAGCATTACCTGAGTGACTAAAGAGATCAAGTAAACTTAGCTTTCCTGCTCTATACCAAAGGCTTGTTGCTGCTCTTCTAGTTGCTCTTGCAGGTCAAACCAGCTTAGTTCAGTTTCTTCTAGTTCGCTCTTAAGTTCTGCTTGTTGTTGTAAACACTTTTGCAGTTGTGCTTTGTTATCGGCTTCATACAGTTCTGGTTCAGCCATTTTTTGTTCTACTTCGTCTAAACGTTGCTGGGCTTTAGCGCTGCTTTTCTCAAGGCTTTCTAATTGCTTACGAATGCCTTTTGTTTGCTGGCGAAATTCGGCTTCGCGACGTTTTTGTTCTTTACGTTGATTCACCGGGTTCGCGCCAGTAGCGCTACTTTCTGTACCGTTGCTGTTTATCTGTCGGTTGGCTTGGCTTAGCCATTGTTGGTAATCGTCTAAATCACCCTCAAAAGGCGAGACCCGCTGGCTGTCTACCAAGTAAAATTCATCGGTAGTGGCGCGCAGTAATGCTCGGTCGTGCGATACAATAATCATTGCACCGGTAAACTCTTGCAGCGCCAAAGTGAGTGCGTGGCGCATTTCTAAATCTAAGTGGTTGGTAGGTTCATCAAGTAGTAACAAGTTAGGCTTTTGCCAAACTACTAAGGCCAATACCAAACGGGCTTTTTCACCACCACTAAACGGCGCTACTTTCTCTAGAGCTTGATCGCCTTGGAAACCAAAACTGCCTAAATACTTGCGTAGTTCAGCCTCGGTATTATTAGGGGCCAAGCGTTGCAAATGCTGCATCGGCGTATCGTCTGGGCGCAGAGTTTCTAATTGGTGCTGGGCAAAGTAACCCACTTTAGCCATTTTGTTTATTTCTACATTGCCGGCCAGCGCTTTTAGCTCACCAGAAAGCAGTTTAATAAAGGTAGATTTACCCGCGCCGTTACGGCCTAACAAACCAATACGGCTGCCAGGCACCAAGTTAAACTTAACTTGTTCAAGAATGGTTTTATCTTCATAACCGGCGCTCACTTTTTCCATGGTAAGCAAGGGTAGGGGCAGGTTGTCTGGCTCTCTAAACTGAAAGCTAAACTGCGAATCTACGTGGGCTTGGCTAATCACTTCCATTTTTTCAAGCGCTTTTAAGCGGCTTTGTGCTTGCTTGGCTTTACTGGCCTTGTAACGAAAACGGTCTACAAAACCTTGCATATGCGCACGCTCGCGCTGTTGCTTCTCGTACATGGCTTGTTGCTGAGCCAAGTGCATGGCGCGCATCTGCTCAAAGTCTGAATAGCCACCGGTGTACTCATTTAGCTTTTGATGCTCAATGTGCACAATGCGATTAATAATATTGTCCAGAAAATCGCGATCGTGAGAAATCAGAATTAGCGTGCCGGGGTAGCGCTTAAGCCACTGTTCTAGCCACACCACGGTGTCTAAATCCAAGTGGTTGGTTGGTTCATCCAATAGCAATAGATCGGAGCGAACCAATAGCGCTTGGGCTAGGTTTAAGCGCATTCGCCAACCACCCGAAAAGTCACTTACGCTTTGCTGTTGGCCTGCCTCACTAAAGCCTAAACCCGCCAGTAACTCAGCGGCTTTGGTTTTAATTTGGTAACCACCAATGGTGTCCATTTTGGTATGCAAGGTGGCAATGAGCTCGCCTTTTTCAGCTTCTTCTGCAGCGGTAATATCGCGCTCTAGTTGGCGAAACTCTTGGTCGCCGTCAATCACGTAATCAATGGCTTTGCGTTTTAGCTCAGGCGTTTCTTGGGCAACGCTGGAAATTTCCCACTTGCTTGGCACACTTAAGTTGCCTGCATCCACTTGCAGTTGGTTTTTTAACAAAGCAAATAGCGATGATTTACCGCAACCGTTTTGCCCCACTAAACCCACTTTTTGGCCGGGGTGAATGGTGAGGTTTGATTCTTCTAAAAGAAACTTGGTGCCGCGTTGCAGGCTAATATTGTTGGCTACGATCATGGTTGTTGCTATGTGCTACTAAAAGTGTGCAATAATGCCGCTATGATACCCGATGCGGCTAATGTCGCATAGCAACATGGCAGTGCAAACTAGAGTTAACTATGGCAAAACATCGTTTTATTGCGGGCGCAGTATGCCCAGAGTGTGAAGAGCAAGATTCTATTCGTTTAATCGTTGAGCAAGTGAACGGTGAAGAGCACGAGCATATTGAGTGCGTAAGCTGTAACTACCACGCCGAACGCCCCAAGCAGCAAGAAGAAAAAGCCGAACAAGACATTATTGGTTTGTTTAAGCCTTAGCTGAGCGATGCTTTGTTCGTTAAGTCTCGCATGTAGAGGTAATTTACGACTGTTGCTTTATAGCCGCTAGCCCCACTAAAAAAACTCACCTAATATTTTGGGTTTTCAATATTTAATGTCAGATGGAGGCAAATAAAGTTTAGTTTCTAGGTATGAGTGAAACTCTGATTTAGTTAGAGAACGAATGCTGTTCTGACTTTGAAAAACCGATTCCAGTCAGCTCACGCCTTAAGCTGAGGGTTCTATTAAGTCGCGAGCTGGCTTAAATTGCTATTAGAAGGCGCGAGATACTCCACAGCTTTAAGTTCGTTAATGTACTCGGTGGCCGATATTTCTTTGATGCACTTCTTGAGCATTTTTTTCAAATTTGGTTTTAGATGAGCCGTTGCAATGTCTGGTTCAACACCTTTTAGTAGTAGAAATATAGCCAATGAATAAATGTGTTCGGCTTCTGAAAGATAACCGCTACGATTGAAAGCCCATCCTTGAGAGTCAACTTCGGTAAACTGCTGGAAACTAAATGCCGAGTTAGACATAAATATACCAAAACCAAGAAAAGTAGCCGTAATATCAGTGGCAAATTCCCAGTTTTCCCAGCCTCCAGGTGGTGGCGTAGGAGAAGTAGCTGTTAAGTAGTGAGAAAGTTCATGAGCTAAAGTTGCGACTAGTTGTGTCGGATTGGCCGCGATCGTGGGGTTGTAGGTAACAACAATACCTTCGTTGTCATTTGCCTGAAATGTACCAAGAGGGTTTTGAGGAACATTTTGGATCATTAAAGTAGGTGCGACCTGCGGATCAACGTCCTCTTCTTGAGCTTCAAGTCTACAAGCCCAATCACGCATCCCCGCATATTCTTTCACAGCCAAAAAAGTTTCATAGGCAGCCTCTTCTTCACTATTAACTTTTGATGGGAAAAATTTTCTTGTTGGAAGAACAAGCTTTGCATGATTATAGAAATCATCTCCTCCAAAATTCCGTAAGAGCCACTTGAATGTAGCAATTTGAAATTCCACATCTTCTGTTGAAAGGGTTGGCTTTCTTTTAAATATTCCAAGCATATTCAGTCCATTTTTTACTTTTAAGTAACTTGTTATATTACGTTGTTTACTAACTTAGAATGGTACGCATCTAATTCTTTGCAAACTGCACTGCAACATTCGCAAGCCTAAGAAAAACCTAGTCTAATCATACCGTAATAGTTTAGTCATAATAAGCTTAAGCTCAATAAACCATCGGCGATGATTAGCCTTTCTCTCTATGGTTATCGCTGAGCTGGAGTAGTGGGAAGTGATAAAGCTGATCGCGGTTTAAGCGCAGCGAATAGTGCAGAAAACTTTGCTTGTTAAAGCCCTACTGCTTCACCCTGAGTAGGCTTCAATCCACCCCCTTTCAGGTGTCAGTTTTGACTCTGTTTACAATCCTTACACAAACAACTCAGCTCGAGTTGTGGGCTCAGTAAGTGATAACCCACTTGTTGCGCGCGATTATCTATTTCGTCGATTAAATGCTGGGGAATGGTGATTTCTTCAACGCTTTGGCAATTTTGGCAGATTAAAAACTGTGAGACTTGATGATGACATTGCTCGTGAATATGCGAGCAAGCCACAAACTTGTTTTGAGATTCTAATCGATGAACCAATTGGTGTTGGGCAAGAAACTCAAGGATTCGATATACCGACATTGGCGGCATAGTTTGTTCGGCTTGCTGATTGTAAATATCCAGTATTTCGTAGGCCGACATTGGCTTTTGCTGTTGTAGCAATACCCGCAAAATTTGCTCCCGCTTCACGGTTAAACGCGCGCCGGAATCTTTGCAACGGTGAGTTGCACTATCTACGATACTTTGGTCACTCTGTCGGGTCATTGTCATCCAAAATTCTGGTTAAATGTGGCTAACTGGCGAAATCTAAACTCAGCAATAAACGAGGGTATACCTCATCTGATGTGGGCGAGCGATGCATTAAACCGTGCTCACTCTCTTCGTCCCAAGCTTGCCCTTTTAATAAGGCGACTGCAAACAATGGCAGGTCTTGTAATGGCGGTTGGCTGGGCTGCTCGGCTAAGCGGCTTTTAGGCAATACGCTGTACTGTGTGCCAGCGCCTAGGTAACTCAGTAGCAAGCGGCATGGTACCTGATCACAGTGTAGTTTTGGACACATAGTTTGCTCTAGTTTGACCAAGCGCATACCAATTACGTCGAGTTCGAATAAGCAGCTAAACATATCGCACACTAGCACTAGGTCATCAATCATGGCTTGGCGGCCTGTGCCTGGCGGTAGTTTATCACTGATATAGCTTGCTACTTCGTTGGTATTGAGCCTGGCAGAAATTCCTCTAAAAGTACTTTGCTCATCTACCAAGCTGGCAGCGTATTCTGCAATTTGGGGATCAGGCTGGCGCTGCCACACTGCTAGCTCAGTTTGACTGCTGTAGATCTCGGTGAGGGCTTGGGCGGTTGCGCCAGTATTGACTACTGGCGTGGTGGTTGGCATGTTCATTATCGGCTTCCTTGAGCAAATAGTGGCTGTAGTTTCACTGTTGAGGTGCGTGGCGATACCTGAGCAAAGGCGTTATGCGCATGTAAGCTTTCGAGATGCCTTACTTGAATCGCAATACTGGGATAAAGCGGTGTAAGTTGCTGGGTGAGGCGTCGGCTAATATCTTCTACAAACATTAAGTTCTCGCCGTTTAGTTCGGCAAAGGCTTGTTCGTCGGCGCGTTTTACGCTGGTTTGTACTGGAGTGGCGATAATCGCTTCTAGTTGTTCAATCAAATTGACCAAGCCTAAAGCTTTAGAGTGCGTGGGTAATGGCAGTGATACTAAGGCCACACTGCGTTGGCTGTGTGGTGTGGCAAGGGTACCATTTTGTTTAAGCCAGGCTGCGGCTTGTGAAGGGCTTAAGGTTTTATCTTCGCCAAAGTGCTGTAAAAATTGGTGGGCTAAACTTTCTCTGACAAGGGCGGCAGAGCAAGGGCAGGTTGAGGAATACTGCAGCTCGACCTGTAAGGCAACAGAAAGCGCTTGTCCTTGTATTAACTCGGCAGATAAGGTGATGGGGTAACGCTGCCAACCAGCAGGGCTATTGCTGACTAAGGCAGGGCGCTTTAACAGAAACTCAAACTGTAATTCTATTCTCGCAGCGGTAGAGCGAACGTCTGAATGGCTGCTTAATACTTGCGCCAAACAGTGTTCTAGAGATTGGCGAGTGAGTGGTTGCTGAGCCAATTCGTTAAGCAAAAAGTAAAGCCGCGACATATGAATTCCCCGCGCAGCTTGCTCGCCGCCAGGTAGATCGACGGCGATACTGGCACTGGCGTGGCTATGGGTTAAGCCTGCTGGCTCATCTAAATAAACCGGTACCGAAATATCATCCATACCCACCCAGCTAATTGAGGGCTGATGTGTGGTTAGCGATGAACTGGCTACATCGGGCAGTTGGGATCTCAACAATTTCTTCTCTTTACATTATAAGTTTATGAATGATACGTTATATCATATCATTTGTATTGGTGGCGATGAAGCTATGCATTTTTATTATCTCGGCTTGGCCGCGCGTTTGTGTTCGTTAGTGTTAGTGGCGGCGCTGCTCATCTTATTAACCTATGGAGCCGTATAGGTCATGCAAGCGATTGTTGAGATGGATGCGCTGACTATTGGCCACCATGCTAATCAAGCCGTAGTAAATAACGTACAAGCCTTTATCCCCAGCAATGGCATGCTGGCGCTGGTTGGCCCTAACGGTGCCGGAAAATCCACGTTATTAAAAACTATTTTAGGCGTGATTAAGCCCTTGAGCGGTGACTTGGTTTACCATATCAATCCTCGTCACGACATTGCCTACATGCCTCAGTTATGTAGCGTAGAACGTAGTTTCCCTATCAATCTCAAACAGTTTGTAAGTGCCGGTTTATGGGCAAAAACAGGTTGGTGGCAACCGATGCGGCGTTACCAGCATGAGGTGCAACAGGCACTGGCTCAGGTGGAGATCGAAAACTTAGCTTCCAAGATGTTAAGTGAACTATCGGGCGGGCAATTACAGCGAGCCTTGTTTGCGCGGATGTTATTACAACGCAGCAAATTATTGCTGCTTGATGAGCCTTTTAACGGCGTAGATGAGGCGACTGTATCGGTACTGCTTGAGCAACTAAAGCGTTGCCAAGAAAACGGCGCGACTATTGTTGCTGCAATACATGATTTGGAGTTAGTAAAACAGCATTTCGAGCATTGTTTGTTGTTTAAAGAAGGTGGGGTTGTGCAAGCTAGCAGTGATGAACTGCATACTCCTCATTACTCTGCAGTGGCGAAGCCCTCGATAAGGGTTGTTGAGTTTGTTGGTCAAAACTTAAAGCGGGCGAACTAACATGCTTGATTTAATATCCTTACTGTTTGCCCCCTTTATTGATTACCAATTTATGCGCCGAGCGCTGGTGGGTTGCGCCACTTTGTCGCTGGGCACAGCACCCATAGGGGTGTTTTTAATGTTGCGGCGATTGAGTTTAACTGGCGACGCGATGGCTCACGCCATTTTGCCCGGAGTAGCCCTGGCTTATTTGTTGTGTGGTTTGTCGGTGGTATCAATGACCATTGGTGGCTTAGTCGCGGGTTTACTGGTGGCGATGTTAGCCGGTGCTACAGCGCTTAAAACTAAAAGCAGTGAAGACAGTACCCTCGCGGCTTTTTATTTAGGTTCACTCGCTTTAGGCGTGTTACTCATCTCTGCCAAAGGCAGCAATATCGATCTCTTGCATGTTCTTTTTGGCACCGCCTTAGCGCTGGATGATACCGCGTTAACGCTGCTATTGATTACCTGTGTTTGCAGCTTGGTAGTGTTTACTCTTATCTACCGACCACTGGTACTGGGAACGCTTGATAAAGACTATTTAGATAGCTTTGGTAGTAGCGGAAAAGTGGCCCATTTGGCCTTTATGTTTCTGGTTGTGGCCAACTTAGTGGCGGGTTTTCATGCGCTAGGAACGCTAATGGCTGTAGGCCTAATGATTTTGCCCGCTTGTATCGCCCGATTTTGGACCCGCAAGCTAGAGCCTATGTTGCTGTTGTCGATATTACTCAGCGTTGCTGCCTGTTGGGCCGGGCTGTTGTTGTCTTATTACTTTGGCTTTTCTACCAGCCCAAGCATTGTGCTGTTGCTAGCCGCTTGCTACCTCATTTCTGTGGTGTTTAGTCCACTCGATGGTTTACTCCGCAGTGGCAAACCAACTCCCTCTTTTAATCATAACAATAAGGATATGCTCTTATGATTCGCCGTTTTATTGTCAGCCTTACACTCTCTCTATGTGTGCTTCTTCCAACGATTAGTTTGGCCGCCCCGGTAAAAGTGGTGACTAGCTTTAGTGTGCTAAAAGACTTGGTAAAGCAAGTAGGGGGAGAGCAAATAGAAGTGACTAACCTTGTCGGGCCGAACGGAGATGCTCATGTTTATCAGCCCTCACCCGCAGATGCGCAAGCAGTGGCCCATGCAGATCTGTTAGTGATAAACGGTTTGGGTTTTGAAGGTTGGATGGAGCGCTTAGTTGAGGCCGCAGATTTTCAAGGTTTAATGCTTGCCGCTACTGATGGCATTGATGTGATTCATCTGGAGGAGCATGAAGATGAAGCCGAGGCTACACACCATGATGAGCACGAAGCACACCATGAAGACGAGGCTACTCACCATGATGAACACGAAACACATCACGAAGATGAAGCTGAACACCATGACGAAGGTAAAGAAGAGCATCATGCTCATCACCATGGCGAGTTTGACCCACATGCTTGGCATAGTGTGATAAATACGCGTACTTATGTTCACAACATACTTGCGGCGCTGGTAAAGGTATCACCCGAAAACAGAGCCTACTTTGAAGAAAACGCCGCGCGTTACCTTAGTCAGCTTAAGCAGCTGCAAGCACGTTTAGCGGCCGAAATGGCTTCGGTTCCTGCAAACAAACGTAATGTGATTACTTCGCATGATGCTTTCGGCTACTTAGCTAAAGACTATGGTTTTCACTTTACTGCTCCACAGGGTATGAGTACCGAAGCAGAAGCGTCTGCTGCCGATGTGGTTAACATTATCAAACAAATTCGCCAGCAAAATATCCAAGCCGTATTTGTAGAAAATGTATCTAATCCGCGTTTAATCGAGCAAATAGCCCGCGAAACCGGCGTTAACATTGGCGGTGAGCTGTATTCCGATGCTTTAGCAAGCGAGGATCAAGCCGCAGGAACCTACATAGGAATGATGGAGCATAACATCTCCACTTTAGTGAATGCGCTTAAGTAGCGGTTTTAGCGAGTCCAAAGGTGCTTAAAATAAATAGAGCGCTGTGGTGGGTTGCCATGCTATGCATGGCGCCCTTATTGGTGAGCGCACACCCTCATTCATGGATTGATGTGCGAAGTTATGTGGACGGAAAAAACCAGCAAATTAACGGGATAAGCATGGTGTGGCAATTTGACCCTATGACCTCTGCTTATATGTTGGACGGCGAAGATCTAGACGGTGTTAATCGCCAGCCAACTTTAACCCGTATGGCTCAAGACTTAGTGAATAACATTAGCGATTTTGATTATTTTACCAAGGTTTATTGGAATCAGCAGCCAGTCGAGTTGGCCGGAGCTAGCATGCAACGGGTTACTATTGAAGGGCTCAAGGTGAGTTTTAGTTTTTACCTGTCGTTCAAACAGCCTATTTCAATGCAAGCTATTTCAATGGGACAGGGGACCTTAGATATCCGTGTTTTTGATCCCAGCTATTACATTGATATGTCCTGGCGCGATTCAGGCGATCTTGCTCTCGCGATTGAGTTACAAGCGGCGTGTAGTCAAAAAATTATAGAGCCAAGCCCTAGTTCAGAACAAATGAGTTATGCCTTGGCGCTGCCTGCCGATGCTAGCCCTGATAACGCTTTAGGTAAATTGTTTACTCAGCAGGGCGTGATTACCTGCGAATCACTGTAAGGATGTAAATGATGAGCCGTCACCATCGCTCTGTGCTGCTATTGGCCTGTCTATTGTTAGTTGTGGGCGGAAGCAGTATTTATCTGTGGTTGTCATTTCCTCAGCTGTGGATGCAATCTAAGCGCTGGCAAATGGAACTGAGTCGCTACATTAGTGAGCTGTTGAGCTTGGCATCGCAACATCCGGCAAAGGCAATGTGGACAACGTTTTTAGCTAGCCTGAGCTATGGGGTTTTACACGCAGTTGGGCCGGGGCATGGCAAGGTGATTATGGCCAGTTACTTGAGTACTCATCCGGCGAAACTTAAGACCAGCCTTAAACTCTCTTTATCTGCGGCTATGCTGCAAGCGCTGGTGGCTATCACCTTGGTGAGTACCCTGCTATTTGTTATGGACAGCAGCATTAGCCAACTCAATATTCAGGCTGAACGGCTGGTTGAGTTGAGTTATATCGCGATGATATTACTGGGCCTAATTGTGGCTTGGAAGGGCATTAAACAATACCGAAGCTCGCAGAAAAAACTGAATCTGGTGAATATTGGGCCACGGCTTACTGGCCAAGAGCTTAAGACCAATACAGTGCCTTTTACGCCACTGTTAAGCCCACACAATAACGATTGTGAATGCGGGCATAGCCATGTAGCAAGTTCAGCGTCATTAACCGAGGCCAGCAACTTGAAAGACTATTTCGCTATTGTTGTCAGTATTGGTATGCGGCCATGCAGCGGGGCGCTAATGGCACTGATATTTGCAAAATCTTTAAATGTTTATTGGTTGGGAGTAGTCAGTGCGCTGTCAATGGGATTGGGCACGGCGATAGCGATCGGTTTGCTTGCTTGGCTATCATTATCGGGAGGAGGACTGGCTAAGCGTTATGTTTCCTTAACCGGCCAAAAATATCGAGTGCTGCGCTTAGGCGTAAAATTGGCTGCCGCAGGCTTAATTTGTTTAGTGGGGCTCGTTATGCTGAAAAGCCAGTCCTTATTATTCTCACCGATATTGTGAAATAACCATGAGCAGTTTTTGGATACACATGGTGTTAGTTTATTAAGCTAAGGTTTTGCCCAAAATTGTCAGGCTATAATCTTGCTGATCCATTCTTGCCACATTTGGCAGCTGGCCCCAGTCTTGATAACCAAGCTTTTCAAACAAGGCAAGGCTAGGCACATTATGACTAAATATGAAGGCCAACAGGATTTCTATTCCCAGTTCTTGGGCAATGGGTTCAGCGGCAAGTAACAAGCGTTTGCCTAAGCCTTTACCGCGCTGGTCTTCAGCTAAATAGAGACTGATTTCGGCGCTATGTTGGTAAGCTGGGCGACCATAAAAATCACTAAAGCTTAACCAGGCAACCACTTCCCCGGCTTGTTCTATTACATATAAAGGGCGCTTGGGGTGTTGGTGCTGCTTAAACCATTGAAGGCGTGAGGCTACCGTTTGTTCTTCTGTATCGGCTGTTACTTGGCGAGAGGCTACGATCGAGTTGTAGATCTCTACAATGCGAGGAAGGTCGGCTTCAAGCGCCAGGCGAAAGGCTACAGACATGTCAGTATTCCACTTAGTAATGCGGTGGCGGTGTTTCTTGCTCTTGAGGGGCGACGGCTGCGCTGCCATCGCCTTCAAACAATTTGGCGCGAATAAGCTTAAACTGATGTTGTAGCGTTTCTAGCTGATTTTGTTGATCTTGTAGGGCAAGGTTTAGCTGCTCGATGGTATCTTCTTGAAAGGCTATTTTGGTTTCAAGGCGTTCAATAACGCCGTCTAATTCTTGCTGATTCATACCGCTACTTCTTTAATTCCCAAAATTCGACTAAACCGCTCGAGCTGGCGCTCGCTAGCTGGCCATTATCGAGCATCGCCGCACTATACACAACCGCGCTTTTGGGACGTGTTTTTTTGGTAGGGGTGACTAGCCAATGTTGCAGTGCTTGGCCACTTGCTACATGCCAAACGCTTAACTTTCTGGCGGCTGAGCCGGTAAGTAACCACTCGCCTTGATTAGCAAAGCTCACATATGAAAATATGTTTTGTCGGGCGGTAAGTTTTAACTGGCTAACTTGCTCGCCGCTTGGAATGGCCCATACTCGGGCTAGCTTGCCGTTATCGGCAGTAAACGCGTATTTACCGTTAGACTCTAAAGCGACCGATGATACCCGCCCTTGATGCGGAAAGCGCAAAATAACTTGGGCGGTTTGGGTATCCCAAAATAGTGCTTGGTAATCGTTACCGCCGGTGAGGGCGTAACGGCCATTAGCGGATAGCGCCACTGCGTTAATTTTTTCGCTGTGACCTAAAAACTCTAAGCGACGGCCAGAGAGTAGGTCGAGGTGGATGACTTTGCCATCGCCTAAGCCAATCAGAACTTGTTGGCCATTGCTGGTTAAGGCAATGTCGCGAATGCTCGATTCACTGAGCTTCCAATAACCTAGCGCTCTGCCACTGGCGATATCCCACACCACAAAATCATCACGGCTGGCACTTATGGCATAGCGGTTACCCTCGGCAATTTTAACCAAAAAGACTTGGTTGTTGGCTTGATTTTGATGATCCCACTGAAATAGCTGACGTTGTTCTTTTACATCCCACAGGCTTAAACCGTGGTGAATAGAAGAGACCAAACTGAGGCTGCCGTCAGACGAAAAATCGGCAGCATAAGATCCGTCAGTAGCTTGCTCCCAGCTGCGAACAGGAGGTGAGTCGTCGCTACAACTGGTTAATAGCAGAGTAAAGCTATAAATTACAAATAACTTAATAATTGTCATTTTTTTGCGTTTTTTTACGGAACTGTCACTAGGTTGTGTTGACTAATAGGGTTAGTATAAGGGCTTTGCGGGCTAAGTGTTTAATTATTCATAATGATCTTGCACGCTATGCCACAGATTTAATGCGACTTAATTGGAGATAAATGAATGAAAAAGTATTTTGCCGTGTCGGTTTTGGCCGCCTCGATTTTAGCCGTTACTGGCTGTCAGGAAGAGAAAGCTGAAGCTCCAGCGGTAGCTCAAGTAGCCTTAGAGAACGAAGGTCAACAGCAAGCCTATGCAATTGGTGCTTCTGTATCTCGTTACATTGCCACTACACTTGAGCAGCAAAAAGAATTGGGTCTTGAATTAGATAACGCATTAGTTCTTAAAGGCATGCAAGACGGTTTAAGTGGCGAAGTAGCCATGTCTGAAGAAGAAATTCAGCTAGCACTTAAAGCGCTAGACGAGAAACTTGCTGGATTGGTAGAAGCTAAAACGGCTGAAGATGCTGCTGCAGCTCAAGCTGAAAGCGCTAAGTATTTATCAGATAACGCTGCTCGCGAAGGCGTTTCAGTGACTGAATCTGGTCTACAGTTTGAAGTATTAACTGACGCTGAAGGCGACAAGCCAAGCGCTGCTGATACAGTAACTGTTCACTACAAAGGTACCCTAACTGACGGAACTACTTTTGATAGCTCTTACGACCGTGGTGAGCCAGCAACGTTCCCACTAAACCGTGTGATTCCAGGTTGGACCGAAGGTGTTCAACTTATGTCTAAAGGCGCGAAGTACAAATTCTTCATCCCTTCAGAGCTAGGTTACGGTGAAAACGGCGCAGGTAGCATTCCACCTAACTCAATCTTAGTATTTGAAGTTGAGTTGATGGAAATTGAAAAAGCTGATGCAGCGGCAGAAACGCCAGCTAGCTAATCAATAGCTTGATCAAAAAAACGCAGCGCTTAGGTGCTGCGTTTTTGTTTATAGCAAAGTAATAAAAAAGGCCTCTTGTGAGGCCTTTTTTAAGTATTTATTCTGCAGCAGCGCTTTGTTGGCTGTGCTGGTATAAATGGTCGAGTAACTCGTCTTCTACTGCGAAGCGTTCTTCCATTTCTTGACCCAACTGAGATAAGTCTCTGTCGAAGCTATTGAGCTCGATGTCTTCACTCACTTCGGCGTACTTGTCGTTAAAGGCCAGCGCGGTGTCGGTGGTTTCGGTTATTTGCGGTAATAAGCTTTCGCCAGGTTTGGTATCACCATCGTTGGCGCATTCACTCACAATTTGCTCGTAGATTTCAAAATGACCTGTTGATGCGTAATCAACTAACTGTTGGCAAAATTGGGTAATCGCCGGCAGTGGCGGTAGCGAGCGTTCAGCGGTGTCGTAGGGCGGTAGACCTGCTAATTCACAGTAGGCAATTAACAATTGTTTTCTAGCGTCTAACCAAGCATCGATAACTTGGCTGGCGCCTCCCCATTTGGCTTGAGCTTGTTCAAGTTTGCTTAGCATTGCCCTTGCTCCTAAATCCCTAAAGAATATAACTATAACTAAATAAAATCGGGGCTTTCGTCAACCGATATTTAGTTTAAGTGAGGCGTGGCTAAACATTTGTCAGTCGTGAAAAGCTTGTTATGTAGTGTAAGCTTGGTCATTATTTGCCTATTGAGCAAGCTCGCGTTAGAGAAAGGATGAAGTGTGAGTAAACAATTTGGCTGGTGGTTTTTTACCTGCGGCAACCAGATATTAGTGATCCCTCAAGGTGAGTGTATTCCTTACGGTGATGTTGAGGACCTGCCTTTACCCGAGTTAGATTTTACCCAAGTTGAACGCTTTGCCAGTTATAAAGGCGAGGCATGTTTGCGTTTGGAGTTGAGCGAAGCAATTGATTTGGGCATGGGTGAGTGGATTGATTTACGCAGCAGTATGTCGGTACTCAGTGGCCCGCTCTTTAACTTGGTAGGAAAAGCGCAACAATTTGCCTTGTTTCTTAAAACCCATCGTTTTTGTGGCAGTTGCGGTGAAGCCCTAGAACGGGTGGACTGGGAGTTAGCCATGCAATGTGACCATTGCGGCTTTAGAGCGTACCCACGAATTTCGCCCAGCATAATTGTGCTAATTAGTGATGGCCGCAAAGTGCTGTTAGCAAACCATCGCCGCCATCAAAAGCAAGAGCAACCGATATACACGGCCATTGCTGGTTTTGTTGAAGCGGGAGAAACGCTTGAACAAACCGTGCATAGAGAAGTGCATGAAGAAACCGGTATTAGGGTTAAAAATGTGAGTTACTGGCGGAGCCAGCCTTGGGCGTTTCCACATTCAATTATGGCCGCTTATTTTGCCGAATATGACACTGGTGAGGTGAATATTGACCGTCGCGAACTGGCCGATGCCCAGTGGTTTGATTACAGCGACCTGCCTCACCTTCCGCCAACTGGCACGATTGCCCGAGATATGATTAATCACTGGCTTGGACAAAAAACTAACGAATAATTATGGGGTCTTACATAAACTGCTCAGGCTTAGTTATAAGGCTTGAGTTGTTAAGGCAGCTAGTTACAATGCACTAGCTAAAATTTTAGATAATCGGGAAAGTTAATGTCGGAACTTAAAAACGATCGCTATTTGCGCGCACTGTTAAAGCAGCCTGTAGACGTAACACCAGTATGGATGATGCGCCAAGCGGGTCGCTATTTGCCTGAGTATCGAGCTGTACGCAAAGACGCAGGTGATTTTATGTCGGTGTGTCGTGATGCTGACTTGGCTTGTGAAGTAACCTTGCAGCCACTGCGTCGTTTTAAGCTTGACGCGGCTATTTTGTTTTCCGACATTCTTACTATTCCTGACGCTATGGGTTTAGGTTTGTATTTCTCTACCGGAGAAGGCCCAAAGTTTGAACGCCCAGTGACCAGCAGGGCACAAGTTGAATCCTTAGGTGTGCCAGATCCAGAGCAAGAGCTGGGTTATGTAATGAATGCCGTTCGCACTATTAAGCGAGAGCTGAAAGGCGAAGTACCGCTGATTGGCTTTTCTGGTAGCCCTTGGACTTTGGCTACTTATATGGTTGAAGGCGGCACGACTAAGTCGTTTGCTGGTATTAAAAAAATGGCCTTTAGCGAGCCGCAAACTCTGCACTTGTTACTCGATAAACTAGCTGAATCAGTGATCTTATATTTGAATGCGCAAATCGCTGCTGGTGCTCAGTCGGTGATGATATTTGATACTTGGGGCGGTGTATTATCGCCACGCGATTACAACGAGTTCTCGTTACGTTACATGCACAAAATTGTTGATGGCTTAACCCGTAAAGCCGATGGCCAAACTGTGCCAGTGACTTTATTCACCAAAAACGGTGGTCAGTGGTTAGAGCAAATCGCTGCTACGGGTTGTGATGCGGTAGGCTTAGATTGGACCATTAATATTGCTGAAGCGAAAAAACGCATTGGCGACAAAGTGGCCTTGCAAGGCAACATGGATCCCTCAATGTTGTATGCGCCAGTAGAGCGTATTCGTGAAGAAGTTGCCACTATTCTTGAAGGTTTTGGTGAAGGCAATGGTCACGTATTTAACTTAGGCCATGGCATTCACCCAGATGTAAACCCTGAGCATGCGGGTGCCTTTATTGACGCTGTTCATGAATTAAGCGCGCCTTATCACAAGTAGCGTTAATATCTACCTACTTCACATATAACAAAGTTAAATAACACGTATTAGCTATACGGCGTGTTATTTAACTGAATTACCCTCGCTATTGCCCTCAGCTTTGATATAGTAAAGTACTTAGAACTCTTTACGGATGAAGTTCATTTTTGGCCGTAACTGAGAGCTTTTTGTTATGAAATCCCCTTTGCAAATAGGCATAGTGTTTATTCTTGTGCTGATAATGGTTGTTACCTATAAGCTAAAAAGTGTAGGTGAACCTAACGTTCTTCCTTATCTTTCTTATCATACCCTCAATGGTAAAACAGAAGTGCTTGCGCAACAGCTAGTCATCCCGCAGACTGAGCGCACTAGATAATCGAATTTTCTATTTATCGCTATGATGTTTCTTAGTTTTTTACTTATTGGTGCCGCGGCAGGTTTAATGTCGGGGTTATTTGGTATTGGTGGTGGTTTAGTCATTGTGCCGGTGCTAATTGGTAGCTTTGGAGCCATGGGTTTTGCCAGTGAGTCGGCGATTCACTTAGCCATTGGCACGTCATTAGCCTCGATTATTATCACAGCTAGTAGCGCCAGCTACGCCCATTATTGTCGTGGCTCAATTGATTGGAATATTGTGCAACGCTTGGGTGGCGGCATAGTGTTTGGATCGATGCTTGGCGCTTGGGTGGCTACCCGCTTACATGCCGATCACTTAACTAACTATTTTGCTGGTTTCTTACTGGTTATGGCGCTGTATATGGCGTTTGGTAGAACGCCTAAGGCTCAACGCTGTTTACCTGGGCCTGCAGGCACTAGTTTATTAGGTGCTATTGTGGGCTGTATCTCTGCTATGTTTGGCATTGGCGGCGGTACCATTACTTTTCCTAGTTTGAGTTGGTATGGCGTATCAGCTCCCAAAGCTGTTGCTATTTCGGCAGTATGTGGCTTACCGATTGCGTTAGTGGGCACTGTTGCATATATCTATAATGGTTGGCATGAAGCCGACTTACCGGCCTGGAGTTTGGGTTATGTTTATTTGCCGGCATGGTTAGGCATTGTGCTTACCAGCTCCATATTTGCCCGTTTAGGTAGTCGCTTAGCTTATCGTTTGCCCGCCAAACGGCTTAAGCAAGCATTTGCCTTGCTGCTATTAGTAATGGCCATTAAGTTATTGATTGAGTAGGAGAGGTTTGATGAAAAAGTTTTTATTCTCGGCAGTTCTGATTGCTTGGTTTTCTAGTGCTGCTGCATTTGCTGCTGCCCCTGTTTCAGAGAAGCAATTAGGCGAAGTGCTGGTGGAATCGCGTAATCAGCTTTACCAAGCTGAACCTGGCCAAGCCAATGATTATTCACGCTTAGTGGCATTTGGCTTAGATACTCGCTACGGAGTATTTGTGCGTAGCTGGTTGTATTTTGAGCTGCAAATGGCCACTCAACAAATAAGTTTGCAACCAGATAACGAATTAGCAAAAAGCCGTCAGAGCATTCTGTTTAACCTGCGTCGCCAAATTGATTTAGAATAGGCAAAATTTTTTAACGAGGAGTAACAATGTCTCTGTCATTGTTGTTAGCCATTGTGATTTTAGTTGGCGACATATTCGCCATAGTGAAGATTTTAAACAGCAGTGCGGAAATTGGCCGTAAATATCTTTGGATATTTTTAATCTGCTTACTGCCACTAGCTGGCATTGTATTGTGGTTATTCAAAGGGCCCAAAAACTAGGGCTCTTTTAGTTGTTTAAGTAAGGCCTGCATTTTTTGGTTATTGTGCTGCAGCACCATTAACTCTGAACGAAACAGTGCGGGCAGTTCGACCACGGTGATGGCGATTAACATCGCTAAACCCCATTGCCAAACGCCACCTAGCATTAACAGTAGAGCCACCAGTGAAATGCCAAGATTGAGCAAACCTCGTAGCCACTTAGCTAGATAAAAATGGTGTAATCCCGCGAGCATCAAATAGTTAAGCACAGCGTAGCTATCTGGGTCTTTTACTTGTTTTTGCCAAGCATGATGAAACTGCTTACGTCGCTCGTCAGGCAGCTCTCTCACCGATAAACGCAGTTGTTCTTGCTGCTGTTCTAATTGCTCGCGGTTTAACATGGTTTAACGCCCTAGAGTCACAATTACCGTTTCGCGACTCCAAAATAACCAGAAGCGACGATTTTCAATCACCTGAAATACCAGCTGCCAACCATCGCTAGCTTCCTTGTTCAAGCTTGCCTCTACTTTTTGCAAAGGCATGCCTGATGCACCTAGAAACAAGGTGCCTAAAGCCCCTTCGGTAATTGCGATTACTTTGTACTCTTTGTAAGCCATGTTGCTCTCATTCTCTAATAACAGTTGTTCGACTATAAGCTATGCTTAAAAGCAAAACCATCATTAAGCGCAATTCAAAAGCTATGCTACTTTTAAATACATAGCGGTGGTTTTTGTAATCAAATAGTCTTTAGAGACAAAAGCTTATTGCTTGTTACAGGCTTAATACAGAGCGTTTGATGTTTATGTGAGCCAAACTTGCTATTTGCTAGTGAGTTTGTTGGTATGTTTAAGTTGATGGGTAAGCGTTAGGGAACAGCTATGAAAGTAACCATGCTTTACTATGATGAAGATAATCCACTGTTGTTACAGCAACAGGTACTGTCTGAGCTGAGTCAAAGTAGCAAAGGCCGGGTCATTATCCCTAATGAAGATAAACTAGGAAAAATCATCATTGCCATTTTAGATGGAGAGGTGAAAGTTCTTAACTCCTTAGGTGACCGCGCATTTGCCGCCTTTGATTTAGAAAAGCAAATCGCCTTTGAAGGCGACGCAGATTAATCTCTCAAGGCAGCGAATCGTTCGCTGCCTGTTAATAACCTTTCGTAAAATCCACTTTATCTATCAAATCTTCTCCCTGTAAATAACGGCTTAAGTTGTCGGCAAACAATTGAATGATATCTGCTACCCGGCTAGGTGCCGAGATATGTGGCGTGATCATGCAGTTGGCTTGTTGCCATAAAGGATGGTCTTCTGGCAACGGCTCGGGGTTAGTGACATCAAGTATTGCCCGCGCTTTGGGCTTGGCTTCTAGAAACTGCAGTAAGGCTTGCTGATTTAATGTTGCCCCTCGGCCTACATTAAAAAACACCACATCGTCGGCTAAGGCCGCAAAAAAATCCTGGTCTAGCAAACCTTGAGTCGCTTGGGTATTGGGTAATACGGCTACCACGACCTTGGCCGTAGCGCAGAGTTGTTGCTGCTGGGAAAACGCTTGTACGTGGTCAAAGGCCGTTTTTGGCGAACCGCTATGGCTTAATGCGACCGGTCGCATACCAAAGTGACGAGCTGTACCTGCGAGGTGTTGGCTGATATTGCCACTGCCAATACAGCAAAAGGTTTGCCCCTGTAAGCTATTGCTAGGCAGAGCCTGCCACAAGGCTTGTTGGTGCTGGCTCCGATAGGCAAGGTGCTGCTGAGTGTGCGCAAGTAGATAAGAAAACACATACTCGCTCATTAAAGGACCAAAGGTGCCTCGGCTATTTGTGAGTAGGTAATGCTTAGGCAAATCTTCGGCGAGTAGGGCATCTATTCCTGCAAAGGTAGAGTGAAGCCATGCTAGGTTTTTCATGCTGGTAAGCACTTGGGCTGCATCACTGGGCGTAGCTAATAATACTTGGCTTTGTAGAGCCATATCAGACAGCTCAGAGACATGCGACGCGAGGTGCCAATCACATTGAGGAAATTGTGGCTGAAGGGCCGCGGCATATTGTTTAGCCTGCGGGTTGATAATAGTGATCTGCATGTTGCACCTTAGTTCTTCGCAAACAAGAGTTAATTTAGCTAAGCGATTACGCTGGTGTTAAGCTGCATAACCTATTAGCCTTTCGATTATCTTAATCGTTTTATTTAGCGCGGAGCAAACAATGCTTACCCCATGTGATATCGACCGTTTAGCGCAGTTGTCTGCCAAACAACAATCTTTATATTGCCTAGCACTGTTGCAAAGAATGTCGCCAAATTATTTGTTGTTTTGTCAGGCGGTAGAGCTTGAGCATGATGCCGACTTTAAAAAACTATTGGCGCTGTTTTGGGAAAGTGCCATGTACCCTAAAACTCGCATTAACTTTTCCGCGCAGCGGGAACGTTTTGAAGACTTGATCCCAGAGCCTCAAGATTACGATATGTACGGGGTATATCCAGCTTTAGATTGTTGCGTAGTGACAGAGTGTTTGTTTAGTGCTTTGTTAGAATCTACTGGCCAAGAAGCAGAGCAAGCTAGCCAAACCTCTTTAGCCAGCGTTTTAAGTTTTTTGGAGTTGCAGTTTGGTGAGCAAAGCGAAGCTGAAATAATGCAGCAAGAATTAGTACAGCACGAAATGGCTTTTCAGAGTGCATTGTTGGATCTTGTTGACCAAGCAGATGGCGATAAAAACGCCATTCAAGCCTTGAAAACGCTGGCAGTGAACCAAGGTGTCAGCAATTTAGGTATCTGCTTAGAAAGCAATTAGTTCGGAATAAACGTCAAATACTGGGTGTTTTTGTGACTGTTTACGCATAAATTGGTTAAAGCCCCGCCAAACAAGGCTCTAAAGCAGAAAAACTCTTTGCGCGGGGTTTTTTTTTCTCTTAAAGTGAAGCTGGATTATTTAAAACGAACATAAAGGATTTAGACATTATGAACAAAACTGAACTAATTGATGCTATTGCTGAAAAAGCTGACCTATCAAAAGCTCAAGCAAAACTAGCATTGGAAACAACTTTAGGTGCGGTAACTGGTGCGCTTAAAGAAGGCGACCAAGTTCAGCTAATCGGCTTTGGTACATTCAAAGTTAATCATCGTGCAGCCCGCACTGGTCGCAATCCTCAGACTGGTGCTGAGATCCAAATTGCAGCAGCCAATGTACCTGCCTTTGTAGCTGGTAAAGCATTAAAAGACGCTGTTAAATAGTTTCTTTAATTAGCCTCTGCTTGCAGAGGCTAATTTTTCCTCTTTTGTTTCCTTCAGATTATTTTTCCCATCTCCGGTTCGATTCAGTAAACTAAGTCTTAAATTAAGCTGCAAAGCGATCTGCTATTTCAGCCGTTCAATCGATCAGTAGGAAGAATATGAAAGCCTTATTGGTAGTGGCACACGGAAGCCGCCGTCCCCAATCAAATCAAGAAGTGGTCACTCTCGCCGAAGCAATGGCTAACAAGTTGAGTGATTATCAGCAAGTGCACGCCGCGTTTTTGGAGTTAGTTGAGCCGAGTATTTCGCAAAAAATCGAGCAGTGTTATCAAACGGGGATCAGGCAAATCGTTATGTACCCGCATTTTCTGGCTGCGGGCACCCATGTTGTGAACGATTTGCCGAGAATAATTGAACAAGCTAAGCAAGATTACCCTGATTTAGATATAGATCTGCAGCCCCATCTCGGTGGTTTTGATGGTTTAGCAGAGTTTATCTGCCAATCGCTTTAATCTAAGTCGCTAAAATCTCTTATGCGTCCTAGTAGCTGCGGTAAGTAATGCGGGTGAGCTAATTGCAATAAACCCTGCCAATTACGATAAGTGAGCGTTTCTTTGAGTAGTAGCATCACTTTAGTCAGCGGGGCATTACGCAGTAGCTCTGGGCGATACAAGTAGTCACCACCTTCTTGTACAAACCACGAGCTAGACTCAAAGTTTTCGAATAGGTGTTGACGCTCGGCAGTATCACGCAAAATTGAGAGTTGGTTTAAGGTGTCTAAAGATTGAATCTCTAGGCTTAAACTGGCTATTTCATTTAGATGCTGCTGGCTAGGCAAGCTGCGTAAAGAGAACAAGTGCTCCATTAGTGCTTGTGATGCATGGCTTGGTTCTGTAGGGGATGCATATTGAACAACATTATCTATACTCATCGGTCACCTCTTATTATTTCAACCTCCTTGTTGATTAATCTTTCGTCATATCTGATTGGATTCTGAACATATATGAAGGATTGGGCAAGCACCTCATGGTTATCACTGTTATTCAATTTATGAATTAGCGCATAGAGACTGAGCTGCTTACGTGATAGCTAAAAAGTAAATACGACTAAGGTCGTGCTGTAGAAAGCGATATCTTCAACTAGGCTGAATTCCTGTAACAATAAATCCGCATACTAATTAAAAAGCTAATTTGCAGGGAGAGCTGAATGCTAGCGTATGACATCAAGGAAGTTGAAATGGCAGTATTGCCATCACGACGACGCCGTAATCGACGAAATGCACTCACTAAGTCGGAAATGGATGTAAACGTTTCCACAAAGTCTAAGAGTAAATCTCAATGTGAGTTTGAAGCCAGTATCAACGATGAGTCGAACAGCCTGATACTGTTCCTTGATTAGTCAGCACATTACCCGCGTTTAGCTAAAACACCCCTAAGACTTGGCAAAGATAGTGGTTTCTGTTTTAGTGTTGCAACATTTAATGGTTTGAGAAAAGAACATGAAAGTTGCTAAAGATAGTGTTGTACGTTTTGAGTACACCTTGCACGAAACAGACGGCCCAATGCTAGAAAGCACCCAACAAGATGCCGTGGCTTATCTACATGGACATAAAGCGATGATTCCCGCTATTGAAGCGGGTCTTGAAGGGAAAGAAGCAGGCGCAGAAATAGCGCTTAGTTTAGCCCCGGAAGACGGCTATGGCGTGCGTGACGAGAATGCAGTTGAACGTATTTCAGTTAAGCATTTACAAGGTGCTAAAAACTGGAAAGCGGGTATGCCTGCAGTGGTACAAACCGAGCAAGGCCCACGCCAAGTCACAGTGGTAAAAGTGGGCAAGTTTATGGCGACTATCGATACTAATCACCCTTATGCCGGGAAACACTTAGACTTTGCCATTAAGCTTGTAGAAGTGCGTGCTGCAACAGAAGAAGAACTGGCACATGGCCATGCTCATGGCGCTGGTGGTCATCAGCATTAATCAATAAACCAGCGCTGCCAAGCGCTGGTTTAAGTACTCAGTTATGCTGGCTCACCAATAGGCTGCTGGCATAACTCTTGGTTTAAAGCGCATAGTGTGGCTTTTAAACTTGCCGTTAGAATGTCTTTATCAATAGCTACACCTAGGTAGCGTTTGCCGGCGATTTTGGCTTGAATATAACAAACCGCTTCGGCCTCTGCGCCCTTACTCAAGGCATGTTCATTGTAATCTAACACTTCAATCTCAATATTGAACTGCTGAGCTAAGCCATTAACAAAGGCGGCTAATGCACCATTTCCGCTGGCCTTTATCTGAAACTGTTCTTGGTCACGCTCTAACAATACCTGTACTTGCTCTTGCTGCTCATAATTGACTTGGTAATTAGCCAACTGATAAGCGCGTTGTTGCTGCAAATACTGGCGCTGAAATAGCTGCCAAATTTTGTCGGGGCTAATTTCTTCACCGCTTTGCTCGGCATCTTGCTGAACCACTGCGCTAAATTCGATAAGTGCCCAGCGTGGCAACTGAATACCATAGTCTTTATCTAAGATGTATGCGATGCCGCCTTTTCCGGATTGACTGTTAATACGGATCACTTCTTGATAATCACGTCCAAGGTCAGCTGGGTCGATGGGTAAATAGGCCACATCCCAGTGTTGTTCTGGCTGTTGAATATCCAAACATTTTTTAATTGCATCTTGGTGGCTGCCAGAAAAGGCCGTAAATACCAACTCGCCCACGTAAGGGTGGCGTGGGTGCACCGGTAATTGGGTACAAAACTTCACGACTTGCACAATTTCGTCTACATCGGCCAAGTTCAATTGTGGATCAATGCCCTGGCTATACAAGTTCATGGCCATGGTCACAATATCCATATTGCCGGTGCGCTCACCATTGCCTAACAAGGTGCCTTCTACCCGATCTGCGCCAGCCAATTGCCCTAATTCTGCTGCAGCAATGCCGCAACCACGGTCGTTATGAGTATGCTGGCTAATAATTAAATCTTCGCGATGATCGATGTGATGAATAAACCACTCTATTTGATCGGCATAAATGTTGGGAGTAGACATCTCCACCGTCGCTGGCAAATTTAAAATGATTTTTTGGCTGGCTTTAGGCCGCCATTCGGCAACCACGGCATTACAAATATCCACGGCAAAATCTAATTCTGTGCCAGTAAAACTCTCTGGAGAATACTGAAATTGCCAATTGGTGTCGGGATTGCAGTCTGCATGTTGTTGTAATTCGCGTGCGCCTTTAACTGCTATTTCAATAATCCCGGCTTTATCTAGCTTAAACACTTTGTCGCGTTGTACTTTTGAAGTTGAGTTATACAAGTGCACAATGGCATTTTTTGCCCCTTTTAAGGCTTCAAATGTCTTTGCAATCAAGGCTGGACGCGCTTGGGTTAATACTTGAATTGAGACATCGTCTGGGATTTGATTGGTTTCAATAAGCCAGCGAACAAAGTCGTAATCAGTAGTAGATGCGGCAGGAAAGCCCACTTCAATTTGCTTAAAACCTAGTTTGATCAATAACGCGAATAAACGCTGTTTTTGTTCTACTGACATGGGTTCAATAAGGGCTTGGTTACCATCACGTAAATCTACGCTACACCACTGAGGGGCATGAGTAATGGTATTGCTTGGCCATTGTCGTTGAGACAAAGCGACGGGTTTAAAGGCTTGGTATTTTGAGTGACTAAATTGAGACATGCTAATTTCCTTGATTGCGAGCGTAAGTCATGGGTAAGTAAGGCGAATTGCCAGCCAGCGCTTGCCTAGATAGTGCGCTGACTGCGGCTTAGTCGCAGGGTTTTGATTAACATGATTTTTCTCAACAAATGAACATGTTGAAAAGTATACGCAAAAGCGAAGGGGGAGTGTTTGTTTAAATTGTTGGTATTGAATAATAATGCGCAATCATTACTGTTTAAGTGTGCTTAATGAGCAATGATTACGCGTTTTGTTCCGTTAGTGTGATATAGCCAACTAGTATTACTTAATAGTTTTTTGGTAAACCCTTACCGCTTGTTCTGCTTCGTTAAACAAATAACATTCGTTTAGGTCACAGCTAAGGGTAATTTCAGTGTAACGGGGCACTTGGTGGTCACCGTTTACATGTACTTTGATTCCATCAATTTCGCCCAATTGACCAAACAAATAGGTGGCATTACCAAGGCGTTCGCTCACTTCACTTTGGAAGGCCAGCTTGAGTTCGCCGCTGTCATCTAAGCGCAAGTGCTCTGGGCGAATACCCAGTTGCAGCTTTTCACCTACTGTGACGCTGTTATCTCTCACCTCTATATTAATTTGCTGGCCGTCTGGTAGCTCTATTGTTGCAGTATTCCCCTCTAATGCTTTTACGGTGCTTGGCATGAAGTTCATTTTTGGAGAGCCAATAAAGCCTGCCACAAACAAGTTCTCTGGGTAATTATAGAGTTCTAGTGGCGAACCTACTTGCTCAATATTACCAGCACGCAGTACCACAATTTTATCGGCTAAGGTCATCGCCTCTACTTGGTCGTGAGTTACATAGACCATGGTGGTTTGTAGTTCTTTGTGCAGTTTGGCAATTTGTAAACGCATCTCAACACGCAGCTCTGCGTCGAGGTTTGATAGCGGTTCATCAAACAGGAATACGCGAGGATCGCGAACAATGGCTCGGCCAATTGCAACTCGTTGGCGTTGGCCACCAGAAAGCTCTTTTGGTGTGCGTTGTAGTAAGTTTTCCATCTGCAGTGTTTTGGCTGCCATGGACACTTTTTTATCGATTTCAGCTTTGTCTACGCCATTCATTTTCATGCCAAAACCCATGTTCTCGGCTACGGTCATGTGGGGGTAAAGGGCGTAAGATTGGAATACCATTGCCACGCCGCGCTCGGCCGGGTCAACTTGGTTAACTACTTGATTATCAATGCTTAGTTCGCCGTCGGAGATATCCTCCAAGCCAGCAATCATCCGCAGTAGGGTAGACTTACCACAACCCGATGGGCCAACAAACACGACAAACTCTCCGTGGTTGATGTCTAGGTCTACGCCGTGAATTGTTTCTACTTTGGCATAGCGTTTAACTAAGCCCTTTAGTGTGATATCTGCCATTTTCTATCCCTATCATTGGTCACTTATAATTCTAGCAACTGAACAAGTATGATGTTGATCATAGTTCGTTACTTTACCTTAACAATTGCTTGGTGAAAACGTTTACTTGTCACAATATTTGATCTAAGTTTGATAATAACGATAGATACTAGAACGCTCGAAAGGGCGGTGAAACTTGCTGAAATGCGATGCGTATCAACAGAAATCTGCTATTTATAGCTATATTACTGGATACCGGCAGGCAAATAAGGAACATGGAATGGCGTCGAGTTCTTCAAATAAATCTCAGAAAAATGCCGTAAATACGGCGTCTGAGTTAGTGTCGGGTAAACGATTACGCGCTAGTGACGTAGCACCTTGGATGTTTTTAGGTCCAGCGTTAATCATCTTTTCAATTTATGTTTTGTTTCCAGTACTGGACAGCATCTGGCTTAGCTTTTTTGAGTGGGATGGTTTGGGCGAGAAAACCTTTATTGGTTTTGGAAACTATGTAGAGCTGTTTGACAGCGACCAATTTTGGACAGCCTTAACCAACAACATTTTATGGATGGTGTTGTTTATGCTGGCGCCACCGATGGGATTGGCTATTGCCCTGTTCTTGAATCAGCAGGTATACGGAATACGCTTAGTTAAAGCGTTATTCTTTTTCCCTTTTGTTATTTCACAAGTGGTAGTGGGTTTAGTCTTCTCTTGGTTCTACGACCCGAGCTTTGGCGTACTAAATAGCGTTATTAGCTTCCTAGGTGGTGACCCCATTTCTATTCTCGCCGATGAAGATTTAGTGACCTACGGCATTATTGCTGCGGGTTTATGGCCACAAATTGCCTACTGTATGATTTTGTACCTCACCGGCTTAAACAATCTTAATCACGAACAGCTTGAAGCTGCCCGTTTAGATAACGCCAAAGGCTTTAAAATGCTTTGGTACATCGTATTGCCTCAGCTAAGGCCCGCGACATTTATTGCCATTGTTGTCACAGTGATTGGTGCGCTACGTTCCTTCGACTTAGTGGCCACCATGACCGCTGGCGGACCATGGGGAAGCTCAACCGTACTGGCATACATGATGTACGAAGAATCTATTTTCAACTATCGCATGGGTTACGGTGCTGCGGTGGCTGTAGTGCTATTTTTAATTATGGATATCTATATCGCTTACTTCTTGTGGCGGATGATAAGGAGTGAGAAATAATGTACCCACGTCCTATAGAAAAGGCCTCTGCCTTTACCAATATTAGTTACCGAGTCGCTCTACCTATTTCGATAGTGCTATGGCTACTGCCGTTAATTGCTGTAATGGCAACGTCGGTGCGCTCACTGGATGACATTAACCAAGGTAATTACTGGGGCTGGCCAAGCGAGTGGATGTTGATTGAAAACTATACGCAGGTTTTTACATCAACCCCGATGTTTCAGTATTTATTGAATAGTTTAATTATTACTTTACCTGCGGTAGCTGGCTGTGTGGCCTTGTCGACCATGGCTGGTTTTGCGCTGGCTAAGTACAACTTCAAAGCCAATATTTGGATCTTTGCTACTTTTATTGCAGGTAACTTTGTTCCGTTTCAGATCTTAATGATTCCGGTGCGAGACCTCACTATTCAGTTTGGTTTGTACGATACTCACTGGGCATTGATTTTGTTTCATATTGCCTTCCAAACCGGCTTTTGTACGCTGTTTATGCGTAACTTTATTGTTGGTTTACCTACCGAACTGATTGAATCTGCGCGGGTTGAAGGCGTTAGTGAGTTTAAGATTTTCTGGCATATTGTATTGCCGCTAGTTAAACCGGCAACAGCCGCGTTAGCAGTATTAGTATTTACCTTTATTTGGAATGACTTTTTCTGGGCCTTGGTATTGGTACAAAGCGATGAAGTTCGCCCCGTTACCGCTGGCCTCAGTGCGTTGCAAGGACAATGGTTGGCATCTTGGCAGTTGATATCAGCCGGTGCAGTAGTTGCGGCCTTACCTCCGGTCATACTATTTTTTACCATGCAACGTCATTTTATTGCTGGGTTGACTCTAGGGGCAACCAAAGGCTAAACGCACCCTCAAGCAATAATGAGGGAAGTAATAAATCCTTCACAAGGACAACAAAAACTAAGGAATGTAAATGATGAGTAAACTAAAACAATGTGGTCAGGCGCTTGCGCTAGCTACTTTAATCAGTGGCTATGCCAATGCTGGTACGCTGATTATTAACTCTGACGCTTCTGACCCTGCACCTAAAGCCGCATTTGCAGAAATCATTGCTGAATTTGAAAAAGAGTACCCAGACATTAAAGTGAAATACAATTTGTATGATCACGAAGCTTACAAAACCACTATCCGTAACTGGTTAGTGACGTCGCCGCCAGATGTTGTTCACTGGTATGCGGGTAACCGTATGAAGGCTTTTGTAGACAAAGGTTTGTTTGAAGATGTGAGTGACATTTGGGAAGCCAACAATATGGCCTCAGATTTTGCTACCGCAGCTCCAGCTATGACCATTGACGGTAAGCAATGGGGTGTTCCTTACACCTACTACCAGTGGGGCATTTACTACCGTAAAGATATCTTCGAGAAGTACGACATCGAAGAGCCTTACTTGTGGGAAGAGTTACTTGAAGCCTCTAAAATCCTTAAAGAGAATGGTGTTGCTCCCATCGCAATTGGTACCAAATACCTTTGGACTGCTGCAGGTTGGTTCGACTACATGAACTTGCGAGTAAATGGCTTAGATTTCCACATGGAATTAATGGAAGGCAAGGTGCCTTACACTGATGCTCGTGTTGTGAAAACGATGAAGAAATGGCAAGAGATGATCGAGCCTGGTTACTTCCTAGAAAACCACGCTTCATACTCTTGGCAAGAAGCGCAGCCGTTCCTATACAACGGTGATGCAGCCATGTACCTGATTGGTAACTTCATTACGCCTAACTTCCCAGAAGACATGAAAGATAAAATGGGCTTTTTCCAATTCCCTATTATCGACCCAACGGTAGGTGTGGCGGAAGATGCGCCAATGGATACTTTACATATTCCTGTAAAAGCCAAGAACAAAGAAGACGCCAGAAAATACCTAGCGTTTATGGCTCGTCCTGAGAACCAAACCAAAATCAATAAAGCCTTATTGCAAATTCCGCCTAACAAGAAGGCTAAAGCTGAAGACAATGAATTCTTGAATAAAGGTGTGGCTATGTTGGGATCTGCAGCAGGTACTGCTCAGTTCTATGATCGCGATACTGATCCTGCAATGGCCAAAGCCGGCATGAAAGGTTTCCAGGAGTTTATGGTTCACCCTGATCGTTTAGATAAGATCTTGAAGGGCTTAGAAAAAACGCGCCAGCGTACTTTTAAATAGTTTTATATTTCTTTTCCTTAAGAACATACCTCTAATAAAAAGCCCTGTTTAACAGGGCTTTTTTTATTTAGAAATTAAAGGCTGCACCAATGTATAGGCCTTTAGTAAAATCTAAATCGGGCTCGTTGCTGTAACGAAACTGAATGGCGCGATAGCCAAGGTAAACATCAGCTTGAGGCATAATCGAGTAAGCGATTTTGGCATCTAAATCGTAGTAGCGGTTTAACTCGCTGCTCGTTAACACTGACGGAGCGTAATAAGCACTCGCTGACACATTTAAGTTTTGTGCCACAGTAATTTTGTAATCCCCACCAATTGCAAACGCGTGTGGGTTTTCGCGGTTGTTTGCCCATAGCTTGGTAAATTTAGCGCCGATAGAAAACTTATGAATATCTTGTTGGTGAGTAGCCTTAATACCAAAGTCTGCTAAATCACCCTCTGGACGAGAGTACATGTAGTTAGCGGACATCTCGGCACCTGGTGCAATGGCGGTTGAAAAGCCGGTCTCAAATACGTCGTTATTAAGGTCAAATTTAATTGAGCTAGCAAGGGCGGCGGTGCTACTCATTGCGAAAAGGCTCGCAACTAACAAAGAACGTTTAAACATAAGTTTCCTATATTGATGTTCATCCAGACTAAAACGCCGAGATTGTACCACTATTTTATTTAATTATCTGATAATCGCCTTTATTTTGAACGGATAAACTACTTGATTGGCAATTAGTTGTTTAATCACAATTTAAGGGGGCAAATTGTCGCTGAGCGAACTAGGGCATCACTAAAATTTCAATTAAAAAACACAGTGTGAATGGCGAGAGTAGCCTATAGTTAGGCTGCTACAACTTGTTGTTGTAATACTCATTAAATGTTTGAAAAGGAGAGCAAACATGCCATTGTTTAATCGTTTAATTGCCGAAGGGATTGGCACATTTTGGTTAGTGTTAGGGGGCTGTGGTAGTGCAGTATTAGCGGCTGCATTTCCTGAGGTAGGCATTGGTCTAGTCGGGGTGTCTATCGCTTTTGGTTTAACGGTACTGACTATGGCGTTTGCTATCGGCCATATTTCTGGTTGTCATTTAAACCCTGCAGTCACCATTGGTTTAATGGCTGCAGGGCGCTTCTCTAAGGTTGATGTATTCCCGTACATCTGTGCCCAGTTACTAGGCGGGTTTGTTGGCGCTATTATTTTGTACTTAATTGCCAGTGGTAATGCTGATTACGACCTTGCAAGTCATGGTTTAGCGAGTAACGGTTTTGATATGCACTCGCCAGGTGGTTATAGCTTAATCGCTGCATTAGTATGTGAAATAGTGATGACCTTTATGTTCTTGTTTATCATTTTGGGTGCTACAGATGAGCGCGCACCTGCAGGCTTTGCCCCTATCGCTATTGGTTTAGGATTAACCTTAATCCACCTCATCTCCATTCCGGTCACAAATACCTCGGTAAACCCGGCTCGGAGTACTGCTCCGGCATTAATTGAAGGTGGTATTGCATTGGGTCAATTGTGGCTATTTTGGGTAGCTCCTATTATCGGTGCGGTATGCGCAGCGTTAATGTACAAGCAAATATCAGCTAAAAGCTAAGTGTATCGAACGAAGCTAGATCTTAAATAATGCTCTTCCTTATATAGAGGGAGAGCTTTTTTTTAGGCGTTTCAGCGTTAAATCTCACTCCAAATTCTTTCTCTTAAGTTGCTGACTAAACGTTGGTTTTAGCCTTGCCACAGGTCTGTTACTATTCTGTTAATGCATGCTAGTTGGCATTAGCTTTAGGCATTACACAACATAATAAAAAAGACCTGTAACCTACATATAAGGATATACCAATGAGAAAGGGATTGCTGTGCTTTGCAGCATTGCTTACCAGCTGCTTAAGCTTGAGCGCTGTGGCTGCTGAAGGAAAAGTGTACAAACTTAAACTGGCGGAGTCTTGGCCGACCAAATTTCCTTTACTAGATACTGGCGTTCAGCGCTTTGCAAAAATGGCTGAGGAAATGTCAGACGGTCGATTACAAATTCGGGTTGATTCTGCAAACAAACACAAGGCCGCTCTGGGTGTATTTGACTTGGTGAAAAGTGGTCAATACGACATGGGGCACTCAGCCTCCTACTATTATAAAGGCAAAGTGCCTAACACCATGTTTTTCACTACTATGCCATTTGGTATGACAGCCATGGAGCAGCATGCTTGGTATGCATATGGTGGTGGTAAAGAGTTAATGGCCAAAGTTTACGAACCCCACAATTTGCTCACTTATCCTGGTGGTAATACCGGTGTGCAAATGGGCGGTTGGTTTCGTAATGAAATTAACAGTGTTGAAGACCTAAAAAATCTCAAAATGCGCATTCCTGGTTTTGCTGGGGAAGTGCTGGCTAAACTAGGAGCAACACCGGTTAATATTCCTCCTGCCGAGTTGTATACAGCCTTAGAGCGAAATACCATTGATGCCTTGGAATGGGTGGGGCCTTCATTAGACTTACGCATGGGTTTTCATAAAATTGCACCTTATTACTACACCGGTTGGCATGAGCCTGGCTCAGAAAACATGTTCTTAATTAATAAGAAGAAGTTTGCAAAGCTGCCAAAAGATCTACAAGTGATATTGGAAACAGCAATGCGCGCAACAGCTTTTGATATTTACGTTGAAGCGACCGCCATGAGTACCAACAACTGGGCAACTATGCTGCAAGAGTACCCAGATATTAAAGTGCGCACTTTTCCTAAAGAAGTATTAGCAGCGCTTAAAAAAGCCAATGATGAGTTGTTGGCTGAGCACGCCACGCGTGACCCACTCGCTAAAGAGATTATTGAGTCACAGCAGGCATTCACTAAAAAAGCCCGCGCTTATACTTTAATTTCTGATTATGGCTACTTAGAAAGTACCAAAGATCTCTAAGCCGCCAAGGCTTTATAAAAAAAGCGGCTTCGGCCGCTTTTTGTTTAGCCATTAACTGATTGGCTAACCCACGTTGATCACTACATTACCGGTGGCGCCGGCTTGCATAACTGCATGATGGGCGTCGGTGGTATCAGCCAAGGCAAAACGCTTGGCAATAACAGGGTTTACAAAGCCCGCTTCGGCCCCTGCATAAATAGCAGCATGAATTTGCTGTAATTGCTGCGGAGTTGCATTGGCTAACGCCATCCCCATGATGCAGGCATCTCTAGCCATTAAGTCTCTAGGGTTTATTTCAACGCTGCCACGGCTACCAATAACCACCACTCTGCCACCTTTATTAAGCAAGGGCAGGTCATCGCCTAAGTTTTGATTCGCCAGCATCTCTAGTACAACGTCTACCTTGCCAGCTTGCTGAAGTGCTTGGTAATGCTCGGGGAGGTGATGGTTGGCGACTACATCCGCACCTTGTTGCTTCAATAGGGCTAAACCAGCATCGCTTCCTGCTGTAGCAAATACCCTGCAACCAGCGGCTTTGGCAAGTTGAATTGCTGCTAAACCTACGCCGCCACTGGCCCCATGAATCAGTACCGTTTCTGCAGCTTGGCTATTGGCTCTTATAAACAATGCGCGCCAAGCGGTGGCGTAAGGTGTGCCTAAACAAGCACCCTGCTCGAAGCTCAAGTTGTTCGGTAATGGATAAACGTGATTTGGGCTGGCTAAGCACAGTTCGGCGCTAGCGCCACTTAGCGTGCCTGCGCAATAAACTCGTTGGCCTAGTTCAAAGCCTTCCACGTTTTCCCCTAAACCAATAATCGTGCCTGCAGCATCCTTACCGGGAGTGTGTGGGAAGTTAGCCGTGTAGTTGTTAGTGCCTGCCACAATATAGGTGTCAACTGGGTTTACGCCAGCAGCGGCGACCTTGATTAAGATTTGTTGATCGTCGGCCACTAAATCAGGACGTTGATTGAGCTTAAGTTGATCACCATGGAACTCTGCTTGGATCGTTTTCATTAAATTGCTTCCAACCTATGTGAAAAATCTAGATTTAGTCAGCATAACCCAAAAAAGCCGGATGAAAATCCAGCAAATTTCAACACTGTGATCCTTTTTAAGAATTTAAAATGACCATTTTCGACAAAAGACAAATTTTGAAACTGTAATGAAAATGTTTTCAAAGGCTGTTTTGGTAATAAAATTACCAAAAATTAAATTTAATAACATTAAAATTAATTTTCATAATACTAAGTGTGCGGTATGTCGCATAAAATTAAAACCGTAGAAGAAAGTTACTAACAAGAAGCAGCAAGCAGGCGTTATTTACTTTCACATTTAACTAAAACCAATAGGTGGAAATATTATGGAATTATTCGGTTTATATTACGCACTTCGCGCAAAAAACTTTAACAACGAACAAACTGCAGCTCAACGTAGCCGTTAATACAGTTAATTAAATTAGAGGAACAAGATTATGTACGAACTTTTTGGATTAGTAGCCCTTAACTACTTTGGTAAAAACAAAACTGAAGAACAAAAACTTCAAGAACGTAGCCGTTAATTTTACACTAAATAGAGAGAGAATGATTATGATGGATTTTATGGGTTGGGTTGCACTAAGCTACTTACAAAACAAAAAAACTGAAGAACAACGCATTGCTGAATTAAGCCGTTAATTTCAGAACTGCAGTAACAACAGAACAAGCAAGAAAAGAACAAGTAACACAGTAATAACGATGTAATCGCCGATCAGGCGAAAAGCGTTCCTCACACTCACTGAGGAAGCTAATACTCCAAAGCGTTACCCTCTAGAAAGAAACTCTTAAACAGACATCTACCTTTTGTAACTTTTAATGCCTCCTGATTACACTCGAGCTAACTCGACACAGTCTTGATAGACATGACAGCCTACAACGTGGTCGTTGATCATCCCTACAGCTTGCATAAAGGCGTAGCAAATAGTTGGGCCAACAAAGCTAAACCCCGCTTTTTTTAATGCTTTAGACATAGCTTGAGATTCGAGACTTTCGGTAGGAATATCTTTTGAACTAGCATGTTGATTAACAATGGTTTTTCCGCCAACAAAACTCCAAATGTAGTCACTAAACGTGCCACCTTGCGCTTCAATGGCTAAGTAGCCTTTTGCATTTTTTACTATTGAGTTGATCTTAAGCTTGTTACGCACGATCCCTTTGTTTTGCATTAATCGTTCGCAGTCTTGCTGATCGAATAGGGCAATTTTCTGAGGTTGAAACTGGGCAAAAGCTTGATAGTAGTTTTGTTGTTTTCGCAAGATAGTAATCCACGACAAGCCCGCTTGTTGACCGTCTAAACACAGCTTGGCAAATAGCTCTACAGAGTCATAAACTGGACGCCCCCACGTTTGGTCGTGGTAGTGCTGGTAGTCTTCATCGTCGCCGCACCATTGGCAGCGAACCGGCAGTGTTGTTTTAGTCACCTTGCAAATCCTCTTAATGGTTTTGTTTAATGGCTTTCATTGAGTGGGTCAATTGATTGTATAGTTACGCTCTGGGTTTCCCCGCTCGTCGCGTTAGAGCTTTCGGCGGGGGGCTCTTCCTCGCTGGGCAGTGCCGGCTCTATTGCGCCCTCAGAGTCTGTTGCTGAATCTGTTTCGTTATCTGCTTGTTCGTCATTGACGGCGTCTTCAGCTTTAGGGATACCCATTTGCTCGGCGTTTTTCTCAACCACTTTTTTCTTAATTTGCTCGCCTTGCTGTTCGAGATCTTCAATGCTTCGCTGCTCGCCTAAGTTGTAGACAGCGTAACCGGCACTCACAAACTGATCTTGGGCTCGGCCTAATACCATGGCATTAAATGGAGCATTAATAAGTTCCACCTCTTCAGTAATGGGGTTACTAATCTCACCCAATAACTGACCTTTTTTGACCTTTTGTCCAAGGCTGACTTTGTTAATTAAGATCCCGCCTTGGCGAGAACGGATCCACTCAGAGGCGTAAAATACTGGCTGAGGTGATGACCAAAAAAATGAACGAGGCAGCATTTCAATGGCACTTAAATAGCTGCGCAGCGCCTTAGCCCCAGTTTCTACAAGTTTCACATCAACCGTAAATGGGCCGCCCACTTCCATGACTACCGCAGGAATACCTGCAGCAGTAGAAGCACCACGTAAACTGCCGGGAGGGGCGATGCTTTGCAGTACGGGAATTGCGCCAAAATGACTGGCTAATTCAGATACGGCTGGCAGGGTAATATCAGCGCGTAACTGGCTTACGTTTTCTCGGTACATAGAGCCAGAGTGTAGGTCGATAACACTATCACAGTGACGAATGATGCTAGTGAACAAACTATGGGCCACTCGAGAAGCGGTAGAGCCGTTAGGATCACCAGGGAACGCTCGGTTAAGGTCGCGACGATCAGACATGTAGCGATCTTTACGCCACAAGCCGTCAATGTTAACCACTGGCACCGAAATAATGGTGCCTTTGAGATCTTCTGATTTTAAGTTTTGCACTACCCGGCGCGCAATCTCTACGCCGTTTACTTCATCGCCATGAATCGCTGCCGTTAAACATACTCTAGGACCGGGCTCTTTACCGTGAATAACCACTACTGGGGTGGCGAGTTCAAAACCACCAGGTAAGTGACCAGAATACCAATCTAGAGTTGCAGTGCTGTTAGGGCTAAGTTCGGTATTCAGTAAAGTTAAAGGGCCCCAAACGGGTTCTTGAGCCGCTTCGTCGATGGCGGTTTCTACATCTTCCTTGGCTGGCGTATTTTTGCCCACAACAATAGGAATAATTGGCTTAGGTTGATCGGGCAGTTCTAGCGCTTCGCTAGTCTTAGCGCTTAGCGCATCATTGTTGGTGCTTGTGTTATCTGTGCCTGCGCTATCAATATCAGCGTTGTTGACCGGGCTGCTTGAGTCTTGCGTTTGTTCTGATGACGGGGCGGCTTGCTTGAGCTCGGCAGGTTCACTAAGGTCGGCTTGTTCCACTTCCGATAGCTTTGGATTCATCACCTCTTCATATTGATCTTCTTGCTCTGTAGCAAAGGCAGTAAAACTGAAACACAACAAAACAAACAAAACACAACGTGACATAGCGTCTCCAATTAAAACAAATGGTTTGGCACTAAAGCAATGCGAACAGCAAATGCAGCAACAGTGATTAAAGCAGGTTTAGGCTAGTGCTGCTTGTATTAATACATTACGTGGACTGGTTTGGAAGTGGAAAAGTTCCGTTAATCCAACTTGATAACCGTGTTCTTGTAAAAACAGACTGCGATCTAGCAACAGCCAGTGTTCCATTATGGGCCTAAACAGGTGCTGTACCAACTCTATTTGTCGTACTAATAGGTGGCGTTGCTTACCCAAGCGCAAATAATGCTGCCAATCGAGATTGGCTGACGGGGTTAGTGAGTGTTGTTGGCAGGCCCAAAGAGCAAAATCATTAAACGGTTTACCTTGGGCAAACCAATGCTTCGCCACTGAAGGTAGCGCTTGGTAGTGAGTCTCTCCGCTGAGCGCTTCGCGTAAACATTGATAACTTAAACGCCAATGAATTTCTCTTTGGCGCAGTGTTTGTACTCGCTGTCCTGATGTGACGGATTGGGCGACCGCTAAACGCAAATCTTGTTTAGTTAAATGCAATACGCTTTGCTTAGCGCGAGCTGACAAGGCTTGATAGTGCTCGCCGGTAATTAGGTGGTAACAGCAGGGGCACAGGCTAAGCTCTTGGGTTTTACTTTGAACGGCTGAGCGCAACAGCTGTAAATGCAGTTCGCCACAGGCATGTAAGGCAACGGCATGTTGCTGGGGTTTTACATACTGGTGGGAGTCAGCGTTTAATACGTCACAGTGATGAAAATGTTGATCTACATTGAACTGCTTGGCGAGCTGTTCACCGTGTTCGCATAAGCTGGCTTGCCATTCCAAGCTAGTCACTGGCAGTTGGTGGTGAAAGCTAATCAGTCGACCAAGGTGCCCCTTACCTGCACACCATTCTAAAATGGGTAGTTTTGTATCGCTCAGTTGCTGACTAAAGGCTTGGATCTGCTCAGCTTTTCGCCCTTTAATACCAGTGTTAAACCAAAAGGGAGTAGACAAAGGCTGTTGTTTGGCTGGGGCAAGTGACCACTGCTCAAGGCATGGGCTTAACTCTGGGAAAAATTCAGCGAAGTGAGCAAGGGCTAACGCAGGCTCTAATTCCAGCTGGTTGATTTGGGTTTCGCTTAGGTTTTGTAAGCTATTTAGCAACCCTGGGTTGTGCCAAGGCAATTGCTGATGCTGAAAAGGGGTGAGCTGCCAGTAAGCTTGATACCTGCTTAGCAAGTGATCATGTTGACTAAATTGAGCGTGTAAAGCCTGTGGCGTTAGTGCTTGAAACATTGCTTAAGACAAGCCCTGGTAGCGGCCGCTTTTATGATTAAGGGCTATGACTATGTTTAAGGCGGCAGCGCCTGCAATAGACCATAGCAGCACGCTAAGTGGTACCAAAAAGTAAGATGCTGCCACAATGACAATGTCTAGCGCCATTTGCACGTGTCCGGCTCGAATATTAAAGCGCTTTTGTAGATATAGTGCCAGAATATTTACCCCACCTAAGCTGCCTTTATGGCGGATCAAAATAAGCATACCGGTACCAATTAAGAAACCACCTGCCACAGCGGCATAGGCGCGATTGAGCGCAGCGATATCAATCACAAGGTGCATGTAATCGGTAAACAAGGACACCAGCAATACACACGCTATAGTTCGAAAGGTGAAGGCGGCCCCCATTTTGACAAAGCCTAATACAAAAAAGGGTAGGTTAATAATTAAGAAGATTTGGCCAAAGGAGAGGTCTAAAAATTGGTTTGCGAGTAAGGCTAAACCAGCGGTACCTCCGGTGAGTAGCTGAGTCTCTTTAAAAAAGAATACCCCTAAAGCTACCATGGTGGTGCCAATTAACAAGGCTAATATATCTTCTAAAAGATTGTGCCGTTCCATTGAGCTTCCGTTATTAAATACTGACAGTGAATAATAGCATCGCCAGTCAGTGTTTGAGATAAATCGCTATATGAAATCATAGAAACAAAAAAAACCACCATGATTATTACTCATAGTGGTTTTATCTGTTTATGCTACAGGCCGCTTAGTGGCTAAATTAGCTTTTTTCGCGGGCAATCGCGCGGTAGCCAATATCGTTACGGTGGAACATGCCTTCCCACGATACCTTTTTCACTAAGTCATAAGCGTTTGCTTGTGCTTCGGTTACGGTGTTGCCTAATGCTGTGGCACATACAACCCGGCCACCATTAGTGACAATGTTACCGTCTTTATTGCTGGTGCCTGCGTGGAATACTTTTGCGCTAGCGCTTTCTTCGCTAAGGCTAGGCAGGGTGATTACGTCACCTTTAGGGTAAGAACCTGGGTAACCTGCTGCAGCAAGTACTACACCCATGGCAGGTCGAGCATCAAACTGAGCCGTTTGCGTATCTAGTTTGCCGTCTACCGCAGCTAAACATAACTCTACGATGTCTGATTGCATACGCATCATAATAGGCTGCGTTTCAGGGTCACCAAAGCGGCAGTTATACTCAATAATTTTTGGCGAACCATCGGCCATAATCATTAAACCAGCGTACAAGAAACCAGTGTATTCATTGTCTTCTGCAGTCATGCCTTTAACGGTAGGCATGATCACTTCATCCATAATGCGCTGGTGGATTTCTGGTGTAACCACTGGTGCGGGCGAATAAGCACCCATGCCGCCAGTATTTAAGCCGCTGTCACCGTCACCCACACGTTTGTGGTCTTGGCTAGTTGCCATGGCGAGTACATTTTTACCATCAACCATTACGATGAAGCTGGCTTCTTCGCCATCTAAAAACTCTTCGATAACTACACGTGAACCGGCTTCACCAAAGGCGTTGTCAGCTAACATATCTTCAATGGCGGCAATGGCTTCAGCTTCGGTCATGGCAACAATTACGCCTTTACCTGCTGCTAAGCCATCAGCTTTTACTACAATTGGCGCACCTTGCTCTTTTACGTAAGCAATCGCAGGCGCTACTTCAGTAAAGGTTTGGTAGTAACCGGTAGGAATATCGTGACGCGCTAAGAAATCTTTAGTGAATGACTTAGAGCCCTCAAGTTGAGCCGCTTTTTCAGTAGGGCCAAAGATTTTAAGGCCTGCCGCTCTAAAGGCATCTACCACACCAATTACCAGTGGCGCTTCTGGGCCAACAATGGTCAGTTCAACCTGGTTTTGCTGCGCAAAGCTAAGTAAGCCGGCAATGTCTTCTACACCAATGGCTACGTTTTCTAGCTTAGGCTCAAGCGCAGAACCTGCGTTACCTGGGGCAACAAATACTTTTTCAACTGAAGGAGATTGCGCAGCCTTCCATGCTAGAGCATGCTCGCGGCCACCGCCGCCAATCACAAGTACGTTCATGTTTGTCTATCCAATACTGAGTAAACGGGGCTTGGCGCACCAAGCCAAAATACAAAACAGCCAGCGCAGGGCTGGCTGTTGGTTTCTAGTGGTAGAAGTGGCGCATGCCAGTGAATACCATGGCCATGCCATGTTCATCGGCTGCGGCAATCACTTCATCATCACGCATTGAACCACCAGGCTGAATTACACAGGTAATACCTGCTTCGGCTGCTGCGTCGATACCATCGCGGAACGGGAAGAAGGCGTCTGATGCCATTACACTTCCGGCTACTTCTAGGTTTTCGTCGGCCGCTTTAATGCCAGCAATTTTGGCACTGTAAACGCGGCTCATTTGGCCTGCGCCAACACCAATGGTCATGTTGCCTTTAGCATATACAATCGCGTTAGATTTAACGTATTTTGCTACTTTCCAGCAGAATAGTGCATCGCGCAACTCTTCTTCACTCGGTTGGCGCTTGCTTACTACGCTTAAGTCGCTTGGGTTTACCATGCCTTGGTCACGGTCTTGAACTAACAAACCGCCGTTTACACGCTTAAGCTGTAAACCAGTGGTTTTAGTAGACCATTCGCCACACTCTAACAAACGTACGTTTTTCTTAGCGGCAACAATTTGTGCTGCGGCTTTAGAGATTGCAGGAGCAATAATCACTTCAACAAACTGACGAGAAACAATCGCTTCAGCGGTATCTGCATCTAACTCGCGGTTAAAGGCAATAATGCCGCCAAATGCAGAGGTAGGGTCGGTTTGGTAAGCACGTTCGTAAGCCTGTTGAATGTTATCGCCTAGCGCCACACCACAAGGGTTAGCGTGTTTTACGATGACACAACAAGGTTGGTTAAATTCTTTTACACACTCTAGTGCAGCATCGGTATCGGCAATGTTGTTAAACGACAAGGCTTTACCTTGTAGTTGAGTGGCAGTAGATACTGACGCTTCTTCAATGTTGTTTTCTACGTAAAAAGCAGCTGCTTGGTGGCTGTTTTCGCCATAGCGCATGTCTTGCTTCTTAGTGAATTGGCTATTGAAGGTACGTGGGAATTTGCTTTCTTCGTCGCCTTCTTTGTTGTCGCCATAGCTTGGTACCATGGTACCGAAGTAGTTAGCGATCATGCCGTCGTATGCAGCAGTATGCTCAAAAGCGGCAATGGCTAAGTCAAAGCGTGTTGCATGTGCGAGTGACTTATCGTTGCTCGCCATTTCAGCTAATACGCGATCGTAGTCAGAAGCATTTACCACAATGGTTACGTCTTTGTGGTTTTTAGCCGCGCTGCGCACCATGGTAGGGCCGCCGATGTCGATGTTTTCAACCGCATCTTCAAGGCTACAATCTGGGTTAGCAACTGTGGCTGCAAATGGGTATAGGTTTACTACTACCATATCGATAGCGTTGATGCCGTGAGTTTCCATCACTTCATCATCGGTACCACGTCGACCTAGTATGCCACCATGTACTTTTGGGTGAAGGGTCTTAACACGTCCATCCATCATTTCAGGAAAGCCGGTGTAGTTAGAAACTTCAATCACTTCAATGCCGTTTTCGGCAAGTAGTTTAGCGGTGCCACCAGTAGACAAGATCTCTACGCCTTGTTGGGCTAAAGATCGAGAAAATTCGATGATGCCTGTTTTATCTGAAACACTGATCAGTGCACGTCGAATTGGTCGAGCGTTTTCCATTGGAGTTTTATCCTCATTAGCAGTTATATGCGCTAGCGGTACAAGTTGCCCGAAAAATAAACAACTTAGGTTTGAGGCGCGCATTTTACAGTAAAAGTGTGAAGAATGCGCCGTTTTTAGCTGAATAATCTTGGGAATTGACACCAACTGGGTGACTAAAAGCGCAGAAAGTACTATGAACACAAGCCGTTAACTGGGCTTTGTTGACCGCTTGGTGATAAAAATAGGCCTTAAAGGCGGAGTTGAGGCTGGCCTTAGACTTTTTGTTCGTTAACCCGATTTGGTGGTTTGCTGGGTATTTGCTTGCTGCTTGGCGGCAATAGGTAGCTTAAAGCTGTAACTGTTTCGGCCATTTTGCTTGCTGTTATATAAGGCTTGATCAGACAAGCTAATGATTTCTTCAAGGCCGATATCGGCACTTTCTGCAATAGACACTCCCACGCTAATAGTGACATGAGATAAGCTTTCCACTCGGGTGAACTTATGGGGTATTTGTTGCTGGTTTATTGATTTAATTAGGCGGTTAGCCGCGTACTCGGCATAGTCGTAATCACTATTACTAAGAATGGCGATGAACTCTTCGCCGCCATAGCGGGCGATTAAATCACCGGGGCGTTTACAAATGCCGGTATCAATGAGGGCTTTGGCGACTTGCTCTAAACAAACATCACCTGCAGGGTGGCCGTAGTGATCGTTAAATTGTTTAAAGTGATCAATGTCTATCAGCATAATAGTAATTGGATAGCCGCCGCGCTGGGCGCGTCGCCATTCTTGTTCTAAAAACTCATCCGCGCAGCGGCGATTAGGGATCCCGGTGAGGCTATCGGTAATTGATTGTTTCTCTAGTTCTCGATAAGCGGTTCTTAACTCTTGTTGCGAGGCTTCTAAATCAGAGGTGCGCTCCCGTACTCGGTCTTCTAATACTAACTGAGCCTGGCGTAAGTTAAGCTTGGCGTTGCGTTGGCTAAAGTAGAGTAGAAAAAACAAACTGATTGCTACCGACACCGAACTAACAATGCCTAGTACCACAATGTTTCGCGTGCGTCCGTAGACTTCAAAGGCTTCAGCTTTGTCTATCTCGGTGGTTAAGCCAAAATCGTAGGTGGGTTGCCATGTCCAAGCGCCTACCACTGTTACACCTCGATAATCTGGATAACCTTCGGTGTTATAGCTGGTATTACCTTGAGTGGCACTTTGAGCCATAAAGGTGAGCGCTTTGAAGCTGCTATCGGTGCCGTTAGCTTGTGCTTTGGGGTCGGTAATATAGAGGTTATTAATTGCGCTTTGCCCCGGTTCCAAAATGCCAGAGCGATGTAACTCTTCATCAAATCTACTGGACGAGAGCATTAGGCCGTTACGATCAAAGGCATAGGTTTCTCCAGAGTCCCAAATTCGGCCGAGTTGGGTAATTCGGCTAAAGTGGTCAGCTTGATTCACGCTAATAATAAGCACCCCTTTAATTTGTTGCTGCTGGTCAATAACCGGTGCAGAGAAGTACATATTGTTGAGCTGTTTGGCTTTAGCTTGGTTAATGCCAGTAATAAAAATGGCTTCGCCTTCTAAAACCCGATTCATTTTAAGGTGTTCATATTCAAACAAAGGGTGCAGGGTATTGACTTGATTGTGCATATTCGAGTTAAGTATTCGCCCTTCTACATCGCTTAACCAGTAGGCATCGTCTTGATAGGTTTCCATCATTAAGGCAAAGCTTCGTTCTACGTTAGCTTCGGCACTAGCGAGTAACATAGAGGGGCTTTTAGGGTTGCTAAAAATTTCGGCAGACAGAGTAATACGTTCCGACTGAGCGGCATTACGTAGCTCTAACAAGCGGTGTTGGATCCAAATATGATGAGCTTCTTGAGTAGCCCTTAGCACGGTGCGCAAAGATTCTTTAACTTTAAGCTGAACCTCATCTTCGATATTCTCTAGCGCGGTAAATACAATGGCGAGAATAGCTAAACTGAAGAAGGCGACCATTGCGACCACGGTGCCTAATTTCACGAACTTGGGTTTGGAGTCTTGTTGATTGCTTAAAATATCTTTCACCAAGAGTACAAAGGTTGATTGATAATTAACCAGTATGGACGGGGTATCGTGTTGTCTCAACTTAATGGCTTAAAATAACTTTTACATCAATAACTTGCGCATAGGTTATTTAAGCCAGTTAAAGCTGCTATTTCACTTCAGTCTCTAGTTGCTCAATCTCTTTCCACAATTCGTCTGCATCGGCACTTAACATTGAGTAGGTCATAATGTCACCGCGCCGTTGCGCCAACATCGCTGATTCAAGCAAGGCATCGTACTTTTGGCGTTTGCGTTTGATAGGGTTGGGTTTCAGAAAACTAAACATAAACACTCCTTTGTTATTAATAAGAACGCATGGATTCAGTAAAAAGTTCTCTGTAAATCGATTATTTTTGGCTAGGTTTGTTCACTGCTGCGATTTAAGATCACTGGACCGGTGCCATGAGCGGCTAACTGATCGTCGGGGTTATACAGCGGGCAGCTGTTCATTGACAAGCAACCGCAACCAATACAACCGGTTAAGGAATCTCGCAGTCGAGTCATTGTCTCAATCCGTTGGTTTAAGTTTTCTCGCCACTGCTGAGAGAGCAGTTCCCAGTCATTTTTATTGGGTGTGCGGTTGTTTGGCAAACTGGCAAAAGCCGCTTTAATATCTGCCAGATTAATTCCCGTTTTTTGGGCCGCTTTAATTACCGATACTCTTCTTAGTATCTCTGGGTGGTAACGACGTTGATTACCTTGATTCCGCTGACTTTGAATCAAGCCTTTGGCCTCATAAAAGTGCAGGGTAGATACTTTTATGCCACAGCGTTTGGCCACTGCGCCTACCGACAAAGCGTGTTTGGCTTGTTGATTCATCTTGCTCTCCATTTTTTTCGAGTTTAGTAAAGAAAAAGCTTTACCTCAACTTAGCTTGAGGTTTTAAGGTGTTTACTAAGTCAATACTTAAGACGATTAAGCAATTACGGAGAAGCGTATGTATTTAGAACATATAAACCTAACAGTTAAAGACTTGGACCAAACGTTAGTTTTTTATAAAGCGGCATTTCCCCATTGGTGGGTGAGGGGGGAGGGCCAGCAAACGTGGTACGGCACTGAGCGGCGGTGGCTGCACTTTGGCGACGACAATCATTATCTCGCCTTTAACGACAATGGATATGGTGAAAATCGGCCTTTAGAGGGGAATCAATTAGGCGTGGCGCATTATGGATATGTAACGGCTGACCTAGATGCTGTGATTAGTCGCTTGCTGGCGGCAGGTTTTGAAATTCATCATGAAGGGGCGCAAAGTGCGCATCGGCGTAACGTGTATTTCCGCGACCCAAATGGCTTTGAAGTGGAGTTTGTAGAGTACTCATCAGACTTACCAAAAGAGCGAAACCTTTACCAATAGACTCCACCTACACCCATTTTAAAGGCCTGCTTGTCAGGCTTTTTTTGTTTCTTTGAAAAAATCCTTGACCCTATACCTAGCTACAGGGTTTATCATAGGTGTAGATGGAGGGTCGCATGTACAAAATTGGCGAATTAGCAAAACTCAGTGGTTTAACTGTGGAAGCGTTGCGCTTTTACGAGCGTAAGGGCTTGTTAGCGCCAGTAGCTCGTGGGGCGAATCAATACCGAATGTATAGCGAACAAGACCTGGCAAGGCTTGGTTTTATTCAGCGCGCCAAGCAAGCCGGGTTATCAATTAAAGATATCTTGGAGCTGCTTACCCTGCGCGAGCATGCTGAAACCTCTAGCTGTGGCGATGTAAGCAGTGTGGTAGCCCATAAGCTATATAAGGTGCAGGAACAATTGCTTCAACTACAAGCGTTTGAAGCCACCCTCAAAAAGCTGCATGACGAGTGCTGCGGCGGTGAAGAAAGTGCCACCTCTTGTTCAATATTAAAGGCCTTAGATGATGTTATTGAATAACTTTGTAAGTTTGTTTTTAAGTGCTGCTCCTTGGCTGTTTTTAGGTTTTGTTATTGCTGCTAGCTTGAAATTAGGCTTACCCAGCCGTTGGCTAGCGAAGCACTTAGGCAATAATAAGCCCAGTACTACCATTAAAGCGGCGTTTATTGGCGCCCCTTTGCCTTTGTGCTCTTGTGGGGTTATTCCCGCCGCCATGGGCCTGCGCCGAGCGGGCGCATCTAAAAGTGCCACCACCTCTTTCTTAATTGCCACACCGGAGACAGGTGTAGATTCAGTGGCAGTATCTTATGCCTTATTGGGGCCTGTAATGGCCATTGTTCGGCCCGTAGCTGCTATTACTAGTGCAATAGTGGCCGGTTTACTTGTGGGAAACAGCGAAGATAATAAGCCGGTTACTAGCGAAGTAAAAAGCTGCTGTAGCAAAAAAAACGCTAGCCAACAGCAGCAAGCAACTGCTGAGGTAAAGCTCAGCGTTAAACAAAAAATAAGCGCTTGGCTGAACAGCTTTGCCGAACTGGTGGGAGACAGCTATTTATGGCTATTGATCGGTTTGGTATTTGCCGCCTTGATTCAAACTTACTTGCCTGAGAGCTTTATGACCCGCTGGGGACAAGGCTGGATCACTATGTTAGTGATGGTGTTAGTTGGCGTGCCTATGTACATTTGCGCCACAGCATCAACGCCTATTGCCGCAGGTTTAATCATTGCTGGTATATCGCCAGGGGCGGCCTTGGTATTTATGCTGGCGGGACCGGCCACTAATGTTGCTACCTTAATGTTGGTTCGCCAAGAAATGGGAATGCGTGCGTTAGTCGCCTACTTAACTGGTGTTGTTGTTAGTGCAATGGCCTTTGGCTGGGGCTTAGATTGGGCAATTGGCCAATGGCACTGGCAAGTAAATCCGGTAGCTTGGCAAGAGCATCAGTTAGTGAATAGCTGGTGGGTGGTAAGTAGTAGTGTGGTTATTGCGATATTGATGTTACGCGCAGGACTTAATGATGCGCGGCAGCGCTGGGTGAGCACTGCCGCATAAGTTCATTATTATTAATTAGTTGGCACGCGCTTAAACATTGCACCGTTGTTTAAGCGCAAATTTTCGCCGTCACTCATTAGTGGTTCTTCTAACGCTTGAATGAACTCCATTTCAATCTTGTTCGCCATGTCGTCACACAACATGCGTGTCATGCCAATAGGCTGATTAACCATCAGCTGTTTGCCATTCCACTCAGCTTGGCCAAAAAAGTTATTACAACCCGTGGTGCCAGAAATTTTAAAGCCCTTATCGTTTTCTTCTAAGGTGAACGCTGGCAATTTAATGTCGGCAATGTTGTAAAAGTCACCGGTCATATACCAACGGCTATCTGCTAAATCCATGCTTGGCTCCGATTGATTACTGGCACAGCCGGTTAAGCCCAACGCGATTGTTAAACCCAAAATTAGCTGTTTATTCATGGTAGTTACCTCAAGTAAGCACAAAAACTATTTCAAGCTATTGTAGAACACAGAGAGAGTTAAAAGTTCGTTTACTGATAAAATTAATGTTTTTTTTAGGTGGTTTTAATATCAACACAAAAAGTAAATATCAGCCTAATTGGCACTAAGTTACCGCCAAATGCGAGATGTTTCACACTTATTGGACAGTTCTCGTCCTATGCTTCGCTCATCAATCATTGGACGAAATTAAGTAGGTAAACATGAATCAGCAAGCGAGTGTATTTCATTTAGGTTTGAACCCAGAAATGCTGAAAGGCGCCACGTTGGCCATCATTCCGGGTGATCCACAACGCGTAGAGCGTATTGCTTCATTATTGGAAGAGCCAGAATTTTTAGCCTCACAGCGTGAGTTTACCTCTTACCTTGGCAAGTTGAATGGCACACCTGTTGTAGTGTGTTCAACTGGTATTGGTGGTCCATCTACGTCAATCGCGGTAGAAGAATTAGCCCAGTTAGGTATTCGCACCTTTTTGCGTGTAGGCACTACTGGCGCTATTCAGCCGCACATTAATGTTGGTGACGTGATTGTTACCACGGCATCGGTTCGTTTAGACGGAGCCAGCAGCCATTTTGTTCCAATGCAATTCCCAGCAGTTGCCGATTTCTCCTGTATGCAGGCCTTAAACAGCGCGGCGCTAGACGCTAACGCGACTTGCCATGTCGGTGTAACTGCTTCAAGTGATACCTTTTACCCAGGACAAGAGCGTTACGACACGGTATCTGGCCGAGTAGTGAAAGCCTTTCAAGGCTCGATGGAAGAGTGGCAAGCTATGGGGGTGCTTAACTTTGAAATGGAAAGTGCCACCTTATTCACCATGTGTGCATCTCAAGGTTTAAAAGCCGGTTGTGTAGCGGGCGTTATAGTTAACCGTACTCAACAAGAAATTCCTGATGAAAGCTTGATGAAAAACACTGAGCATCAAGCAGTAAACATTGTAGTAGAAGCCGCACGTAAGATGCTTGGCTAACGATAAAATGCCAATACATGTTGTCTGATGTATTGGCGATCCTTTCCAAACATTTAGCCCAATCTCTCTTTAGGAGTGATTGGGCTTTTCTGTGTCAGAATCTGATAGGTGAATGATTGGGCAATCTCAACATGCAGTCCATCTCGCTAATACAAGTAGTCGAAGTCACTTAGCTAAACCCAGTATCGTGTTAGTCCGCTACAGCCTAAAATACGATCGCCCTCAAGTATTAGAAACTGCTCATTATTAATTTGACGATATTAAATATCACCAATGGTACTTTATCTATTGTTAAATTTGGCGCGTATCTTGATGGTGTTAATTATGAAAAAACGACTTATCGCAACTTCCTTGATCATGGCTTCAGCGACGGCAAGCGCAGATGTTTTAGTTCACAAAGATGCATTTGGTGAAGAGATTACTCATATCGCTACCATCGTCTCTCATGAGCGCAATATGTTGATCTTTGTTTGCTATCCCGAGGGTAACTATCAAGCAAATATGTATGGAAATCGCGCCTACCACGAACCTCGGATAGAACTTAGCACCAAGGTAAAATTAGCGGGTGGCGAAACCCTTGAGGGAATAGGCAGTGCAATCCGCAATAATCAAGGTGTTGCCTTAGATGTGCCATCTAGTGATAAGTTGTTGAAGAGTGGCAATGCGAGCTTATTTGCCCAAGGTATGATTCACGATGTCGAGTTTACTATAGATATCCCTCAGCCTCAGGTTGAAGAATTTAAAGCCACCTGCAGCCGTAAATTTGGTACCGAATTTAGCTAGCTCAGTGTGTAGCAGACACAAAAAAGCCAAAGTGAAATTAATTACTTTGGCTTTTTAATCAATATGTTATGAACAGGTGTTTAGTTCATACCGTATTTTTTTAACTTCTTGCGTAAAGTACCGCGGTTGATACCTAACATGATTGAAGCGCGAGTTTGGTTGCCACGCGTGTATTGCATAACTACGTCAAGCAACGGAGCTTCAACTTCAGATAGTACTAATTCGTACAATTCAGACACATCTTCGCCATTTAACTGTGCGAAGTAGTTGCGCAATGCTTGCTCAACAGAATCACGCAATGGACGTTCTTTCACTTCAGTACTCGTAGCACTGCTAGTCATAGTAGAAAGTGTGTTTGTGGTGGTATTTGAATCAAACATACTTGACGCTCTTTTTAATTAATTAATGATCACAACTATTCGAAAAACTGCTCAATCGCGGACGTTTGTGCCAGGGCTGATTCAAGCTGGTTAAACTGGCTACGAAACTCGTCCGTGTCCGCTAATTGCTTCAAGTACCACCCCACATGTTTGCGAGCGATACGTACCCCTTGGTACTCCCCGTAGTGTGAATACAGGTTGTCTAAGTGGTGAAGCATTACTTCCTTCACTTCTTCGGCCTGTGGTGAAGCAATATGCTCACCAGTGCTTAAGAAGTGATTAATTTCTCTGAAAAGCCAAGGGTTACCTTGGGCTCCTCGACCGATCATGATGGCGTCCGCTCCAGTGTAGGCCAGCACATGCTTGGCTTGCTCTGGGGTGGTGATATCACCATTAGCCACAATCGGTATTGAGACTTCTTGTTTTACTGCTTTGATAGTGTCGTACTCAGCCAAACCTTTATACATACATGCTCGCGTCCGACCATGAATGGCTAAAGCTTGAATGCCAGCCGTTTCTGCAAGCTTGGCAATATGCAAAGCATTGCGGTGTTCTGGCGACCATCCAGTTCTAATCTTTAAGGTCACAGGAACATCAACCGCCTGTACAACAGCATCAAGAATCTTTGCTACTAGTTCCGGTTGCTGTAATAGCGCCGAACCAGCCAGCTTTTTGTTTACCTTTTTCGCAGGACAACCCATATTGATATCGATGATTTGCGCGCCATTTGCCACATTATGTTGGGCGGCGAGAGCCATCAATTCTGGGTCAGCTCCAGCTATTTGAACACTGCGTATGCCGCATTCATCTAGGTGAACCATACGATTTAGCGATTTTTGGCTATTCCACACCCGAGGGTTACTGGACACCATCTCTGAAACCGTAAGCCCTGCGCCTAGTCGCCAACATAAGCGGCGAAAAGGTTGATCAGTAATGCCAGCCATAGGCGCTAGTATCACCGGATTGTCCAGTTTATAACTGCCTATATTCATGACTCGCGTTCTTCTCAATCTCAGGGCGGCGTAGTTTACGACTTTTTTAGCACGCTGGAAAGGCTATATTTTGAACATTTTTCAAAAAAAAAGCTGGATTTTTAGTGGAGGAATATGGCAGCAAACCCTTTGAGATAGGGTTTGCCCCACTTTTTAGGGTAACTTAGCGTTTTGTGCCGCTTAATCGACACCATTCTTGATCGAGAACAACCGGATCCATATCGCACTGTGATTGATAAGCATCCACAACGGTGGAACTTTGTTCTTCTAGAATGCCAGATAAGGCAATTAAACCTTGCGGTTTTAGGTAGGCGAGTATTACTTCTGCCAATTCTTTAAGTGGCCCTGCGAGAATATTGGCCACTACGATGTCGGCTTTAAAATCTGTTGGTTGGTCTTTGGGTAGATATAGCTCGAGTTTGTCGGCAACGCCATTTCGCTCGGCATTGTCACGGCTGGCAAGAATGGCTTGAGGGTCGATATCAATACCTACTACGCGTTCAGCGCCAAGCTTGATAGCGGCAATCGCTAAAATGCCGCTGCCACAGCCAAAGTCCACCACTGTTTTACCACTAAGGTCGAGCTGGTCTAGCCATTTTAAACATAGCGCTGTTGTGGGGTGAGTACCGGTACCAAAGGCAAGCCCAGGGTCGAGCATTACGTTTACTGCGCTTGGGTCGGGTACGTCGGTCCAGCTTGGGCAAATCCAAAGGCGCTTGCCAAACTGCATCGGGTGGAAGTCTTTCATCCACTCGCGTTCCCAGTCTTTATCTTCAAGTTGATCTAGCTTGTAGTTGCCATCGTCAATTATCAGCGCTTCGCGCAAGAACTCAAGAATAGGCGTCATATCGGTGGTGGCGTCGTAAAGGCCCTGTACGTCGGTATCACCCCATAACGGTGTTTCCCCTAATAAGGGCTCAAATACTGGTGTGTCGTGGCGGTCTAACAGGGTAACGGCTTGGCTACCGGTTTCCATTAGTATGTCGCCAATGGTCTCGGCAGTGTCTTTTGTGGCGTTAATTTTTAGCTGGATCCAAGGCATTGTCCGCTCCTCTAGAAGATTATGCGGCAAGTGTACTGGGTTAGATAAGGCTTAGCATTAAAAATATGCTAAGCCTTTAAGTGGCGGGTTTAACTGCTCGGGCTTAATCCGCGATGGCGGTATTTAGCACGCTTGTATAATAGCTGCAGGCCTCGGTAACAGGCCAACAGGGCAAGTACAATGGAAGGTGCATTGAACACCACGCTAACAATCACCACCGCTATGGCTAAATAGAGAAAAGGAATAAATTCGTATAGAGGCTCTGGGATCACCTTCCGTTTACGTAGAAAGGATTTTTTAAATTTGTCGTAACGACGGTAGTTAGACCTAAGCACCCACACTAAGGCTCCCATGGCAAATAAAATAGCCCCACCTACATGGGCTAACCAAGGCTCTAGAAACAACATGGAGCTGGTGCCTGCATACAAATATCCACTAGGTAGTAATTCGTATATCGCTTTCGGTAACATGGTTGCCTCCATTGCTCTTAACATTCCATTAACTTATTAAGCATAGACTCAATGAAGAAATTGACCAAATAGTCTACTAATCTACAGTGCGATGTTTAGATGATTGGGCTGCTGCAGTTGTGGTTTGCGCTTTTTGCCAAGCGTGTTGGCGGTATTTGTGCCGCAAATACAGCAGCGAACAGCCACGATACATGCATAACATAGCGATGCCGTAAGCCAGTAAAGTAGATTGGGTAGAGGCTAAGCTTAGTGCTACTGCGATAAAGAAGAAGGGCATAAATTCGTACAAGGATTCGGGAATGGTAAAGCGTTTGCGAGAGTGGACCACTTGATCGTGGCGCCTAAAGTTGGAACGCATCACCCATATAAGCGCGCCAAGGCAAAACAACAGCGCGCCGCCAGCTACACCTAAGTTTGAGTCTATCCATAATACAGAGCTAGACCCTGCGGCCAAATACAGGCTTGGCAATATTTCATATATTGGCTTAATGATCATGGTGTTACACGCTATTCCATTGTGTTTATCGGCTAAATTACCACTTCCCAAAGCATAACTTTGCTCTAACTAAGATGAACAAAGTGTAAGTCAAAATGAAGATTCTGCTTTTTTCCGTGAGATTAGCTTGCTTGTTTGCTGTAACAACTTGGTTACAGATTGAACGATATTTAGCCTTTAAGAAAGTAAACTTTATGGTTTACTTTGTTTGATTTAAATGTAAACTCCTCGGTGTAATTTGTAGAGGTAGAGATGTTGACAATTCGACGTACCGTAATGAGTTTTTGTTTGGGAGGATTAATGAGCACTTCGATAGCACCCGCACTGGCGGCAGACAACAGCATATTTAATACCACACAGCTTGATGGCAAGTATCAAAACAGCCAAGCAAGCCCTGCCAACAGCTCGGCATGGGGAATTTTATGGCGTTACGTGACTGAGCGTCGAGTAGATGCCACGCCGACCAAAGCTATTCCAGTGTTGCCATTAACTGCCGCTGCACTCGATGCCTTACCTGTAGAGCAAGATAGTGTGATTCGTTTCGGCCACTCTAGTGTTTACATGCTGGTGGGTGGGCAGCGATGGTTAATTGACCCGGTTTTCTCACAGCGTACTTCACCGTTTAGTTTTATTGGGCCAAAGCGCTTTCATCAGCCCCCGCTAAATCTTAATGAGCTAGATAATATTGATGGGGTATTGATCTCCCATGACCATTATGATCATTTAGACAAATACAGCATTGGCCTATTAAAAGACAAGGTTAAGCACTTTGTAGTACCTGAAGGTGTTGATCAGCATTTAATTGATTGGGGCGTAAAGCCTGAGCGCATTCAAAGCTTACGCTGGTGGCAATCTGCAGAATTTGGTGAGCTAAGCATCACTGCTACGCCAACTCAGCACTTCTCTGGGCGCGGATTATTCGATGGAAACCAAACCCTGTGGGCGTCGTATGTGATTGACTCTCCCCACAAACGGATCTTCTTTAGTGGTGATTCTGGGTATTTTGATGGTTTTAAGCAAATTGGTGAGCGCTTTGGTCCCTTTGATCTCACTATGATGGAAACTGGCGCTTATGATAAAGATTGGTCAGCGGTGCATATGACACCCGAACAAACGCTGCAGGCTCACCTCGATTTACGTGGCCAAGCCATGATGCCAGTACACAACGCTACTTTCGATTTGGCGTTTCATTCCTGGTACGAACCACTAGAACGCATTAGTGCGCTAAGCCAGCAAGCGGGTGTGGAGTTAGTGACACCCAAAATTGGTGAAGTTTTCAAAGTTGGTCAACACCAACCTACCGAAGCATGGTGGCGAGACTTAAAGTAAGTACTTGGATTTACGCCAATAAAAAAGGCCCTAAGCATGCTTAGGGCCTTTTTAGTATCAGCTTGTTGCTTATTGCATGCCGAGTTTTTTCTCAAGGTAGTGGATGTTTGCTCCACCAAATTGGAAGTTTTCGTCTTGCATAATTTTTTGCTGAAGCGGCACGTTAGTTTTGATGCCGTCAATCACTAGCTCTGACAATGCGTTCTTCATACGAGCAATCGCTATATCACGGTTTTCACCGTAAGTGATCAGTTTACCAATCATTGAATCGTAGTAAGGCGGCACTGAGTAACCTGCATAAACGTGTGAATCCCAGCGAATACCCATACCACCTGGTGGGTGGAAACGGTTAATGCGGCCTGGAGATGGGATAAAGGTTTCCGCATCTTCAGCGTTAATTCGACACTCAATGGCGTGACCCGTTAGCTTCACTTGATCTTGGCTAAACGACAGTGGTTGGCCAGCAGCAATGCGCAGTTGCTCTTTGATTAAGTCGATACCTGTCACCATTTCGGTAACCGGATGCTCAACCTGAATACGGGTGTTCATTTCAATGAAGTAGAACTCGCCGTTTTCGTACAAGAACTCAAAAGTACCTGCACCACGGTAGTTAATTTCAATACAGGCACGAGTACAGCGCTCACCAATATTGCGACGCATATCTTCAGTGATGCCTGGCGCTGGCGCTTCTTCTACCACTTTTTGGTGGCGACGTTGCATAGAACAATCACGCTCACCTAAATGAATTGCACCGCCTTGGCCATCAGACAATACTTGAACCTCCACGTGGCGTGGGTTTTCTAAGTACTTCTCCATGTAAACAATATCGTTACCAAAGAACGAACCAGCTTCAGTACGGGTTAAATCAACAGAAGTATGTAGTTCTTCTTCTTTGTGAACCACACGCATACCACGACCACCGCCGCCGCCAGCAGCTTTAATAATAATCGGGTAACCAATGCGTTTAGCAATGGCAGCATTTTGCTTTTCATCGGTGCCTAGTGGGCCATCTGAACCAGGTACACATGGTACACCGGCTTTTTTCATGGCTTTAATTGCTTCAACCTTGTCGCCCATCATGCGAATGGTTTCAGCTTTAGGGCCGATGAAAACAAAACCACTTTTCTCAACTATTTCAGAGAATTCGGCGTTTTCAGACAAGAAACCGTAGCCCGGGTGGATCGCTACTGCATCAGTGACTTCAGCGGCAGCAATAATGCGCGGAATGTCTAAATAACTTTCCGATGCTGCAGGCTTACCAATACAAATTGATTCATCGGCTAACAATACGTGTTTTAAATCACGGTCGGCTGTTGAGTGCACAGCAACGGTTTTAATGCCCAATTCTTTACAGGCGCGCAAAATCCGCAGGGCAATTTCACCACGGTTAGCAATAACTACTTTATCTAGCATACAAATGCCTCTTTATTCGATGATGAATAGCGGTTCATCAAATTCAACAGCTTCACCGTCGTCAACTAAGATGGCTTTTACTACACCAGCTTTGTCAGCATCAATCTGGTTCATCATTTTCATTGCTTCAATGATGCACAAGGTATCGCCTACGTTTACTTGCTGGCCTTCTTGCACAAACGGTTGTGCTTCAGGTGAAGATGAACGGTAGAAAGTACCTACCATTGGCGATAACATTTTGTGACCAGATGCCACAGCTTCGCTGGCAGCTGGCGCTGCAGGAGCATTAGCAGGAGCGGCAACTGGCGCTGGCGCAGCAATAGGTGCTGGGGCGTATACTGCTTGCGCGGCACCACTAAAATTACGGCTAATGCGTACTGCTTCTTCACCTTCAGTGATTTCTAATTCAGCTACACCAGATTCTTCAACTAATTCGATTAATTTTTTAATCTTGCGAATATCCATAAGGGCTCTCTTTATCGTATTAGGTTAATTAACAACTATTGCTGCAGCTTGTTTAAGGCTGCAGTCAAAGCAAATTGATATCCTTGGCTACCCAAGCCACAAATCACTCCCTCAGCTTTGTCTGCTAAGTATGAGTGATGGCGGAAAGGTTCACGTGCGTGCACGTTAGACAAGTGAATTTCTATAAAAGGAATATTCACACCGAGCAGAGCATCACGCAGCGCCACACTGGTATGAGTAAAAGCCGCAGGATTGATGATAATGAAGTCAATCTCGCCCATGGCTTGATGAATGCGATTAATCAGCTCGCCTTCGATATTGGATTGAAAATCCTGAAGGCTAACACCCATGTCATGGGCTTGAATGCGTAGCTGCTCAACAATGTCGTCTAAACTCTGGTGACCGTAAACCTCGGGTTCACGCTTACCAAGAAGATTAAGATTTGGACCATTGAGTAACAAAATAGAGAATTTATTAGTCATTTTCGTTGAAAAGCCAGCTTAAATTATAGAACGTGTCGGTTTCTGAAGATTAGCACATTTATCAATGGTAAATGTGCTAAGTCATCGACATTTTCGGTAATTATAGTGTTTTCGCAGAAAATGGCAGCATTTTTCTGGTCTAATCAGTTCGTTTCGGCGAGAGGCTCTGTTGTTAGGTTACGTAGCCATTTCTTTTGGTTCATTCGCCAAAAGCACAACATAGCCTTAAATACTTCTTCGCTTAGGGCAATACAGAAGGCAGTAATTAAGCTCACATCAAACACAAAGATTGCGATAGACGTTAGCATTAAACCCACTCCCCATTGGCAGAAGGTATCCGACATTAAGCAAAAACCATTATCACCACCGCTACGTAAAATACCGTTAATTAGCACCATGTTGAAGATGCGTAACCAGGTAGAGGCGGCCAAAATTAGCACCAATTGTTGTGCGAGTTCCAAGGTTTCAGACTCTAGCGCGCCAAACAAGTTCAATAAAGGGTAGCTTAATAGCCACACTGCAACACCAATAGCGATAGCGGCAATTGGGCTAACCAGTAAGGCTAAACGTGCATCAACCCAAGCTTGGTTAAACTGGTTCGCGCCTAGTTTATTACCCACCATAATGGAACAAGCAGCAGAAAAGCCCATGAAACAAGAAATAGCCATGCCTTCAATAGGGCTGATCAAGCTCATTGCTGCTAAGGCATTGGTGCCTAGCTGACCATATAAGGTGGCAAATACAAATACACCGCTAGACCAAATGCTAAAGTTGATCACTAAAGGCAGTGCCAGCTTGGCGTATTTGTTTACTTCTGCGCGGCTAAATTGCCAAAAACCAATCATTGATACTTTTAGTAGTGGGTGCGATTGCCACCATAAACTGATAACCAATACCACAAGCTGCAATAAACGGGCAATCACTGTTGCTACGCCTGCGCCAACAATGCCCATTGCAGGGAAGGGTCCAAAGCCAAAAATAAGCACCTGGTTTAATAGAATATTAGCGACTACCGCAAAAATACTAATGTACAGCGGGAGTTTGGTATTGCCGCTAGCACGCAAGGCAGACTCAATCACAATCACGGGTAGGGTGAATAAGATCATCAACGCGGTGGCGCGAATGTAGTCACTGCCAATGGCAACCAAGTGTGCGTCGCTGCTGCCCCATTGCATAATGGTGCTTGGGCTAAAGACCATAAATGCCAAGGTGGTAAGGGTAAATATAAGCCCTGCATAAAACGACAGTGCCACAGTGCGGCCAATGGCGTTCCAGTTCTTAGTTCCCCAGTGCTGAGCACTTAAAATAGCGCAAGCAGTAGAAAAGCCATTCAAGATGACGATTGCTACAAAAAACGCACGACCAGCGTAACCTACTGCTGCCACTTCGGCATCACCTAAAGTAGCAACCATAAGTACATCCACTAGGCCTAACAGGCTTAGCAGTACTGCTTGTAAAGATATTGGCCAAGCTAGGCGCCAGAACTGCTCTAGCCATGAGCGATTCAATGTAATAGGAGATGCTTGCATAACAACCTCAAAACGTGACTTGCATCAGATAAAAGCTATCCGCTTGAAAACGGTAACCAGAAATTATGGGCGCGATACTATCTTATATATAAGAACTTCCACATAATTGAAGCTATCTAAAATATGTTCAAAACTATCATTTATGAATGAGCAGCATTGGCAAGACAAGTTTGATATAGGCCCCGCCTGCGTTGAACGCTTTTTAACCACCGAGCGTTTTTCTGAGCTGGCTAAGCTTCAAGTTAATTTAGCGGGGGTATCTTATATTCGAGGCGAGTACTTCGTTAGTCGACGAGCCCCGCAAGAACACTCAATTTTAATTTCTATGGCGGGTGTTGGCAGTTTGCATACGCCAGAAGGACGACAACGCTTGGGACCCAATGAAGTGGTGATTCTGCCCGCGGGAACCGATTATTCGTTTAGCTTGGCGAGTCATTTTTGGCGACATAATTGGTTTCAGTTTTCGGCTGATATCTCTTGGTACCGTTTCCCTAAAAAAGCCAAGGTAATGAAGATTAACTCCAGCCAAAATATCGATAAGTGTTTGAAGCTACTGTTAGATGAGGAAGGCAAAACCAAGGCAGACCCACTGGTGGAATCAGCGTTAACCCAATTGCTTAAACGCTATTTATTACAGTTGCTCAAACCTTTGAAGAACCAAGAGCCTAGCCCCTTACATAATTTGGAGCAGCAATTGCGCTCTTCATTGCACTATCCGTGGACAGTGAGCGAGATGGCGCAGCGTTTATCGGTATCTGAAGCGCATTGTTATCGCTTATTTCAACAAGAGTTTAAATGTAGCCCTAAACAATACCTTACCCGTTTACGCTTAGAGCATGGCAGCTATCTATTACGCGAAAGCCGCTGGTCTATCGACGTTATCGCTAGCCAGCTGGGCTATCAAGACGGCTTTGCTTTTGCTCACCGCTTCAAAAAAAGCTTTGGGGTATCTCCGGGGCGTTATCGTAGGCAAAGCCAAGCTTAGCGTTAAGCATTATCGTTGTAAGCTTGCAGCCAATTTGGCCACACTCACTCTCTTAAAAGTGTCTAAAGTAAGTTCTGCCACTTGTTGCAACTGTTGTTGGCTTGCGCCGTTGGTGGCATGCACATTTAAACCTTGTAAAACGGTGGCAAGATAATGGGCTAGCGCTTCTGGGTCAGCATCTGGGGCTAAATCTTGCTCTTGTTGGGCGCGTTCGAAGCGTTGTTGAAGGGCAATACTGCCTTCGGCTCGGCGAGCTTTAAGGGCTTCTTTAATGGTGCTGGCCGATTCGCTGCAAGATAAGGCTCCCTGCACAATCACACAACCTTGTGGTTGGTCTGGGTCGCTTAAGTTAGCCACCGCCCCCTTCAACATAAAATCAACTACATCGTAAATGGTGGGTTGCTCGAGAGCAGGGTAAAAAAAGGCTTGGGGACGTTTTTCGTAGAGTTCTATCGCTTGCAGAAATAGTTGTTCTTTATTGCCAAATGCAGCGTACATACTGGGTTTATTAATGCCCATTGCTTGGGTGAGCTCATTGAGTGAGGCGCCTTCGTAACCTTTTTGCCAAAACACCTCTAGCGCTTTTTCTAATGCATCTTCTGCATCAAAACTACGAGGGCGACCGATATGCGAACAACATTTGGGAGACATTTTGTAACCTTGGTTTACTTTCTACGCTGATCATAGCTAAGCCAAATAGCCCTGTCTAGATAAATGCATACCGACCGGTACAAAAAGTTCTTGATCTTGATCATGTTTCAGAACTAATATACCAAGCAGTACAAAACATCTAGTAATTATCAATTATTCATCACTTGAGGGATCAGAGATGGCTTCAGTTTTTGATTTAACAAAAATCATCGCAATAAGTGCATTAAGCATATCGTTAATTGGCTGCGGTAAACCCGAAGCGGCTACTCAGCAAACCCCTCCACCTCCCAGTGTAGATGTTGCAGAGGTTCTGCTAGAACAAATTACCGAAACAGATTTTTACACCGGTCGCTTACAAGCTCCGCAAACCGTAATGGTGGTACCGCGTGTATCGGGCTATATCGACCAAGTGTTGTTTAATGAGGGCAGCGTAGTAACAAAGGGCGAAGTGCTATTTAAAATCGATAATCGTATTTTTGCTGCTGAAGTTGAGCGTTTAGAAGCCGAATTAGTAAGCGCTAAAAGTAGCTTAGATTTGGCGAAAAAAGGCTATAAACGGGCCCAAGCCTTGAATAAGAAAAATGCTATCTCAGATGAAATCTTAGATAGTCGCTTCTCTGCCAGGGAGCAAGGTGCAGCGGCAGTAGCGTCAATCACCGCGGCCTTATCTCGTGCTCGCCTTGATTTAGATTTTACCGAAGTGCGCGCTCCTATCGCTGGTCGGGTCTCTAATGCGCTGATCACCGAAGGTAACTACGTAAACCTAGGTTCAAGTCAGTTAACCCGGATTGTATCTATCCAGCATATGTATGCTTATTTTGACGTGGATGAACAAAGTTTTCTTAAATACCAAGAGCTGAACAATGTGATTCCATTGTCTGACAGTCAAGATTCGATTGCCGCTGTGCAAATGGCCTTGGCGGATGACAGTGTGTTTAAACATTTGGGTAAAATTGACTTCATTGATAACGCTTTAACGGGTGCAACTGGCACCATTCGCCTACGTGCTCGCTTTAACAATCAAACTGGCGAGTTACGCCCTGGTATGTTTGCTCGTTTGCAAATTGCTGGCAGCAGCCGTTACCAAGCAGTGTTAATTGATAATAAAGCTGTAGGTACTGACCTCAATAACAAGTTTGTTCTGGTATTGGACGATAATGACCAAGTGCAATACCGCCCCGTGGTATTAGGCGAGCAAATCAATGGTTTGCGAATTGTGTCGCAGGGGTTGTCTGGTTCAGAGCGGATTGTGGTTAACGGCATTCAGCGAGTGCGCCCACAAATGCAAGTTACCCCGGTACCTGCCAGCATGGCCAGTGATGAAGTCATATCGGAGCTTCGTCAGTCTCAGCGTTTGTTAGAGCAGCAGCATCAACAGTTAAGTCTTAACGCCAAGTTATCAGTTCAACAAGGATAAGTTAGCTTATGTTTTCTCAGTTTTTTATTAAACGGCCGATCTTCGCCGCAGTTATCTCCTTGCTGATGTTTATTGGTGGAGCAATTGCAGTGTGGCAACTGCCGATTACCGAATACCCCGAAGTGGTGCCGCCTACCGTAGTGGTGACTGCAAATTACCCAGGCGCCAACCCAAAAGTGATTGCCGAAACCGTGGCTTCGCCGCTGGAACAGGAAATTAACGGCGTAGAAGATATGTTGTATATGTCTTCGCAGGCGACCTCTGATGGCCGCATGACTCTGACGGTGACTTTTGCCATTGGCACCGATGTAGACCAAGCACAAAGCCAAGTGCAAAGCCGGGTCGACCGGGCTACGCCGCGCTTGCCTTTGGAAGTGCAGCGCTTAGGTGTTGTGACCGAAAAATCGTCACCCGATTTAACCATGGTGGTTCACTTAAGTTCGCCAGAAGATCGTTACGACTTGTTGTACTTGTCTAACTATGCGGCGCTTAACGTAAAAGATGAACTGGCTCGTATTGAAGGGGTAGGCGCGGTGCGCTTGTTTGGCGCTGGCGACTACAGCCTACGTATTTGGTTAGACCCTAATAAAGTGGCATCTCTTGGGCTTAACCCTAATCAAATTATCGCTTCTATTCGTGAGCAAAACCAACAGGCAGCTGCCGGCAGTTTGGGTGCTCAGCCTAGCGGTGAATCTGATTTTCAGATACTGATTAATGTAAAAGGCCGTTTAAATACCACCGAAGAATTTGAAGATATAATCATCAAAGTCGGTGATAACGGTGAAGTGAGTCGGCTTAGAGATGTTGCCCGAGTCGAACTTGGCGCAAGCAGCTACGCCTTGCGTTCGTTGTTAGATAATAAAGACGCCATTGCTATTGGGGTATTCCAAGCCTCTGGCTCGAACGCGATTCAAATATCTGAAGACGTACGTGCTCGCATGGCTGAGCTGGAAAAGAGTTTCCCGCAAGGCTTGAGCTACGACACGGTATACGATCCCACGGTATTTGTTCGTGGCTCGATAGAGGCGGTAGTCAAAACCTTGTTTGAAGCAGTACTACTTGTGGTGCTAGTGGTGGTGTTATTCCTGCAAACTTGGCGTGCGTCGATTATTCCGTTAGTGGCGGTGCCTGTTTCTTTGGTAGGTACCTTTGCCTTTATGCACCTAATGGGTTTTTCGCTCAATGCCTTGTCGTTGTTTGGTTTAGTGCTGGCGATTGGTATTGTGGTGGATGACGCCATTGTGGTGGTTGAAAACGTTGAGCGAAACATTGCCGAAGGCTTAAGCCCGGTGGCTGCGACTCAACAAGCGATGAAAGAAGTGACCGGCCCGATTGTAGCAACTACTTTAGTGTTGGCAGCGGTGTTTATTCCTACCGCGTTTATGTCGGGATTAACCGGACAGTTTTATAAGCAGTTTGCCTTAACCATTACTATTTCTACCTTTATTTCAGCGATTAACTCATTAACCCTGAGCCCAGCCTTATCTGCTTTATTGCTGAAAGGGCATGACCAGCCGAAGGATCGCTTAACCCGTATTATGGATAGTCTGTTTGGTCGATTTATCTTTGCGCCGTTTAACCGCGTGTTTGACAAAGGCGCAAATGCTTACGGAAGTATTATCAAAAAGACCATTCGTTTGTCGGCTTTAGTGGGTATTATTTATGTTGGTTTATTAGGCTTAACTGCTTACCAGTTTGATACAACGCCAACCGGTTACGTACCGGGGCAAGACAAACAATACTTAGTGGCTTTTGCTCAGTTGCCAGACGCGGCTTCGCTAGAACGTACCGAAGCGGTGGTAAAACAAATGTCGGAAATTGCCTTGGCGCAACCGGGTGTTGAGCACGCAGTCGCCTTTCCTGGCTTAAGCATTAATGGTTTTACTAATAGCCCCAATAGCGCGATTTTATTCACGCCCTTGGCTGATTTTGACCAACGTAAAGATCCAAGCTTGTCGGCTAATGCCATTGCTGGTGCGCTCAATCAACAATTTGCCGGTATCCAAGAAGCCTTTATTGCGATATTCCCACCGCCACCGGTGCAGGGTTTAGGCACTATTGGTGGCTTTAGGTTACAGATTCAAGATAGAGCTAACCACGGTTATGAAGAGCTGGCTAATGTCACTATGCAAGTGATGCAAAGAGCCTGGGGCACACCAGCGTTAGCAGGAGTATTCTCTAGTTATCAGGTTAATGTTCCGCAGCTTGATTTGGATTTAGACCGAACTAAAGCCATGCAGCAGGGAGTATCGGTAGACGAAGTCTTCTCTACCTTGCAAGCTTATATGGGGTCTACCTACGTGAATGACTTCAATAAGTTTGGCCGTACCTATCAAGTAAACGTGCAAGCCGACGAATCGTTTAGGCAATCGCCAGAGCAAATTAGTCAGCTTAAAGTACGCAATATTGATGGTGCTATGGTACCGCTGGGCTCATTTGTTGATGTGGATTATGTAGCAGGCCCTGACCGAGTGATGCACTACAACGGCTATACCACCGCAGAAATTAACGGCGGCCCTGCGCCGGGTTACAGTAGTGGTGAAGCGCAAGCGGCTATCGAGCAAATATTGGCGGAAACATTACCAATAGGCATGACTTACGAATGGACCGAGCTAACTTACCAACAGAAGCTGTCGGGTGATACTGCCATGTTGATTTATCCGCTGGTGATTATCTTGGTGTTTATGGTGTTAGCGGCACAATACGAGAGCTTACGTTTGCCAATGGCGATTATTCTGATCATTCCAATGACTTTGTTGTCGGCGATTAGCGGAGTATTGCTGTGGGGCGGAGATAACAACATCTTCACCCAAATTGGCTTAATTGTACTGGTTGGCCTCGCGACCAAAAATGCCATTTTAATTGTTGAGTTTGCCAAAGAGCTGCAAGACCAAGGTCGCACCGTGATGGAAGCTGTATTAGAAGCTTCTCGCTTACGTTTACGCCCGATATTAATGACTTCAATTGCCTTCATTATGGGAGTGGTACCGATGGTGTTCTCTACTGGAGAAGGGGCCGAAATGCGCCAAGCCATGGGAGTAGCGGTATTCGCAGGTATGATCGGTGTGACGGTATTTGGACTGTTACTCACGCCACTGTTTTATTACTTGCTGGCCAAGCGTACACCAAAGCCTAGTGAAGAAGATGATAAACAAGATTTAGCTATGGCAAACCCTGTGTTTATTGCTAAGTGACCCTGTTTTAATCATTACACATTGAAAAGAAAACGCCGCCGCTTGAGATTCAAGCGGCGGCGTTTTAGTTTTTGTCTTGGTTACTTAGGCTGAGAGGTTAGCATCTCGTCTAGCCCACCACCATTTACCACTTGTTGATAACCCATTGCTTGTAATACCTGCAAGGCGTAACCAGAGCGGTTACCTGAGCGGCAATATACAACGATTGGCTGGTTCTTATCTTTAGTCACTGAAGCAATTTGCTCTGCAATTGCGGTATGTGGAATGTTATAAGCCTGCTCAATATGACCTTGGGAAAACTCTCCTTCGGTGCGTACATCAATCAATAGGGCTTGTTGTTTAAGTACATTTTGCCAAGCTGTATCTGCGCGTTCCGTCGCCTGAGCCCCGGTAATGCTGAAAATACTGCAAAGCCATAAACAGCTTAATATTCGAATCATCTTCATAATGTTCCTTGTAATGAAGTTAATTTCTGCATTGGTCTAGTTCACAGTAGTGTATCGGCACAGCTCGCTTAATATTTTGATCTAAATTCGCTAGCTGGACAGTTCTTAATCAGCATACACAAAAAAGCCGCTAATTTAGCGGCTTTTTTAATCAGCGTTTAGGCTGCGTTAGATTTTTCTTCTATTAGCTTATCGACTACCGACGGATCGGCAAGGGTTGAAGTATCGCCCAATGAGTCGGTTTCATTGGTGGCAATTTTACGCAAGATACGGCGCATAATCTTACCTGAACGGGTTTTTGGTAGCGCTTCTGCCCAGTGTAAAATATCGGGGGTTGCGATGGGGCCAATTTCTTTACGTACCCAAGCTTTCACTTCTTTGTGAAGTTCAGCGCTGGCTTCTTCACCCGCCATGAGGGTGATGTAAGCGTAGATGCCTTGGCCTTTGATTTCGTGTGGTACACCCACAACGGCTGCTTCAGAAATCTTAGGGTGAGCTACCAGTGCGCTTTCAATTTCAGCGGTGCCCATGCGGTGACCGCTTACGTTTAACACATCATCTACACGGCCGGTAATCCAAAAATACCCATCTTCGTCGCGGCGCGCACCATCACCCGTGGTGTAAGTGCCCGGGAAGGTCGAAAAGTAGGTTTGCTCAAAGCGTTCATGGTCACCGTATACGGTGCGCATTTGCCCTGGCCAACTGTCTTTAATAATCAGGTTGCCTTCGGCAGCGCCTTCTAGTTCATTGCCCTCGTTATCAACCAAAGCGGGCTGCACACCAAAAAATGGGCGAGTTGCAGAACCGGGTTTTAAGGCCGTGGCGCCTGGTAGTGGAGTAATTAAAATACCACCTGTTTCGGTTTGCCACCAAGTATCTACAATGGGGCAGCGCTCGTCACCAATCGTGCGGTAATACCATTCCCAAGCTTCTGGATTAATTGGTTCACCTACTGAACCCATAATACGCAAGCTGCTGCGTTTGGTACCTTCGATAGCGGCGTCACCTTGCGCCATTAGTGCACGAATAGCGGTGGGTGCAGTGTATAAAATTGTCACTTGGTGTTTGTCACATACTTCGCTCATACGTGCTGAAGTAGGGTAATTTGGCACACCTTCAAACAAAATGGTGGTGGCGCCGTTGGCCAGTGGTCCATAAACCAAATAGCTGTGGCCGGTAATCCATCCTACATCGGCTGTACACCAGTAAATGTCGCCAGGGTGATAATCAAATACGTATTTAAAAGTCATGGTGGCGTAAAGTAAGTAACCGCCAGTGGTATGTAATACGCCTTTAGGTTTGCCCGTTGAGCCCGAGGTATACAAAATAAATAGTGGGTCTTCGGCATTCATTGCTTCTGGTTCGCAGTCACCAGCTTGATTCTCGGTAATTTCATGCCACCACACATCGCGACCAGCATGCCAATCTACCGAGCCTCCGGTGCGTTTAAGCACTACGACACTTTTAACAAAGGCACAATCTGGGTTTTCTAAGGCTTGATCTACGTTGGCTTTGAGTGGAACGCCTCGGCCACCGCGTACCCCTTCATCGGCGGTAATCACATATTTGGAGTTTGAGTCGATGATTCGACCCGATAGGGCTTCAGGAGAAAAACCACCAAACACAATAGAGTGCACTGCGCCAATGCGGGTACAAGCTAACATGGCAACAGCAGCTTCTGGCACCATTGGCATGTACAAACATACCACTTCACCTTTTTTCACACCTTGTTCTTTTAGCGCGTTAGAGAATTTACATACCTGTTCATACAGTTCGTTGTAAGTGAGCTTGCTGTCTTCTGCTGGGCTATCGCCTTCCCAAATTATGGCTACTTCATCACCTCGTTCTTTTAGGTGACGGTCGATACAGTTAGCGCTGACATTTAGCAGGCCATCTTCAAACCACTTAATGCTGACATGGCCTGGGTCGTAAGAGGTATTTTTTACGCTGTTAAACGGTTTGATCCACTCGAGTAACTCACTACCGTGTTTACCCCAAAATTGGTCTGGCTGAGTAATAGACTCTTGGTACATGTCTAAATACTGTTGGTCGTTTAGTAGGCAGCTTTCTGCAATATTAGGTTTAACCGGGTACAGCTTCTGTTCACTCATGTTCCTCTCCTTGCTTCCTCTTATCGAGGCGGGATATCGTCAATGACGTCTCGGATTTGATTCTAGACTCGCACCGACATAGGTTGTCGACAATTAGACTTTTGGTTAATTATTTGTGAAGAATAGTAAAATGCTTTATTAATCAAAGTGATTTTTTCTGTTGCGAGGTCAAACTGAGAGGCGGCTCACGGCGCTTGAACACTAAATGGTTAGTGCTTCTGGTCAGAGTTGTTATAGCGGAAAAGTGTAGGGAGAAACCCCAGCGCGTAGGCTGAGGTTTGAAACAGCTTACTCGCTGTAGTTGGCAGGCATACCTTCTTCGGTAAGGCTTAGTACTAGCTTACCGTTAACAATGTTGGCGTTGTTTGGCGAGAACGTCACTAAATTTGAATCAAAACCCCAGTCGCCTTTGCCCCAGCGTTTTTCGTCAAAGTTGTTGAAGTCATCACGCCAAGACAGCGAAAACTGGCCGTTGTCTTGGTATTCGTAGTATTCCATCCAATCAACCACTTGGTGTAGCGGTAAGCTGCTTGCTTGGAATTGCCCTACCCAGCCAATGGCTTCGGAGATCCAAATATTCATCCGGTAGCTTTGTGGTATATCACGCATTGCAATCACTTGCTTAGAGGCGCTGTCGTGGCGAACGGTTTCTCCGTCTACTTGCCAAATAATATCGTTGGGTGTCCAGGTGATGGTGTATTCAACAAATTCTTCAAGTTGAGGAACATTGTGTTTCTTTTCACTGTGCACTCGTTTATTCACTTGGCCAGTGATCAAGTTAGTTTGTAATTGGTTTGGGGTTTTACCAATGGCTTCAAAGTCGATTTCGCTCCAAGGGATCCCTTTGCCTTGCCAAGATTCGTTATCGTAGGTAAAAAATGACGATACTACACCAGGGCTAGACACTAGCTTCATGCGAGTAACAAATTTGCCGTATAAGACTTTGTCGTTACTATAAACCTCTGCCCCAAACAGCGGTTTGTCGCTGCGATTTAATGCGCCGGTTTGTGCATGTGTATCTTGGTTGGGTTGTTCTGCAACAGCACATGCCGAGAGGGCTGCGGAAAGTAAGGTGAGTAGGGCGATTTTTTTCATGAATTGTTCCATACATCATAATAATTGCCCTCAATTTAGCGACTTGAAGAGGATCTCTCCAGCGCTATATTGGGTCACTTTCTCAGCCTGTGAGTAAGCGCTAGTTTGTTGAAATAACGATGAAATGCTTTGTCATTTTTAATACAAAAAGTGGCACTTATGCGGAGATAGCTTGTGGAATTGCGTGAGTGGGGCGAGGGCCAAACTGCAGCCGCAGATAAATCATTGCCGCGGTAATGGCGTCGTCAATGGCTTGATGGCGGCCAGACAAGGGGATCCCCAAGGTTTGGCAAATATGGACTAAGTCCAAGTTGGGGCTAATACCTACGTGGTCTACATGCACTTTGTCGGCAAACATGCGGCCAACATCGATTAAAGGATTGACCAACTTAAAGCCATACAATTGGCGACAAAAGCGATTGAGAATGCGTTGGTCGTAAGCTATGTTGTAACCCACTATTGGCCTTGGACCTATAAAATCTAGCAGTTTGGGCAGTGCTTCTTCTAGCTGACTCGCTTGCTCTAAATCGCTGTGGCGTAAGCGGTGAATTTTTATTGAATCGGCGGCTAATTTCTCTGTGGAGCGCACTTTTACATCGAAACATTGGCTCGACAAAATGCGCTGCTCGCGAATAATGACAGCACCAATAGAAACAATGTCAGCCTGCTTGGTATCTAAGCTGGTGGTTTCTAAATCTAAAGCAACAAACTCTGGACCACGGTAGTACTGAAACAGCGTGGCAAAAGGACTATCTCGATATTTTCGTTGGTAAAGCAAACGTTGCAACATCGAACTACCTAATAATCGCGAATATTAAAGTGTAGGGCTAATAACTGTTTAAACTTCTTCACCACATGCAACCCGTGGCGCAATAAATCCCGTTGGCTATGGTTAAGTTGGTCCACTTTTAGTACGTGATAATCTTGGTTCTCATCCACTGGGAATAGTTGCTGGATGCGCAATTTAAAGAACAACAGTAAAGCTTCTTTAAGGTTAGCAGCGGTATCTTCGTCTAGCACTTTTAGCAAGGCGAGTTGTTCGATTCGCTCAAGGGTATTGGTGGGGGCTATCGAGCCCTCTAAGGCGAGCGCTCTTACGCCATGCACGATGGGGAAAATACCGCCCTTCTTAATATCTAAGCCAGCTTGTTTAGACTTGATGTTGCCAAACAAGGTTAAAGGAGTATGGAACTTAAGGGCCGGCTGGGCAAAAAACGCCAGGGTTACACTGCGATTAGCCATTTGTGCCATTAAGTCTTTTCGCAAACGCCGCAGTAGGCTTTTATTACCGGCAATGGCGTGGGCGTCAATCACAATGGCTAGGTTCATCATTGCATCGCCGTGGCCTGTTTCTATCCATTTAGCAATGGTTCGGCTCCATTGACTTTGTTGCTGCACCCATTGTGTGTTGTTCACCATTATGTTGCCAGGGCAAGGTGGGTAGCCTAATTCGAGCAAGTATTCGCTAAACTGATTAAGCTGCTGTTGTTTTTCTGGCCAGTCGTAGCCATCTTCTATCACCAAGCCGTTGTCTTGATCAGTTTTTACTATCTGTTCTCCGCGGCCTTCGCTGCCCATTACCATTAAACAAATATGGTTGTGATGTTGCTGGGGAATACTTAGCTCAAATACGCGGCTAATAATCTGCTCATTCATGGTGGCTAGCAGCTTCATAATAAACAGGGTTCGAATACCGTTGTTACACAGATTTTCTACCAAAGTATTGAGGGTATGTGCGGCTTCGCTCAGCTCTTCAATGGTAGAGGCGCGGGCAATGCGCAGAGCCAATACATGCGAATGGGTAGAGAACAAGCTAAGCAAGTGGGCCATTTCGAGTATGCCAATGATCTTCTGCTGATCCTTCACCACTACTCGTTCAATGCTGTTGCGAGTCATTAGCAGCATGGCGTTAAATAGAAAGTCACCTTTGTTTACGCTAATTAAATTGAAGTTAGCTAACTGACAAACTGGCGTGTCTAAAGATTGCTGCACTAGCACGGCTGCGTGCAGTAAATCGGTGCCGGTTAGCATGCCAAAACAACCATCGTGATTCACCAGCAGTGATTCCAATTTTTGCTCGCGCATAATTAAAGTGGCTTGTTGTAGCGAAGTTTCTCCCTCTATCACAACTGCGGGCTGCACATTGCGTTCATCAATAGTGGTAAGAATAAATTCGGCCAGGTTTTTGTTACCTTCGCGCGATTCAACCAGTTGATGGCGAGTGGCTAAATCTCGTTGAAAGTAATCACCAAAGTCGCTGTTTTCACTCACCAGTTGGCGAAATACTTGGCTGGGAAGGGCGTAACAAAGGGTTTCTTCTAGGGCGATGTAATCGTGTTTGGCGTAGCCGCCAAATTGCGAGCGAACATCAAACCAGTCTTCTACGGTGTAGTGGGCAAATACTTCATCGTTATTGTCGGCACGCTCTTCTACTTGGCCTTTTATTACAATGAATAAGTCGGCGGCGAGTGCGCCCGCAGTAACAATTTTTTGCTGGCTTTGAAAATAATGAATATCTAGGTTGCTAGACACAAGGTCACGCTGCTTAGGCTCAAGCTGATCAAAGGGCGGGTGCTGAAAATTAAAGTCTGAGCTCATTGCCTCACCTAGCAGTTCGGTAAATTAATCACAGTTAAGCTTGTTCTTTTTTGCTAACGTAACCAAGGCGACTTTAGTCTAAACGTGCTCACAACACGGGTTTAACAGAGTAAAGTGGGCTAAATGAGCACTCGAACAGAATGCAGATGCTTACTCTAAGTGACTCATGAAATTGGGCGGGTCTTTTAATCGCTAACGCACGACGATAAGCATTTAGTTTTTGGAAAATGAAAGTCGAGGAAATGGATTTTAGATGCTGATATGTCGCTGAGTGAAGAGTGAAGTTTGGCGGTTCTATCGTTAATTTGCGGTAGATGATCAGTAATAAATCATTTTGGAAAATGAAAGTCTAGGAAACGGATTTTAGATGCAGATAGTGAGTGAAGGTTGGTTAGTGATTCCCTTGTCTTTGGCATACCTGGGGCTATTGTTTGTTATTGCCTACTATACCGATCAAAACTCTAGTGCTCGCTTACGCTGGCAACCCGCGTTTTATAGTTTTTCTATTGCAGTGTATTGCACCTCGTGGACCTTTTACGGCACGGTGGGGCAGGCCAGCGAAAACTTCCTATCCTTTATTCCTATTTATCTTGGCCCTGTGCTGCTATTTATATTTGGTTGGAAACTGCTTGCGCGAGTGGTTTTGATCGCCAAACGCGAGCATATCACAACCATTGCCGACTTTATCGCGGCACGTTACGGTAAATCTCAAACCTTAGCAGTGGTCATCTCACTGATTTGCATCATTGGTGTATTGCCTTATATCGCCTTGCAATTACGTGCCATTGTTATGGGCTTGGATCTGTTTGGTGGCGAAGCCATGCGCGAAGCGGTGGGTAAAGGCAGCAGCTCACAAATCGCCTTATTTGTGAGTATTGCCTTGGCGATATTTACCATGTTATTTGGCACTCGTCATATTGATGCCACCGAGCACCATCGCGGGGTAATTGTGGCGATAGCGTTCGAATCACTAGTAAAGCTGGTGGCCTTTGTATGCGTTGGCTTGCTGGCTGTATCAATACTCTGGGATTTACCGCTCGATGCTCAGCAGGCTGTGGGTGAGTCATTCAGTCTTAAGTGGCAAGAGATTAGCTTTGCCGATGTTAGCGATTTAATTGTGGCAACCTTGCTGGCTATGTCGGCGGTGATTTGTTTGCCCCGCCAATTTCACGTGACAGTGGTTGAAAACAACCAAGTTAATGATTTAAAAACTGCTCGCTGGTTATTCCCAACTTATTTAGTGCTGTTGGCCATTTTTGTATTGCCCATCGCCTTTGCGGGTGACTACTTGTTACCGAGCAATACCCCTGCCGACAACTACGTGATTAGCCTGCCATTGGCTGCCGGCCAAAACATATTGGGTATGGTGGCCTTTTTAGGTGGCACCTCGGCCGCAAGCGGTATGGTGGTGGTGTCTACCATTGCTTTGGCGATTATGGTGAGCAATGATTTAGTGCTGCCTCTACTGCTTAAACAAGGTGGCTTAAGCCGCCGTAACTTTGCTCAATTTAGTGAATTACTGCTAAACGTGCGTCGCACCACTATTTTAGTCATTTTGCTACTAGCCTGGGGCACCTTCTTAATGTTGGGTGAGATTAGCAATCTTGCCGATATTGGCTTTTTGTCTTTTGCCGCCATTGCCCAACTGGCTATTCCTTTAATATTTGGTTTGTACTGGCGCGAAGGTAATCGCACTGGTGTGTATGCCGGTTTGTTGGTGGGTATGAGCCTGTGGTTGCTCAATCTGTTAAATATGACCGATAGTTTGAACCCACTTATTTTTAATCAATGGATTGCCGATTGGTTAAGCGCGCCGCAGTTACAGGGCCATGCGCTTATCTCTAATCAAAATTGGGGCATATTACTGAGTTTGTTAGGAAACTTGTCGGCCTACATTTTAATCTCTAAGCTATCTAGCCCAGCGGTATCAGAGTGGCTGCAAGCCAGTAACTTTGTTGGCCAACCGGGTAAGAGCGATGACGCTGGCGCGCTCTACCAATCGAAAGTGAGCGTAGAAGAGTTACACATGCTGGCGTCGCGCTTTTTGGGCACCCAACGTATCAGTGATGCCTTTGGTAAATATGCCACCTCACGCGGCGTAGAGTTAAGCCCAAACCAGCAAGCTCCGGTAGAATTAATTGCCGAAACCGAGCGTATGTTAGGCGGTGTATTTGGCTCTTCGTCGGCGCGTTTAGTATTAGGCTCTGCCTTGCAAGGTAAGCAAGTTCAGCTAGAAGAGTTTGCTTCTATCGCCGAAGAAGCCTCTGAACTCTTACAGTTTAATAAACACTTATTGCAAGGCGCGATTGAACACATTGACCAAGGCATTGCCATTGTTGATCAAGAGCTCAAGCTGGTCTCGTGGAATCGTCGCTATACCGAGCTCTTCGACTTTCCAAACGGCATGATCTCAGTAGGCCGGCCGATAGAAGATTTAATTCGCCATAATGCCGTAAACGGTTTATGTGGCCCTGGAGATATTGAAGAGCATGTAGAGCGGCGGGTAGAGCATTTACGCCGTGGTAATAGCCACACATCATCGCGGATCCGCCGTGATGGGCGGGTGATTCAAGTGCAGGGAAACCCTATGCCCAATGGTGGCTATGTGATGACATTTAGTGACATTACTACCTTCCGCCAAGCCGAAGATATGCTTAAACAGGCCAACGAAATTCTAGAAGCGCGAGTGGCACAGCGTACTCAGCAGCTTTCATCAATTAACCAGCAGCTGGTACATGCCACCAGCTCTGCCGAGCAAGCTAACCAATCCAAAACCCGTTTCTTAGCGGCGGTGAGCCACGATTTAATGCAACCGCTTAATGCAGCCAAATTGTTTACCGGTTCACTGTTGGAAGCCGAGTTAGAAAAAGAGGCCAAGTTTTTAGCTGCCAGCATTGATAAATCCTTATATTCTGCCGAAGAAATCATCAGTGATTTGCTGGATATTTCGCGCTTGGAATCTGGCCGAGTAGTGGTGAGTACCGAGCAGTTCGAGATTGGCCATTTACTGGATCATATTCATGCAGAGTTTATTCCTCTGGCTCAACAGCAAGGTGTTGCGCTTAAGTTGCAGGCTAGCAAGTTAACCGTGCGCAGCGACAGTAAATTATTGCGTCGAATATTGCAGAACTTTTTAACCAATGCCTTGCGTTATAACCCCAATGGCAAAGTACTGTTGGGCGGTCGGCGTAAAGGTAACAACCTGCGTTTAGAGGTATGGGACAACGGCCCCGGTATTGAAGAAAGCAAACAGCAGCAAATATTTGAAGAGTTTCAGCAGCTACAAAAATCTGGCAGAGCCCGAGAAGAAGGACTGGGTTTAGGTTTAGCCATTGCTCAGGGTTTTGCCGAATTGCTCGAGATACCGATTGGCGTGGAATCGGTACCCGGTAAAGGCTCCGTATTTTATATCACTGTGCCAGTAGTTGAAGCATTAAACGTGCATAAGCAAGTGAAGCCAGAAGGTGATGCAATTACCACCACTCAAGGCGCGCGGGTACTGTGTATTGATAATGAACCAGACATATTAGTGGGCATGGAGAGTTTACTTAGTCGCTGGGGTTACGAAGTTATTTGCTGTGAAGATGCTAACGTAGCCGAAGAAGTGATAGACGGCGGCTGGGTGCCAGAGCTAATACTTAGCGATTACCACCTCGATTTTGATAAAACTGGATTAGAAGCCCTGCAAAGACTCATTCATGAACGCGGCTTATCGTGTCATGGCATAGTGATTAGCGCTGACAGACAAACTGATCTCATCGACAGAGTACGCGCCCAAGGTTTCGCATACTTGAGTAAACCGTTGCGACCACTGCGTTTGAAAAAGCTCTGCCAGCAACTGCTTAACAGCAAAACAGCAGCGAATTATTGGCTAAAGCCGAACTCTTAAGGTTATCGTGAATTTTATATTTATAAAAATAAAGAAGTCCGCGGGATATTGTTTGTTAATTAGTCTGCTCTAGGTAACTGATTTATTAGGTTAAAAATGTTAAGTTAAGTGTTCTATTTGGTCGTGAATCTGAGGGTACTTTGCAACAAAATATCCGAGCTTCACATTTTAGTTATGAAACGTAAGGGATTACATTAATGAAGCAATATCTATTGGCCGCAGTTTTATGCTTAACCTCAAGCTTTAGTTATTCGGAAATGATTGATAAAACTGGGGCTAGTATATCAGTTGTTTATGTGAGTAGTGGTGGTGACTACTTGATGCAACTTGAAGGCGTTAATGGGTGGTTACGTATTGGGGAAGCAGGAAACCCTAATGCCGATGCGCTATATTCAACAGCTCTAGCGGCTAAATTAAACAATCAAAGTAACATTCGTGTTAGATATTGGACTAATGATACTGACCCGACCGAATTCCCAACCGTTGGAATAATAGCTATTCACTAGTACTGTTAGTTTAAGCCCGCTACAGCGGGCTTCTTTTGTAATAAAGTTTCCTAAATTTCGTTATCTTCCGGGCTTGGCTCTAGCTCCAATTGCTGCAGTGCAATTACCGCTTGGGTGCGATTTTTAACGTTAAGTTTGCGGAAAATAGCTGTAACGTGCGCCTTAATAGTAGCTTCAGACACACTGAGTTCGTAAGCAATTTGTTTGTTTAGCAAACCTTCGTTCAGCATGACTAATACTTTGTATTGCTGTGGTGTGAGGCTGGCTAAGCGCTCGGCGAGTGGGTCTTCTTCTACTTGGCTGGTAAAATCGATACCGGCTGGAAACCAATCGTCGCCTTCCATAATGTGTTGAATAGCGGCAACTAGCTGCTGCAATGGCGTTGATTTAGGAATAAACCCCGTCGCGCCCAATTGCTTAGCTTTTTGTACTACGCTGGTTTCTTCACTGGCCGAAATCACCACAATAGGTAGCTCGGGGTATTGGCCATGTAAATGGGTAAATGCCGAGAAACCATTGGCACCAGGCATTTTTAAATCGAGTAGTAATAAGTCGGGGGCACGCTCTAGGTCTAAGAGCTTGAGTAGGTCGTTAACATTCTCAGCTTCTAGTAACTGAGCATCGGGAACTGCAGTTTGCACTGCTTGCTGAAGAGCACTACGAAACAAGGGGTGGTCATCAGCGATAATGATCTTGTAAGTATCTTCCATAGCGAGGGTTTTCTGCCTTTTTTTTGACCATAGCACCAAGCCCTCACGGATTCAATTTGCTTACTAATTAACTGTGAAGGCCGAGCAAAGTTCCCATGCCAAGCAGGGTTGATCCGCTAAAGCGATTTACCCATTGTTGATAACGTTGCAGCTTAACTTGTACTCGATGATGTGAAAGAATTCGCACGATTACGTACCAAAGCAGGGCGGTTTCGAGCAGCAAGGCTGCACCCAAAATCAGCTTTTCGCTAAGCAAAGTATCGCTGCCAATAAACTGGCTAAATACGCTAACCACAAACACTAAAATTTTAGGATTGAGTAAGTTACAAGCAACGCCACTAAGCACCACTTTTTTAGCTCGTTTGGGTTGTGGCTCTCCGGCTAGTTCAATTAGCTCTGAGCGGCTAAATAAGGTTTTTAAACCAAGAAATACTAAAAAGCCAGCGCCGCTCCAACGCAAAATTTCGAACAGCAAGGGCGATTGTTTGATAAGGATAGACAGCCCACCAATAGCTAGGCTGATATGAATGCTAAAGCCTAGCAATACACCCATCACGCATAGTGCGGCTTGGCGTTTACCGCTACTAGCATTGCGCAATACCATCACCATATCTGGGCCTGGGCTTAACATGCCAAGAAGATTAATTAATAAAAGAGCGCTGAGGGCTTCTAACACGGGCCATCCCTGAAACTGGAAGTCGAAAACTGGCGCTAGTGTAAGAAGCAACGCTGACCAGATAAATGGAATTATTGTCATTTAAAGTATTCCAAAATGGAATTTAGCTTGTCTAAACGAGTTATTGTAGAAAATGTGAGCTGAGTTTTTGTAGCGCTGCTTAAGTTGATATGGGTTAATTTGTTTTTGGGTAGGCAGTGATAATTTTTGGCTAGTAGGTAAACTACGCCATGCAGTTATTGCTGTGGCAATCGATGTTTAGCTAAACAAAGTTAAGGGAAGAGCGTGCAAACAGCTGATGTATCAATTAACAAATATTTACTCTGGTTTTCGCTGGTGTATTTCGCCAGCTCCTTAGTATTTGGCATGGTGGTGTCTTACTTAGATTTAGAAACCAATAGCTTTTTAGGCCTTATTATTTTGATGCTGTCGGCTTTAATAACTGTTCAGCTGTTTGTAAACGATCATCGCCGGGTACTTACTCGGCGTGAACTGCGGTATTTAAGTTTTTGGTCTTGGTTAGCGTCGGTGCTTATTTCTGTGATCGAGTTGCTGGCGGTGTTTGCTTATTCTTTCTACGAGATTTACGGCATGATTGCTTGGTTAGATGTGCAAGCAGAACTGTCGGCTTTATTATTTGAACTGTCTATCGACTTACATGCTCTTTATGCGATTATTGCAGTGGTATTATTAGTATTTTGGGGCTTAACACGTTTAGCTTATGGCTTTGCTAATAAAGCATTTACTAAGCAATTAGCCAGAACAAATCCACTTTAGGCTTCAATTTTGGTTTAACTTGGGTAGGGGCAATGTCTACAGCCATTGCCGCAGCATGTGCCGCGCTTAAGGTGATACCAAGCACTAAGCACCATAAAACCATTCTCTGTTGTGTAATCTAGATGCTCTTGAAGTTTGCTTGATGCCTCTCCTATAGGGCGATAGCGCGCTGCTTGTTCTAACATTTCGGCATGTGGTGTACTGGCAATTAACCGTTCTAGTTTAACCGCCAGTTTTTTAGATAAACAGCCTTGGCAGAAACAAGCATCGCCGGTTAAACCCAGCGTAACCGGCAATATTGTGGGCATTTTCATACACCAGCATTGTGCATTTGCGGTGCAGGCGAGTGATTCCCCGCACCCCGGGCAGATAGACGAAGAGGGTGTAGTTGATTTAGGTTTATTCATGGTGGCCTAATTAGGCGATACTTGATATTCGCCAGCATAAACAATTTCGCTACTTCCGCCTATGTTTCCCTGTTAAACCTCACCGTCTATTTTTCGCTGGTTTACCAAGAACTGCACCGTTTGTTCAATTACCTGTGGGTCTTTAAGGATCTTAAAATGGCCTAAACCTTGGGTCTGGTAGTGGTTAGCGGCTGTCCAGCGCTGCTCAATTTGCTTGAACTGTTGTTGAGCTACTTCTTGGTCTTGAGCATCACTGATCAACAAACCTTTGGTGGTTTGCGGCACCAAACGCTCTACGGTAAATAACTGCCAAGGATCGTCGCCCGCCAACAAGTTCTGCATTTTTTCGCCCACTTGTTGTTGAAACGAGGTTTTAAGCCCACGACTTAAGTTAAGTAGCTTGGCGTAGGTATTAAACATTTCTTGAACGTTTAAGTGTGGCGCTAGCATCACAATATTGTTGGTGGTAAACCCTCGCTGCTGAGCGGTGGTAGTAGCCATCGCCCCAAAGGAGTGAGCTAATACGCAGTGCACAGGGGCATATTGCTGAGCAATCGCGCTGAGGCTGTCGCTAAAATTAAGCAAGTGGCTATGTTTGTCTGTATGCATGCCATGACCAGGGGCGTCAAATGCTGCAACCTGGTATCCAGCCTCCACCAATGGTTCTATAAAATGACGAAATTGAATCCCACTGCCACTCCAGCCATGTAAACACACCACCAATGGCCCACTTCCCCATAGGTGTAGAGCCACTTTATGTTGGTTTACATTGATAGAGTGCACTTGCTCGGCACTTTGCCAAAATTGCTGAGCCTTAGGGCTAGGTTTACGTTTAAACACTCTAAACCACAAATTGGCGAGTTGGGCTCCCGCCCAACGTTGATGGCAATACCCCGCCAAGTTAAATAACAAACCCGCTGCTTGGTAACTCAGTGGCACCACACGTTTGTGGCGCTTACCTGCAAGGGCATGATTAATATCGGTACTCGCTTTTGCTGTTTCGCTATTAATCGGTGTTGGTTCTTGAGAGATGGGCTGATTCATTTTATGGCTCCATGCGACTGAGTGGCTAGTATGCCGATTGCTAGAACACAAAATAAGTGTCATATTTGCCAATGTAATGGTGAAATTGGACATGAGATGAAAGCCGCAATTTTATTAATGGATAACTGTTTTGGTACAGGTATTAACGGTATTTTAGACGCCCTAATTGCCGCCAACTACAGCTTAATCAAGTCTGGTGCGCAGCCTTTATTTGAGTGGGAGTTAGTGTCTTTAGACGGCAATAGTGTGCGACCCACCAATGGTTTACGCATTGATGCCGATTGTGATTTAGCCAGTTTTGTCGCGCGTGGCGATAAACCCGATATTTGGATTATTCCCGGTATTTATCAGTCGGCCAGTAATTTTGGTAAGGTGCAGGCGGCAATGCAAAAAAGTGAAGTAATGGTACCGGTACTGCAACAACACATGGCTGAAGACAAGATGATTGTTTGCATGTGTACCGGAGCGTTTTTACTGGCCCAAGCCGATTTACTGGGTAAGAACCCTGCACTAATGCATTGGCGTAACGAGCACCATTTTCGTCAAGCATTCCCTACGCTCACCATTGATAGTCAAAACACCATTGCTGAGTATCACAATTTGTTGTGCTCAATTGGCGGCAGCATGGCTTATGAGTACCTAGTGTTGCGTTTAATTGGCCGTTTTGCGGGACATCAAACGGCAATTAACACTGCTAAGTTATTGATGATGGACTTAAACGCGCCGCCTGCTGCGCCTTATCGGGCGACTCACTTCAAACCTGAACACCAAGATGCGTTAGTGCAACAGGCGCAATTGTATTTGCAACGTAATAGTAGCGAAGAACTGAACATGGTGGGGTTAGCCGAGGAACTGAATATTAGTGATCGCCAGCTAAAGCGCCGTTTTGCAGCTGCCTTAGCTTGTTCACCACTGCAGTACTTGCAACAGGTGAGGGTGAATCAAGCTTGTAATTTGTTAGAGGCAACTCAGCTGCCGAGTAGCAAAATTGTACTAGAAGTGGGCTATAAAGACGAAAGTAGCTTCCGCCGATTATTTAAAAAGCAGATGGCAATGACCATGGAAACCTATCGCCAGCAATTTGGCATTATGGCTCACAGTATTTCAGCATAAGAACAGTTGCTTTATTAAGCCTTTAATTTGTTCGTGTAAGTGCTTACTTACGTCTTGTTTATGTCATTGCTTGGTGTATCTGCTGCCTAAACCAAGAGTGCGCTGGATCGTGATGATTACGGTGATGCCAAATTAGCGAATACTCAAAATTTTCTACAGTAAAAGGTAAATCAACGATCGCCAGTGGTCGCTGTTTTACTAACTGCTGGGCAATCTTTGCTGGCAAAGTAAGAATAAAACGTGTTTCGCTAAGTATTTGAACGGTCGCTGGATAAGACGATGCACGAAACTGTATTTGTCGCTGAAACCCTTGTTGCTGTAAGTACCGGTCAATGTGGCTATTTTTATCTGCCCCGGTGGTAATAATGGCATGGGGATAGCGACAATAATCAGCGACACTGGGCGTGTTAAGGGCTAAATAGGGATGCTGTTGGTGCATTAAACACACTAAGCGGTCGGTGCCTAAGGTAGTGGCATGTAACTCGGTACTGTCTTTAGGCGGTAGTGTCATGCCTAAATCTACTTCACCACTGTGCAGTAACCGATTGGTGGTGTGATCCCAGTTGCACAGTTCTATATTAAGCTGCGGTGCTTGCTCGTAGATTAAGCCTAGCACTTTAGGTAGTAAGTGCTCACTAACATAGTCGGAGGTGGCAATGGTAAAGGTGCGCTGGCAGAGGCTGGGCTCAAAAACCTGTTGATGTAATAGATTTTCGACTGAATCCAACAGGGGAGCCACTTGGGCTTTTAGCTCTAAGCCTTTAGGTGTGGCTTGTAATTGACCCTGCACACGTACCAACAACGGGTCGCCAAACACTTCGCGTAATTTAGCTAAATGCTTGCTCATGGCTGATTGGCTTAAATGCATTTTCTCAGCCGCGCGAGTTACGCTTTGCTCTTGCAGCAGGTAATACAAAGCGCTGAGTAAATTTAGGTTTATCTTACCAAGTTGCATGGGGTGTTCCTGTTATGAAGTGTTTAGCTTACTCGGGCTGGTGTTTTGTGTATAGCGGCAAATAGTTTGATTCCCTATTTGTTGATATTATTGATTTTATTGTCAGTGTGTTGTTTTGCTACAGCTCTTTGTTGAGCTATATCACTCTTTTATTTTGTAACAAGATGTTAACGTTCACACAAACTTAGCTTAGCTCTCGAAAACGTGATTACATAATTGCTGATCTGGAAAACATAATAAGTGGTGATGTGCCATCCAGTTAACATGTAAGCGCTTACATATGGATGTGGCAAATTTTTAAAAGTGAGATAGAGATGCTAATACACAAAAAGTTGTCAATTACTCAATTGATTCTCGCAACATTTTCGCTGCTATGTGTCGTATTGTTAGGTTTAGGCTTAGTGGCATGGAAGCAAATGCAGCAAGCCGAAAATACCATGGGTGAAGTGATTACCCAAGCGTTCCCATTAATGGAGCATACCAGCCATTTAGACCGAAGCTTAACCGCGGTTGAACGGGTACTGAATAATGCGATTCAAGAGCGCGATGAGCAACAAGTTAATCAACTCATTGAGCAGTATCGTCAGCGTGTGGCTGACTACAAGGTAGCTGAAGATGTACTGGTTAACTGGCTAGCTGAAAACGGCGTAGAGAGCGAGAGTTTCACTTTAGTGCAAGAGCAAAATGAGCTGTTGTTCGAAGATAGCGAAAGCTTATTAGAACTGCACCAGGATGTTATTTCTAGCGGTACTTCTTTGTCAGAGCGCACTGCAACTTTCCAAGGTATTTCACTTCGTATTAACTTATTGTTAGGCCAGCTGTTTGATGAAACCGATCCTAATATGACCAGAGTGTTATTGGATGCGGTAAGCACCGATTTATCGGCCATGCAATTGGCCACCATTAACGTATTAAATTCAACTGACCCGCGAGAAGTGGGTAAATTGATGACCAGCAACCGCGAAACCAAAACCTACGTAGAAGAAGATTTTGGTGACTTGATTGTGGAAAAAGAGCTATCAGGTGGCTCTCAAGGCGAGCATGAGTTGGTAACGCAAGTTCCATGGTTATTGAATGAAGTGACCGCTTTTGGTGGTTTATTGGGTCAATACCAACAGTATTTAATTAAGCAAAACCAGTTAATGAAGCTGAAAGGCTCTATCACAGAACAATTAGAGGCCGTTAATGCCAACCTTAGCCAGCTAATTACCGAGAGCCAAAGCGCCACAGAGAAGCAAATTGAAGGTGCGTCGGGCAGTATTTCTACCTTGATTAGCAGCGGCGCAGTGGTCATTCCCTTAACGGTATTGTTTTGTTTAGCCATGGGATTAACTATTCAACAATTGATTAGGGCTCCATTGAAGCAATTGATCGAAACCTTGAAGCACTTAGCAGCCGGCGATTTAAGCCAACGCTGCCAATACCAAAGTGGCAACGAGTTTGGCATGTTGAGTTCGCAGCTTAACCAAGTGATTGAGCAACAGCGCGACACTGTGACCGGTTTGCGCAATAAGAGTGAGGCTCTAGGCCAAGCTTCTACGGTTAACCGCCAGCACGGCAACGACATGTTGAAGCAACTGGACGAGCAACGCAGCCAGTGTATTACCGTGTCGGCGGCCATGACTGAAATGGAACAGGCGATTCAAGATGTGGCTCGACGCGCCGAATCAGCCGCCCAAGGGATGCGAGAAATTAGTGATAGTACCCAAGATGGTGTGCGTTTAACTGAAGAAGCTTTAGAGAACAACCAAGCCTTAGCGGCCAATATTGCGAGTTCGACTGATAGAGTTAAACACGTTAATGAAAGCAGCAACGCCATTTTTGGCATTTTGGAAGTGATTGAAGGGATTACGCAGCAAACTAACTTGTTAGCGCTTAATGCTGCCATTGAAGCGGCTCGCGCCGGTGAACAAGGTCGTGGCTTTGCTGTGGTAGCAGATGAAGTTAGACAACTAGCACAGCGTACCGCGTCGTCTACCACTGAGATTCAAACCATGATTGGTGGGCTTCAGCAAGATACCTCACTGGCAGTGAAAGAGATTGAGCAGTGTAACCAGAGTATGGAGCTGAATGCCAACAACGTGAACAGCATTAACCAGCAGATACGCGATATTAATACTCACATTGAGCGACTATCGCTGCTTAATGAAGAAATTAGTGTAGCCACTAATCAGCAGCAAACAACCAGTGAAGATGTGTCGTGCAGTATGGAAACCATTTCGAGTGCGGCGCAGCAAAACTTAACTGTAGTTACTGAACTAAATCGCCTGAGTGATGATTTAGAATCGGTGGCTAAAGAACAAGTTGATTTGGTACAGGGCTTTAAGGTCGCTTAAATCTCGACGGTACTAAAGAAAAACCACCTTAGGGTGGTTTTTTTATTGGCTAATATTGGTAGCCACAGTCCGCCTTAAAAGGCCGGCAGTAGGTGGAACACTTACTGTATCTTTGCTAAGGCATTAGGCCTTACTGAAAGCGAAAGCTGAACCGACACCACTATATCTAGCGCCACGTTAAAATTGTTAATGACGACTCCATTTTAGGATTTAGTCATTAACAGGCCAATAGTGCTAGCGAACGAACATGTTGAGTAGAGCCTTAAGTAGCGCTAAGCCATAACAGCACTCAATAAAAAGCCACCCTAAGGTGGCTTTTTATTAACTATAAACCGTTGAGTATTAAGTGGGCTTTAAAGGCTTCGGCGTTCATAAAACCAGTGACTCTGGCTTGGTTTAGTTCTTCGCCTGCGTGGTTAAACAACAATATGGTGGGCAAACCTAAGACTTCATAATGGCCGAGTAGTTTTATTGCTGTGGCATTGGTTTTCGTCACATCGGCTTGAATCAGTACCATGTTGTCAAGCTTTGCAGCCACTTGTGGCGCATGAAAGGTTTCATTTTCAAAGGCTTTGCAGGCGGTACACCAATCGGCGTAAAAATCGACCAGCGCGGGTTTTCCTTGCGCAGCGGCTAACGCTAACTGCTGCTGCATTTCTTCCAAGTTTGCTACTTGAATAAACTCGCCTTGTTTAATGGCTTGAGGAGGCGACAACCAAGGTTGAGCAGCCCACAGCAAGGCCACAATCATTATTGCCGACAAGATAAGCTGACGGGCAGTTTGCCAGGCACTTAATACGGTTAAGCGGTTCTGATGATAGTAGTAAGCGCTAGCACCAATCACTAATACCGCCCATAAAGCGTGAACCGCCGAAGCCGGAATAAATCGTTCTAGCAGTAATACCGCTACCGCTAATAACATCACGCCAAAAAATGTTTTAACGTGGTTCATCCATGCGCCAGCTTTAGGCAGTAAGCGGCCGCTACTTGCGCCAAGGATTAGCAGCGGTAAGCCCATGCCTAAACTTAAGCTGTATAAAGTGAGCGCGCCCAAGCCAATGTCGCCACTTTGGGCCACATAAATGAGCACGCCAGACAACGGTGCTGCTGTACAAGGCGAGGCTACCAAACCTGAAATCATCCCCATAATTGCAGCGCCAGTGAGCGAGCCGGCCTGTTGCTTATTGCTTAAGTTGTTTAGCTTTTGTTGTAAGTTGCTCGGAAGCTGTAGGTTGAAAACGCCAAACATCGATAGCGCCAACACCACAAACAGTATGGCTAAACTGCCTAAGATAACAGGGTGCTGTAAGGCTGCTTGAAATTGTAATCCGGCGCTGGCGACCACTAAGCCTATAGCCGTAAAAGTCACCGCCATGCCTTGCACATAAGCTAAAGACAATGAAAAGGCGCGCTTGCTACTCAGTTGCTTGCCCGAGCCGGCAATAATACCAGTAAGGATGGGGTACATAGGAAATACGCAAGGTGTAAAGGCCAGGCCAATTCCCAATACAAAAAACAACAACGTATTTAGCCAAATACTGCTATTGGTTAAACGCTCGGCGAGTACCCATTGTTGGCTAATAGGCACTGATTCAGTGCTAGCTGATTGCGCTGGGCTGTTATTGTCGGCGTCGCTAATTGAGTTCGCTGAGTCAGTAGACGCTGAACCGCTTTGCGAAAGAAATACCGATTTGGTTTCCGGTGGGTAACATAAGCCTGCTTCAGCACAACCCTGGTAAGTCACGGTAATACTATTGGCGTTATTAAACTCACTTAAGGGCAATGAAAAGGAAACATCGTGTGGGTAAATCATCACTTCACCAAAATAGGCGTCGTTGTACAATTTACCTTGTGGTAAACGAGAGCTTAAATCTAGAGATTGTCCGTCGGCTTCAACAATAAACTGCGCCTGATAGAGATAATACTCTTCAGCCACTTGCCAGCTTAAGTGCAGGGCCTTGTCTTGTTCTACAAAGTTAAAGGCGAAGGCGCTGTCTACCGGCAAAAAATCATGAGCGTTGGTCGACGGGCCAGTATTTAAACCCGGTAGCTGATCAAGTAAGTTGTTGGCATGGGCGGGTAGGCTCAAGCAGAGCGCTAATACTACTGTAAAGAATCGTTTAGCCATTTGAGGTAATCACTCGCTCCTTGTTCAATCGGTAGTGCAATGTATTCAGGGCAATCATAAGGGTGCTCTTTTCTTAAAAAACACTGTAATAGATTTATACACCGTAAATTGGTTTTAATTTGCAGTTGTACTTCTTGGCTAGACTCAATTTTGTCTTGCCACCGATAGATAGACCTGAGTTGCGGTAAAATGTTAACACAAGCGGCTAACTTTTTTTCTACCACTTGCTGGGCAAAGCGTTGCGCTGAGTCTTGATCTGGGAACGTGGTGAGAACCAAATAGCAGGCAGTGTCCATTATCAACTCCTTTTTAAGGCTTTATTAAAGTGTAGAAACCTTGGCGTTAAGTGCTTAAGCTATTTACTAACAGCAGGGTTAACCGCTGCTTTATTGAACACAAACCTTTAAATTTGCCCCATTAGCCCCCATATTTTACTCTTAAGGTGAAGCGCTGATTAAGCTTCTCCATGACTTAGAGGAACTACGCCTTGTTTTTATATGTATTTTTGTTGTTTGCTGGCCTGTCGTACGCCGAGATTTATGTACTGATTCAGGTGGGCAGCCAAATGGGAGCCTTAAGCGCCATCGCTCTCACTATTCTTACCGCATTGGTGGGTGCGTCATTAGTTCGTAGCCAAGGATTACAAACCGCTTTTCAAGCGCGTTCGGCGATGGAGCGAGGAGAAACACCTGCTCAGCAAATGATTGAAGGGCTAATGTTGATTATTGCTGGCGCTATGCTGGTAATGCCTGGTTTTATTACGGATACCTTTGGTTTACTTATTTTGCTGCCGCCACTACGGGCTTTTTTGGCGTCGCGAGTATTAAAATCTCAAGCGCTTAAGATGCAGTCGATGCGTTTTCAAACGCCAGGAGGCGGCAATGTGAAAGATGCTAATCCGCCAAGCGGTAAAGTGGGTGAGAAACCCGGTAGCACCATTGAAGGCGAGTTTGAAAGAAAAGACGATTAAAACAAAAAAGAAGGGCAAGCCCTTCTTTTTTTATATCTGTCTAAAGCTTATTGCTTAGTGTTTGGTGGTCACGATGCGTGGATTCAAGCCTTTGCTGGTAGACAAAAATGAATCAAACTCATCGGAACGCAGATGCTCTTCGGCTTCTTTAACGCTACCCTGGAAAGACAAATAAACAGTTTTCTCTTTTGAGAGAAATCCGCTTAAACGCTCAAATGCAATGTAAAGTTGCTGCATGCTAAGTGCTCCCGCTATTACGCTAAATTTAACCAACAATTTGTTATCTATTTGTTATTCAAATGTTGGTATAACTGTCTAGTACGACCAGTAGCTGTGATCCTGCTCAAATTTTTATTCGGGTTCAAGTGTTTTTTGTAAAATTTGTTGCTGAAAATGTTTTCATTTTGATATTCGCTAAGTTTTTGCGATAAAAAACCAAAAAATTTCTGCTTTACCCCTTGTATGCGCTTTGAACGCCCCCATCTTATTTTCAACAGAAAGCTTTGTAGCCTTGGCTGCATTTTACAAACAAACATGAATGTTTTTTAAAGGAGAGATAGCAATGAACATCCGTCCGTTGCATGACCGCGTTATCATCAAACGTAAAGATCAAGAAAGTAAGTCTGCTGGTGGCATTGTGCTAACTGGTTCAGCGGCTGAAAAATCGACGCGTGGCGAAGTAGTTGCCGTAGGTAAAGGTCGTATGCTTGATAACGGTGAAATCCAAGCCTTAGATGTAAAAGTTGGTGACACTGTAGTATTTAACGAAGGTTACGGCGTTAAATCTGAAAAAGTTGATGGCGAAGAAGTGCTAATCATGTCTGAGTCAGACATTCTAGCAATTGTAGAATAATCTCCCTTTTTTCTGGTTAAGAAAAAGCTGAACGAATATTAGGAAATGTATCATGGCAGCTAAAGACGTATTATTTGGAAACGATTCACGCAGCAAAATGTTGGCTGGTGTAAACGTACTTGCAGACGCAGTAAAAGTTACTCTAGGTCCTAAAGGCCGTAACGTAGTATTAGACAAATCTTTTGGCGCTCCAACCATCACTAAAGATGGTGTATCTGTTGCTAAAGAAATCGAACTTGAAGACAAGTTTGAAAACATGGGCGCACAAATGGTGAAAGAAGTTGCTTCTCAAGCCAACGATGCTGCTGGTGACGGAACGACTACTGCAACAGTACTTGCTCAATCTATTGTTAACGAAGGCCTTAAAGCAGTAGCTGCTGGCATGAACCCAATGGATCTTAAGCGCGGAATTGACAAAGCGGTAATCGCTGCTGTTGAAGAGCTAAAAGGTTTATCTGCACCATGTGCCGATACTAAAGCGATTGCTCAAGTAGGTACTATTTCTGCTAACTCTGATGTCACTGTTGGTAACATCATTGCAGAAGCAATGGAAAAAGTAGGTAAAGAAGGCGTAATTACGGTTGAAGAAGGCCAAGCGCTAACAGATGAGTTAGACGTTGTTGAAGGTATGCAGTTTGACCGCGGTTACCTATCTCCTTACTTCATCAACAACCAAGAGAACGGTACTGTTGAGCTAGACAGCCCATTCATTCTTTTGGCTGATAAGAAAATCTCTAACATCCGCGAACTTCTTCCTTTATTGGAAGCACTAGCTAAAGCGGGTAAGCCATTGCTTATTATTGCTGAAGATGTTGAGGGCGAAGCCCTAGCAACATTAGTAGTTAACAACATGCGCGGTATTGTTAAAGTATCTGCTGTTAAAGCCCCGGGTTTTGGTGACCGTCGTAAAGCTATGCTTCAAGACATCGCTATTCTAACTAACGGTACTGTTATTTCTGAAGAAGTTGGCCTAGAGCTAGAAAAAGCGACTTTAGAAGACTTAGGTACAGCTAAGCGCGTAGTTATCTCTAAAGACAACACTACTATCATTGATGGTGTTGGTGAAGAAGCGGCAATTCAAGGCCGCGTAAATCAAATTCGTCAACAAATCGAAGATACGTCTTCTGATTACGACAAAGAAAAACTTCAAGAGCGCGTAGCTAAATTAGCTGGCGGTGTAGCGGTAATTAAAGTTGGTGCAGCTACTGAAGTTGAAATGAAAGAGAAAAAAGACCGCGTAGAAGATGCACTACATGCAACTCGCGCAGCGGTTGAAGAAGGCGTAGTGGCTGGTGGTGGTGTTGCTCTAGTGCGCGCTGCAGCTAAAGTAGCTGGCCTTGAAGGTGACAACGAAGACCAAAACGTAGGTATTCGTGTAGCACTTCGCGCAATGGAATCTCCACTTCGCCAAATCGTAACTAACGCGGGTGACGAAGCATCTGTTGTTGCTAACAAAGTTAAAGAAGGCGAAGCTAACTACGGTTACAATGCTGGTACTGGCGTATACGGCGACATGCTAGAAATGGGTATTCTTGACCCAACCAAAGTAACCCGTTCTGCTCTTCAGTTTGCTGGTTCTGTTGCAGGTTTGATGATCACTACCGAGTGTATGATCACTGACAAGCCTGAAGATAAAGCTGCTGGTGGCGCTCCTGATATGGGCGGCATGGGTGGTATGGGCGGCATGGGTGGCATGGGCGGCATGATGTAATCATAGCTCCAGCTATTCATAGAAACTCATAAGGTTTCTAAAAGCCGGTAAAGCTTAGCTTTACCGGCTTTTTTATTACTGTAATTTTTGTATTCTGACTATCAATTACTAACATCTCCGCTCTAGTTTGATTGCAGAAAGGCTATAGGGCCTAGAGGGGCTGCTACTGCTTGCTCGGCTTTAAGTCTGAATAAGCCAAGTTCATGAAGTACCGGATAATTAAATTGAATACTTAGCAAGCTAATTGAACGCCATTCGGGCATGCGTCATGTTCACTGTCGCCTTAATACTCTTAATCGTGAAAGCCTGCCTTTACTTCCAAGCTATGGCCACAAAATTTCCACCATCGTGCTTTGCATTGAATCGCGTTATTGATTTTACTATTTCGGCTACCAAACACTATTCACTAACAGAGTTGGTTTAGGTAAAAAATTTAGCCCTGTTGATTATTAACAGTTAAGGCCTTGCCTCACAAAATCAGTAGTGACTTTTTAGTCAGCAATGAAGCGTGATGGACTTCACTTACCATACAACCACTAAATATATACTTATCAATAAGGTGTTAATGCCTTAGGTGTGCCTTTGCCTCGCACTAAAAAGATAACAAATTTGCAGTTACTAAGGGTTTCTTGGCGGCTGTAAACGCAGAGCAAAGTACTGAATAATCGTTATAGTGGGAATAACAAATGCTAACAAAAATTACAGTGAGCAGAGGCTTTATTGGCCTTAGCTCAATTATATTGCTGAACGGCTGTTTATCTGATGATTCATCGTTAAATTGCGCTCCGCCCTTAGAACAAAATGCCGAGGGTACCGCTTGTGTGAGTGCGGCTCCTTACCAAGCTCCTTTATTTTTGAAAGGCAGCTTTAGCGGTTGGTCTGCCGAAGAGAAGTTTAAGATGAGCTTTAATGGCGAAAATTATCACTTAGATAACACTGAATTTACCGCAGGAGTTCATGAGTTTAAGGTCGCCGATGAAAACTGGACCTTAGAGACAACCTTTACAGCAAATATTGATGAGCTAACTCAGCTCAGCCCTAACACCGATTACCCTCTAGCCATTGGCGAAGCAGCTGCGAATATGTCTTTAGTGTTAGAAAATGCAGGTGTTTATGATTTTGTGTTAACGGTAGGCGAGGATCTCTCTTCTCCGGTATTTAGCTACAAGGAAGATATACCTCCATTAGCTCAAAAACTCTATATTCGCGGCGGCTTTAATGGCTGGACTAGTGATGATGAGCTGAAGTATTTAGGTGATAACCAATATCAGCTAACTAAGCAAATCGCCCCCGGTAACCATGAGTTTAAATTGGCTTATGCTGATTGGTCGAGCGAGTGGGTGTTGGATGCCGATAATCCGGTGGTGGCAGAGCTAGATAAAGAGTACACCTTGGAGGAAAGTGGCCCGAACAGTAGTTTTTTTGTTACAGAAACGGCTTTTTACCAGTTTACTATCGATGCTAGTCAACCTTCTGCACTGGTCTTTAGTGTTACTGAAACCGATGGTAGCGGTGATGTAACCATAGATCCCCATTTGGATCATGAGCTCACCCTTGAGTTGAATTACCCGAATACCGTTGATGACGATGTTAGCAAAGCGACATTTTCAGTTAAAACGGCAGCGGCAGAACTACGCGAATATGCCCAATCAACGACTCAAGATTTACGGGACCCCGGCAATAACTACGTACTTTACCAAGAGCTAGCTGGCCAGGCTAAGGTACGTACCGGAAACATTGCCTTTGACGGCTTGTTTGCGCTGGCCCTAAATGAAACGGTGCAAAACAGCGTAAGCGAGATTGTTGATGACAATTACAACGGGGGTGAAGCTATTCCATGTGATTGTTTTGAAACGGGAGCTAAATGGCACTACGTGTGGACCAGAGATCTGTCTTACGCTGCTCACTTGGGCTTGGCAATGATTGATCCTCTGCGTGTTAAAAACTCATTAGAATTTAAGCTGTCACCATACCGTGAAGGGCAAACTAAACCCGCTTACGCAAAAGGGTCTGACGACGGTTTACAGATTGTACAAGATACTGGCACGGGCGGAAGTTGGCCAATCAGTACCGATCGCGTTACTTGGGCAATGGGGGCCGAAAAGCTACTGCATAATTTGAGTGGCAATGATCGAACAGCTTTTGTGAACCAAGCATACCCAGCATTAGTTAATACCTTAGAGAATGATCGAGTTGCTGCGTTTGACACGCAAGACGGCTTATATAGAGGCGAACAGTCGTTTCTTGATTGGCGTGAACAAAGCTACGCCAGCTGGATTGTTAACGACATTGCGAGTCTAGGCAGCAGCAAAGCCTTATCTACTAATGTACTGCACTACCAAGCAATTCAGCTGGCTGCATCGTTAGCCCAAGAGTTGGGAGACAGTGTTGCGTCAGCTAAGTATCTGGGTTGGGCAAGTGATCTTAAAAATGCTATTAACCAAGAGTTTTGGTTAGCCGATAAAGGTTTGTACAGTAGCATTATTGCTGGTCATCAAGATGGCGCAGCCTTATACAAGTTTGATTGGTTAGGCCAAGCTTTAGCGGTGGTAAGCGGTATTGCTGATAGCTCGCAAGCGGCAAGTGTTGTGGCCAATTATCCACACGGCGACTTAGGCGCGCCGGTTATCTTTCCTCAGCAACCGGGAATTGCTGTTTACCACAATCGTGCAGTTTGGCCATTTGTGACTGCTTATGGGTTGAAAGCGGCGATAAGCACCAATAATGTTGCGGTGGCCGATGCTGCCTTTGATACCCTGATTCGGGCTGCATCGCTGAATCTGTCGAATATGGAAAACCTAGAATGGTTAAGCCTTAAACCTAATTTATTGGATATCGATAATCCGGGATTATCTGGGCCGGTGATTAATTCGACTCGCCAGCTTTGGTCTGTGGGGGCCTATGTAGGCATGGTGATTGATGGTGTGTTTGGCGTGCAAACAGAAGAGAGCGGCATAAATCTCAATCCGTTTATCACCAGTAAATTACGCCGTACCCTGTTTGCCAATAACAGCACTATTAGTTTACAAGGGCTTACCCTGCGTGGTCACAATATTGATGTACAAATCGAATTGCCCGCAGAGAGTGACGAGCCTGGCTATTATCCTGTTCAAAGTGTCAGTTTAAATGGGACAAGCAATGCTTCTTCAATCGCCTGGTCGGCATTGGCAGACAGTAATAGCATAGTGATTACACTAGGAGATTTGGTAGCAGGAGCTAATGATATTACTCAGGTGACAGCTGAGGCTCTAGCTAGCCAAGCCCCACAAGTGTTTGCTCCATTCTCTCCAGTGATCGAACGAGTATTTTTAGAGGCAGGCAAGCTAGCGCTAGAGATAAGTGATACTCAAAACAACGAACCAGTAAGTTATCGCATCTACCGTAATGGTGATCAAATTGGCGCTCAACAAGCCTTAGGCGTTTATCTAGACAACATTGCCCCCGAAGCAGGCGTTGCTGCTTGTTATAGCGTAGAAGCAGTATTTAGCACCTCAGACAATGTGTCGCATCACAGTGTGCCGCAGTGTTATTCATCGGGCCAAGAAATACTGGTGAGTGATTCTCGGGTAAGTAGTAACGTTGCGGCAAGCCCTGCCGATGCGGTGATTGCTCAAGCTTACTTAAAGCAATGGGGTAACCAAGGCGATAGTTTAAGTGTGAGCAATTTACAAATTAGCGCCAACGGCAGCTATAACATTCAACTTAAATACCATAATGACCATAACGCGATTAATCTAGGAGTAACCAACGCGGTGAAGTGGATGGTAGTTAAAAATAGCAGTGGTGATGTAGTGGCAGAGGGGCCAATCCAAATGCCACATGCGCGTACTCAGGCTAATACTAAGCCACTGGTGTACTCTACACCGCTGCAGGCTGAGTTAGCCATTGGCAACTACTCACTGGCTTTGTACGATTTTTACAATATGAGTTATTTAGCTGCTAATAGCACTTTTACTGATACCAAAGATGCTGCAATTAACTTGCTCGATATTGCTGCTATTCGAATCCAAGCTGCGGTTAAGTAACCTACTAGTTAAACTGCCAGTTGCTTTGCTACTGGCTGTTTTTCCCATTTAGCAATACCTGCCTTTCTGGCTTGAATCTTCATTTAGCTGCTAGTCACTCCCTAACTGAAGTCGCATATTTGATGAACAGACAACTAATGATGGTAAGCTAAGGAAAAATGATTAGCTATTGCAGCACTGCGCTAGTGTTCAGCAAAGTTGAAAATGAGAATTAAATGAATTTAAGAGATCTAGAATACTTGGTTGCACTACAAGAGCTAAAACACTTCCGCAAAGCGGCAGAAAAGTGTTTTGTTAGCCAACCCACCTTAAGCGGCCAAATTGCTAAGTTAGAGGAAGAACTCGGATTACTGCTGATTGAGCGAACATCGCGGAAGGTGATTTTCACCCATGCTGGCGATGAGCTTGCAGCTAAGGCGCGTACCATTCTACTCGAAGTTAAAGGCTTGAAGGACATGGCTAAAAGCTTCCAAGCACCTATGGCTGGGCCGTTGCATGTGGGTTTAATTCCTACTGTTGCTCCTTATTTGTTACCCAAAATCGTGCCACATATTCGTGAAGAGTTTAGTGAAATGGAGTTGTTTCTTTATGAGGAACAAACTCATGTTTTATTACAAAGATTAGAAGAGGGCGAGCTTGATTGTCTGCTGCTGGCTTATTTACCAGACATGGAGCGTTTTGGCTCAATTGATTTGTTTGATGAACCCTTAATGTTGGCAATGCCAAGCAACCATAAATGGCAAAATCAGCAAGAAGTTCAACTCTCTGAACTGAGCGGTGAGCAAGTACTCATGTTAGAAGATGGTCACTGTTTGCGTGACCAAGCGATGGGTTACTGTTTTGCAGCTGGTGCCAAAGAAGATACCAGTTTTAAAGCAACCAGCTTAGAAACCTTACGGCATATGGTTGCGGCCGGAATGGGTATTACCTTATTACCTCAACTCGCGATACCAGATACTGAAGAACAAAATGGCATTTGTTATCGCCACTTTAGCTCCCCAGAGCCTAGTCGCCGAATAAGTCTGCTTTATAGAAACAACTCGGTTCGACGACCATGCTTTAATCAGTTAGCTAAACTGATTCAATCTCATACAGAGTTAGCTTAGAACAACTCTTCTTCTTCACTATCAAATACTGAACCTGAAGATGGTTTTACATATTCTTTGGGTTCGGTACCGTTCTCGAAGTACTCAAAGCGAGTTGTGTGATCGCTCGATTTGGTCAACAAACCGGTGGTGCGATCAATCCTTACCGTACTTACGTTTTTAGGTGGTGTGAAGGCTTGTTCTGGCACGCCTTCTAAACCTACTTTCATAAAATCGATCCAGGCTGGCTGAGCAGTTCTTGCGCCGAACTCTTTTCCGGTAACTTGGTTTTTGTCTAAATTAGCATTGTACGATGCCTCGCCTAACTCGCGGTTAAAGTCATCAAAACCAATCCAAGATGTCACCACTAGGTCGGGAGAGAAACCTGAGAACCAAGCGTCTTTGGCATCGTTTGTTGTACCCGTTTTACCGGCTATGTCTCGACGTTTAAGCTCTTTCGCTGCTCGCCACCCGGTACCATTCCAACCTGTTTTATGTGCCCAACTACCACCGCCCCAAACGGCACTGTTCATCGCTTGCGAGACCAAAAACGCATTTTCAGCACTAATAATTCTTGGTGCTAAATCATCTTCTTGAGCAAATGAAATATCACATTGTTTTAAAGGATTACCTTTAACATTGAGTAACTTGCCCAAACTAGGGGCGTGCTCAATGGTTTCAAAACATGAATCACAGGCTACTTTTGGCAATTGCTGGAAGATGATATTGCCTTCGCCATCTTCTATACGGTCAATGAAATAAGGACTCACTAAATATCCGCCATTGGCAAAAGAACCATAGGCACTGGCAACTTGCATGGGCGTTAACGATGCTGAGCCTAAAGAGAGAGATTCGTTGCGCGGTAGCTCGTTTGCTGGGAAGCCAAACTTGGCTAAATGTTTAATAACGGCATCTATACCTAAATCTCGCATTAAACGTACTGAAACAACGTTTTTAGATTGAGCTAAAGCCACTCGCAGACGGATAGGGCCATCATAAACAGGCGGGGAGTTTTTCGGGCGCCAAGCCACTCCCATTGCCTTATCCCAACGGTTAATAGGCGCATCGTTCTCCAATGTGGCTAAGGTCATACCCTGCTCAAAGGCTGCCGAGTACAAAAATGGTTTTATATTTGAGCCTACTTGACGGCTGGCCTGAGTAACTCGGTTAAATTTGCTTTGATTAAAGCTAAATCCACCCACTAAGGCCTCTACAGCTCCGTCTAATGGAGAAATAGCAATTAGTGCAGCGCCAGCATCCGGAAGCTGAGAAAGCGAGTAGCTGCTTGCTAGAGGTTGGTTCTCAGGCTCACTGCTGTCACTAGCTTCTTTGCCTGCGGTATCTAGGTTATCGGCGATTGCTTCTACCCATACTACATCACCGGCAGATAGTATCTCACCGGCTAACTTAGGCGCAGGACCTTGGCGAGTATCAGTAATAAACCGACGTGCCCATTTCATATGATCCCAGGCGATTACACCAAGCTTTCCACCTTTAACTAGAATATTTGCGCTGTTGTCAGTAGTCGATATTACTGCTGCAGCACGTAGTACGCCGTAATTAGGTAAACTGGCGAGTTGTTTGTTTATGTCTTCCTGGCTTAACGCTGGTTCTTGGTCTTTCCATAGCTGTTTAATCGCGCCGCGAAAACCATGGCGTTGATCATAACTTTTAAGGTTTGTTCGTAACGCGTCGGTTGCGGCATTTTGTCGTTTGGCAGTCACGGTGGTATACACATCCATGCCTGTCGTGTACGCATCTTCGCCAAATTGCTCGAGAATTTGCTGACGAACCATCTCGGCCAAATAAGGCGCAGCGAGGCTGATTTCAGCGCCGTGATAAGTCGCAGTAATCGGTGCTTGATTCGCTTCATCAAAGCTTGCTTGATCAATATAGCCGGTTTCTAACATACGGCCCAATACCACACGGCGACGGTCGCGGGCACGCTCTGGAGAGCGAATAGGGTTTAACGCAGAAGGAGCCTTGGGCAAACCCGCAATAACCGCTATTTGCGGTAGTGTAAGCTGATCTACTGTTTTTCCGTAATATACTTGTGCAGCGGCGCCGACACCAAAAGAGCGATAGCCCAAGGGGATTTTATTGAGATATAAAGCCAGAATTTCATCTTTCGATAATTCCTGTTCAATTTTTATCGCTAAAAAGATCTCCTTGATCTTGCGGATGTAAGTTTTTTCCCGAGTTAAGAAAAAGTTACGCGCTACTTGTTGAGTAATAGTACTTGCGCCTTGGCTTTTTTCGCCGGTAGCGATCAAGTTTACTGCAGCCCGAGTAATACCAATTGGGTCGATACCTGGATGTGAATAGAAGCGGGCATCTTCGGTAGCCAAAAATGCTTGCAGCATTTGTTCGGGAACCTCATCAATTTGTAAGGGAATACGGCGTTTCTCTCCAAATTGGGAGATTAACTCGCCATCCGCACTAAATACTCGCATGGGGGTTTGTAGTTGCACATCTCGTAAAGTTGTCACGTCGGGCAACTGAGGTGCAAAATAAAAATATAATGCAGTGACTGCTGCTAGCCCAAGGCTAAACCCTAAGAAAATCAAAAATAACAGTCTTTTAAGCCATTTCATTCCGAATTTTGCACTCTGTATCTAAAGAATCGCCGATTATATCGTCAAATTGTGACCTGTTTCGACAACTTTCTTAATAACTATTAGCACCTAAATCAATAACCCGTTATTCTGCAATCACAGGTAACTGTTTAAATTTAAAAAGATAGTTGGCGAGTCATGGTACTAGGGATAGGTAAAAAATCATCGACTGCTTTGTTAGGTATCGACTTTGGATCTGCCACAATTAAGGGCTTATTGCTTTCAAAATCCTCAAAAGGGTTGAAAGTTGAGTCTGTGGCCGAAGTTGATACACCAACAGGCGCGTTAGTCGATAACCAAGTTGTTTCTCCGGAAGAGATTACTGAATCATTACGCGAATTGAAGCGAAAACTTCCATCGCGTAGTCGCCAGGTGGCGACAGCTGTAGCAGGTAGCCATGTAATTACTAAAGTAATTTACATGGACAGTAGTTTGTCAGAATTAGAGTTAGAGACCCAAGTAGAGCTTGAGGCTGAAAACTCTATTCCATTTCCAATTGATGAAATTAGTCTTGATTTTGAAGTGTTAGGTATTAACGAAAGTGAGCCTAATCGAAATAATGTGTTGTTAAGTGCTGCCCGCACTGAGGCTGTAAGCATCCGTGCTGAAGTGCTAACCAATGCTGATTTTGAAACCAAAATTGTAGACGTTGAGTCACATGCTTTAGGGCGTGCTTGGAACTACGTGCTTAACCAGCAAGACGAAGAGTTTGATGAAAGCAAAATTATCGGTTTAGTTGATATCGGTGAAACCACGTTAAACTTTGCCATTTTGGATAAAGGTGAAGTGGTATATAACCGAGCACAAAACTTTGGTGGCGCTCAATATACCCAACAAATTGCGAGTTTCTATAGTCTTAGCTTAGAAGAAGCGAAAGAGATGAAAGTAAGCGGTCGCTTACCGGAAAACTACGAAATAGACGTATTTGCTCAGTTTGTTAGCGGTATTATTCAAAATGTACGCCGTCAGGTGTCGTTGTTTTTAAGCTCCAGTGGTTATAAATCTTTAGACGCTATCGCAGTTAGTGGTGGTAGTGCTTTGTCTGATGAACTGATGTTTCAGATGCAAAGTGATCTAGAGGTGCCAGTAATTAAAGCTGCGCCGTTTAATGATTGTCAGTTTGACCGTTCGGTTGACCGCGAAAAACTTCGTCAAGAAGGCGGTAAATATATGGTTGCGCTGGGTCTAGCTTTAAGGAGTTTTGATAATGTCTAACATTAACTTACTTCCTTGGCGCGATGAGGTTAAAACTAAACAAAAGCGTGAATTTTGGATTGGCTTAGCATCTGCTGCAGCTATTACTCTGGTAGCGTTACTGGGCGTGCAGGGTTACTACACTAACCTTCAAGACAAACAAACTGCGCGAAATCAGTTTCTTGAAAAAGAAATTGCCATTCTTGATCATCAAATTGGCGAAATTCGCAAAATTAAAGAACAGAAGAAAAGTTTGAAAGAGCGGATTGCATTGATTCAAACCTTGCAAGAAAGCCGCAACGTTCCAACTAGAATCTTTAATAACCTGCCGTTAATTGCCCCTACCGGCATCTACTTGGATAGCTTAGCCTTTAGAGACTCAGCAATTAATTTAGATGGTAAGAGTGAGGCGAACTACCGAGTGGCTAGCTTGATGCGCAATATTGAGCAAAAAGTGTGGCTAGGTAGCCCTAGTATTCGTTCCATTGTTGCTTTACCAGGTAAACAAGCGGATATGGAACTCAGTAAGTTCCAACTTAACTTTGCGGTAAAACTTGGTGTTCCTGAAGAAAAAAAGGAGGCTAAGTAATGGATTTACAGCAGTTAAATGAACTCGATTTAGAGAGCATTGGTACCTGGCCTAAAGTTGCAAAGATTATTTTCGGCTTGGTGGTGTGTGGTTTGCTTTCTGCAGGCTTTTATTATTACCAAATTGCAGACGAGCAAAAAGAGTTGGTGAAACTTGAAGCTAAAGAGCAAGACTTACGCTCAAAGTTTGAAGTTAAAGCGGCTATTGCTGGCAACTTACCCATTTACCAAAAGCAAGTAGAAGAAATGCGCGTGGCATTTTCATCTTTGCTTAAACAGCTTCCAGAGAAACATGAGATTCCCGGTTTGCTGGATGAACTTAGCTTTATCGGTATTGATAATGGCTTGGAGTTTCGTCGCATTAATTGGGAGCCAGAAGTAGAACATGAGTTTTCTACTGAGCTACCAATTAAGCTGGAAGTGAGTGGTACTTACCATCAGTTAGGTGCTTTTGTCAGTGCTGTTGCAGCGCTTCCTCGGATTGTTATTTTGGATAACATCACCATGAAAAAACAAGGTGATGGCGGAACATTAAGTATGGCGATGTTAGCCAAAACTTACCGCTACAAAGAAAAACCAGCGCCGAAGGGGAAATGATGAGAGCCATAGCTATTGGATTGACCCTGCTTGCATTAGTGGGTTGTGAGGCGTCTCAAGATGACTTGCAACAATATGTAATGGAAGTGAAGGCACGGAAAGTACCGGTTAAGGAAGATGTTCCAGAAATTAAACCTTTTGAGCATTTAGCTTATCAAGCAACTGAACGACGAAATCCGTTCACTAGCCCAAGGGCTGAACTTGCTGATACCACCTTAAACACAGAGAAAGAGTGTACTGTTACACCAAGCATCACGCGTCAAAAGCAATCGCTTGAACAGTTCTCTTTATCCAGTCTCACTATGCGTGGGATTTTGGGTGACGGACCAAGCCTATGGGCCTTGGTTGAGGCACCTGGTGGTGAGCTGTATCGTGTTAAAGAAGGTTACTATTTAGGCTTACATCACGGCATGATTGTGAAGGTAAGCGATGTAGGTTTGGATATTCAAGAAGTTGTTTCAGACGGCGAAGGCTGTTGGAACGAAAGAACTACTCAACTTTCGCTCTCGAAAGTTGATCAATAGGGAAATAGGCATGAAGGGAAAGATGCTGCAAGGAGTATACAAAAGCGGCTTGCTGCTGGCTGGTGTGTTTTGTTGCATAACACAAGCTTGGGCAAATGCTCAGTTAATTCAACTAAACACTAACCCAATGGTGAAAGGAGCGGTGGAAATAGAGTTACTTTTCGATAAGCCTATCGATAATGTAAACGACCACCTCGAATATTCGCCTAATCAGTTGGTTATTGATGTTGCTAACGCTAGTTCTGCATTAAAAATTAACCCTCTACCCATTGAAGGTGGTGGCGTTAAGCAAGTTCAAAGTTTGCAAACTGAGTCAGGTTTGCAGCTGGTGCTAGCCTTAGAGCGATTGGTGCCTTACCAGGTAAGCAAAGACTCACAAAGGGTATTAATTAAACTTGGTGCACTGCCAATTGCGGCAGCGAATGCGCAAAGCTCTGTTGATGATGCTTTTGAAAATGCTAGCCGTGTTGAGCACGCCACCATTAATACCGTTGAGGGGATAGACTTCCGCCGCGGTAAAGGTGGTTCAGGCCAGGTGATGATTGATTTGAATAACAGTTCAATCGCTGCCGATATTAAGCGCCGAGACAACAGCCTAATTGTTGATTTTTACAATACCGATATTGCTGAAGAAAATGTTTATGTCATGGATGTAAACGATTTTGCTACACCAGTTGAAAGTGTAGAAGTGTTTAAACATGATGCTAAGGTACAGCTTAAAATCGCCATTGATGGTGACTTTGATTACCGTTATGACCAATCAGGCGAACTGTTTTTAGTTGAGGTTAAGCAGCTTGAACCTGAAGAAGGTGCCAAAGTTGAGTATCAGGGTAAGCCTATTTCCCTGAACTTCCAAGATATCCCTGTGCGTACGGTGCTGCAGCTAATTGCTGACTTTAACAAGCTTAACTTGGTTACCACTGATTCGGTACGCGGTAACATTACCTTGCGTATGGACGATGTGCCTTGGGAGCAAGCACTAGACATTATTTTGAAAGTGAAAGGCTTAGATAAGCGTTTAGATAACAATGTATTGTTGATTGCGCCAGCCGCTGAACTTGCTGAGCAGGAACGTCAACAGCTAGAAAGTGCTCAACAAGTGGCAGATCTAGCTCCGCTTTACTCAGAGTATATTCAAGTTAACTATGCTAAAGCGGCAGACTTATCAGCTTTACTGAAAAGCGAGCAGACTTCAATGCTGTCAGAGCGCGGTTCGGTAGCGGTTGATGATCGTACTAATACCTTGTTGATTAAGGATACTGAAGAATCACTAAATAACATCAAAGCGATGGTTGAAAAACTGGATATTGCGGTTAAGCAAGTCGTGATTGAAGCGCGGATGGTGACGGTAAGTGACGATGTTAGTGAAGAGTTAGGTATTCGCTGGGGTGTTACGAGTTCTGGTTCTGCTGGTAGTGGCACTGGTATTACTTCGGGTACTCTAGAAGGCGCTGACGATGTGCTCGCCGGTAACATCCCTGACTTGGATGACCGTTTGAATGTGAATTTACCGGTGGCAGACCCTGCTGGTTCAATCGCCTTCCAAGTGGCCAAGTTAGCCAACGGCCAAATTCTTGACTTAGAGCTTTCAGCTTTAGAGCAAGAAAACAAAGGTGAAGTGATTGCAAGTCCACGCATTACTACTGCCAACCAAAAAGCTGCGTACATTGAACAGGGTCGTGAAATCCCTTATGTAGAAAATGCTTCTAGTGGTGCTACCTCGGTCACCTTCAAGAAAGCGGTATTAAGCTTACGAGTAACACCGCAAATCACGCCTGACGGTAATGTGATTCTTGACTTAGTTATTACTCAAGATTCAGAAGGTGAAGCGGTACTCACACCAACTGGCCCTGCAGTTGCGATTAACAAGCAAGAGATTGGTACTCAGGTACTGGTTAAAAATGGTGAAACCATCGTACTAGGTGGTATCTACCAACAGCAAAATGTTAATCGAGTGAAAAAAGTACCTATTTTGGGTGATGTCCCAGGTTTAGGTTACTTGTTCCGCACGACTACTGAGAGTGTTAACAAGAATGAGTTACTGATATTTGTAACGCCTAAAATCTTGCTAGACACCCTGTAAACAAGCCTTTTAATCACTCTCAGGTCGAGTCATTCGATTTGAGAGTGATTTTGCGGTTGCCAAAGTCCCCTCCATACTGAGATAATCCCGCCCTGATCTTTTTACTAAGGTTTGAACATCACGTGCCCGCATTGCCGGGAGAAAATAGACAAAGACAAATTTGAAGAAGCATGGCTGAGAAACGAAATATCTTCCTTGTAGGACCAATGGGTGCTGGGAAAAGCACAATCGGGCGTCATTTAGCACAGCAATTACACTTGCAATTTTACGACACAGACCAAGAAATTGAACGCCGCACCGGTGCCGATATCGCTTGGGTGTTTGACGTAGAAGGCGAGGCCGGTTTTAGAGTTCGTGAAGAAGGCGTTATTGACGACCTATCTCAAGAACAAGGCATCGTATTAGCAACGGGTGGTGGTTCTGTTATTAGTAAAGAAAACCGCAATCATCTTTCTGCGCGCGGCATCGTAGTTTACTTAGAAACCACTATCGATAAGCAGTTTGCGCGTACTCAACGTGATAAACGTCGCCCATTACTTCAAACAGATGAACCTAGAGAAGTATTGGAAAATTTAGCGGGTGAGCGTAATCCCATGTACACCGATGTGGCCGATTACACCGTTAAAACAGACGATCAAAGTGCCAAAGCAGTGGCCAATCAAATCATCGAATTATTAGGATTCTAAAATAACAATGGAATGTTTGACGGTTGCTCTTGGTGAGCGTAGTTACCCCATTACTATTGGCCAAGGTTTATTAAACCAAGCTGATTTATTTAGTTCAGCCATCTCCAGTAAAAAGGTTATGGTTGTCACTAATACTACGGTCGCACCACTATATTTAGAGCAACTAATGGCTTGTTTAAGCGGCTACACCGTAGATGTAGTGAGCTTGCCAGACGGCGAGCAATACAAAAACTTAGACACGCTAAATCAAATCTTTTCAGAGTTGTTAGCTCAGCAACACAGCCGAGATACCACTATTGTGGCGCTTGGCGGTGGAGTGATTGGTGACATGGCAGGTTTTGCTGCTGCGTGTTATCAACGAGCGGTACCCTTTATACAAGTACCTACGACCTTGTTGTCACAGGTTGACTCTTCGGTGGGGGGGAAAACAGCGGTAAACCATCCGCTGGGTAAAAACATGATTGGTGCATTTTACCAACCTAAAGCGGTGATTATCGACATCAATTGCTTAGCTACGTTGGATAAGCGTGAGCTAGCAGCAGGCATGGCTGAAGTGATTAAGTATGGCATTATATATGATGCTGATTTCTTCAGTTGGCTTGAAGATAATCTTGATCAACTTATGAATTTAGACCCTGCTTTAATGACGCGTGCTATAGCTCGTTGTTGTGAAATTAAAGCCGAAGTTGTTGCTAAAGATGAGACTGAGCAAGGTATTCGAGCGCTCCTAAACCTTGGGCATACCTTTGGTCACGCTATTGAAGCTGAACAAGGCTATGGTGTTTGGTTACATGGTGAAGCTGTAGGTGCTGGCATGGTAATGGCCGCAGAAACAGCTGAACTGGCCGGTATGATCGATAAAACGCTTGTTGAACGAATGCGTAAGCTGATTGAACGAACGGGTTTACCAATTGTACCGCCGCAGAATATGGGCTTAGCGCAGTTTATTCCCCATATGATGCGTGACAAGAAAGTATTAGACGGAAAACTACGTTTAGTACTACCTAGCTCTATTGGTACAGCAGAAGTAGTTGATACAATTACTGAAAGTGATATAAAAACAGTTATCAGTCGATTTCAATAAGGCAATTTGAATGGTGGAAGTGCGGCGCGATGCCGAGTTTGCGCAATTGCAAAGTCAATTACGTTTGCGCGATAGACTTATCACCCAAATTCGCTTTAGTGCTAAATTCATTTGTGTAACGGGTGAGGCTGGCTCAGGAAAGTCATCCCTTGCTACTTCGGTATTAGAGCATGCCCCTTTTGCGAATCACGCTTTTGTTTCCGCAGCAGCCGATGAAGGCAGTAGGCTGCGTCGTGATTTGCTTCAACAGTTACTCAAAGACCCTCTCTTTAATCAAGACGATCCGCTATTTGATAGCTTCCAGCGCAATGTAAAAGAAAGCGCTGCGCCCTTGGTTGTGATAGTGGACAATGCACAGCACTTGAGCGCCGATATACTCAAAGAGTTAGTCGAGTTTTATCAACACTACAATCAACTTTATCATCACGATATGTCGCTGCTGTTGTTTGCAGAAGGCGGCACAGAGTTTAATGCGCAATTGGATGCGCTAAGCAATGACGTACTGTATTTTGATGTCTCTCCGTTAAACGAAAGTGAAGCATTTGAACTCGCTTCACTACTGTTTAATCGGGCAGACTATGTGGCTGAGTTTGAAAATCAACAAGCCATTGAACAACATATAGCCTCGGCGAAAGGAAATCCTCGTCTAATTTATCAATTTGTCGATCAAATCGTTACCGGAGATATTCCCATGTCAGAAGCAAGTAGTCCTAATCGTAACAAGCTCTATTTGGTTATCGCAGTGGTGTTATGTGCAGCTGTCGCCGGTTTGCTGGTACAAGTTATTAACGACTGGGGCGGCGATGGCGACAATAACGACAGCCGTATCGCACTCGCCTTGATGGAAGAGCCGACCTTAGCTAATGGTAGTTCACCAAGCCAAAGTGCTGCAGATACAACGTCGAGCAGTTCAAACCTACTCGGGAGTCAAGTCGAGACCGCAGAGCTCCCGTCTCAAGATTTACCGGAAGAACTTGATATTAGTTCGCAAAGCAGTAGCGATGAGCTACGAGTGATTGTTGAAGACGACGTAGTTAATAAACTATTGGCTGAGCAAAACGAGCCTAAAGCTGACACCGGCCAAGTGACAGAGATTAAAGATAACGATAACTTACTGGCGGAGCTGCCCGAAGAGGCCGTTAGCCCAAGCCTTGAAACGATGGAAAACAGTGACGTAGCAATTAAAGTTACCGATGTGAAATCCCTGTTAGAAGCTAAGCCAAGTAAGCATTACACCTTACAGCTAATGGCGCTGAATAACCGCGAGAAAGCTCAACAGTTTGTCTCTGCACGCCAATGGTCACTTGACGTTTGGGTTTATCGCTCAAGTGCTAACCCCAACGTACCCTATAAAATTATTTACGGTGACTTTGCTACTCGCGAAGAAGCCCAAGCCGCTCGCACAAGTTTAAAACAGCAAAATCTAGATTCATTGATTAAGCAATTTAAACAGGTACAGTTTGAATTGACGCAATAGAAATGAAGAAAACTCGTGCTTTTTTAAAGTGGGCTGGCGGAAAATACGGCCTAATTGAAGATATTCAACAACAACTTCCTGAAGGCGATACTTTAGTTGAACCTTTTGTTGGCGCTGCTTCGGTATTTCTAAATACCGACTATTCTCGTTATCTGTTAAGCGACATTAACCCAGATTTAATTAATCTGTATAAACTTTTGCAAACAAGTCCGCAGAAGTTCATTAACGACGCCAAGCTTTACTTTACGCCTGAGTGTAATCAGAGTGAGTTTTACTATGAGGTGCGTAAGCGGTTTAATGCGACTACAGACAGCTATCAACGTTCCTTAATGTTCTTGTATATGAATCGTCATGGCTACAATGGTCTGTGTCGCTACAATCGGAGTGGTGGCTTTAATGTGCCCTTTGGTTCTTACAAACGACCTTATTTTCCTGAGCATGAGTTAGCGTTTTTTGCTGAGAAGGCGAAGCGTGCAGAGTTTCGTTGTTGCAGTTATGTAGACACCTTTGCTGACATTAAAGCCGGCGACATTGTTTATTGCGATCCACCTTATGCTCCCCTAAGCCCTACCGCCAGTTTTACCAACTATGCCAGTAAAGGCTTTAATCGCAGCGACCAAGAACGTTTAGGCGAATTAGCAATAGCTGCTCAGCAGCGCGGGGCATCGGTGTTGATTAGTAATCATGATTTACCACTAACACGCACTATCTATCAAAGCAGTGAGTTGAGTCAGCTAAGTGTGCGCCGTACTATTAGCCGGAAGGGGCATAAACGCATGAAAGTGGCCGAATTACTGGCTTACTACCACGCTAATTAAGTAATCACTTTTACTAGTAGCGCAATACTCAGTACAAACATTATCACCATCACAATGCCTAACACGATAAATTTCCACGCTTTGCCTTGGCTGAAGTCGTGTTGGCGTTGCTTGTCTGATTGAACACCAAATAGTGCTCCCAGTACGCTTTTGAACAAAGATGCAGTTTTACCAGCCATTTTTTGCTCCTTAGAATGTGAAATTTCAGCATGCCATAAAAACTATCTTTGTACAGTGATTGGATCACGGCACAAGCTGCGCTAAAATTGCGCACTTTAAAATCCAATGGTTATCCCAATGAGCAAACCCTTTTTAATTGCCCCTTCAATTTTAGCTGCCGATTTTGCCCGTTTGGGTGAAGAAGTAGAAAACGTATTAGCTGCCGGTGCAGACGTGGTTCACTTTGATGTAATGGATAACCATTACGTACCAAACTTAACAGTTGGTCCTATGGTGTGTAAGGCGCTTCGCGACTACGGTATTACCGCTCCGATTGATGTGCACCTAATGGTAAAACCGGTTGACGCAATTATTCCGCAGTTTGCTAAAGCAGGCGCTAGCATGATTACCTTCCATGCTGAAGCGTCTGAGCACATTGACCGCAGCTTGCAGCTGATTAAAGAGCAAGGCTGTAAAGCGGGCTTAGTGCTTAACCCTGCAACACCTTTGCATTGCCTTGACTACGTAATGGATAAGCTAGACATGATTTTGTTAATGTCGGTTAACCCAGGTTTTGGCGGCCAGAAATTTATTCCAAATACTCTTGATAAGCTGCGCGCGGTACGTAAAAAAATCGATGACAGTGGTTACGATATTCGCTTAGAAATTGATGGTGGCGTAACCCCTGACAATATTGGTGAAATTGCCGCTGCCGGTGCCGACATGTTTGTAGCAGGGTCTGCTATTTTCAGTAAGCCTGATTACAAAGCAGTAATTGACCAAATGCGTGCTGAATTAGCTAAAGCAACAAAGTAAGGCCAATTAATGACTCAGTTAAAACAGATTAAACTTATCGCTTTTGATTTAGATGGCACCTTAGTGGATAGCGCTCCAGATTTGGCTTTAGCTATAAATGCTATGTTGGTGGATTTAGGGCGTAGTGAATTCTCAGAGCAAACTATTCGTCATTGGGTTGGCAATGGTGCAGAAGTGCTGATTAAACGTGCCTTATCTGGTACTTCTGTTATTGCTGAAGATTTAGATGAAGCTTTGTACCTCAAAGCCAAACCGCTATTTAATCGCCACTATAGCGAAAGGCTCTGTGTCGCCAGTAAACTTTATCAGGGAGTAGGGGAAAGTCTTGCCGCGCTTGCGGAGCTAAATATTCCCATGGCCATTGTTACTAATAAGCCAGGTTTGTTTACCCAACCTTTATTAGAACAGCTAAATCTTGCACGCTACTTTGACGTAGTATTGTCGGGCGACAGCTTAGCACGTAAAAAGCCAGACCCACTGCCGTTACAGCATCTTGTAGAGCACTATCAATTGAATATCGACCAGCTTCTTATGGTGGGAGATTCAAAAAATGATATTCAAGCGGCAAAAGCGGCGGGTTGTGCCTCTCTGGGCTTGACCTACGGCTACAACTACGGTGAAGATATTGCACTAAGTGGCCCCGAATTTGTGGCAGACAGCCTTGAGACTTTAGTAGAGCTAATGAATGGCTCGGTAACGGCTTAAGCCCATCGTAATTGTTTGAATAGGAACATCATGAGTAAACCCATAGTATTAAGTGGCATTCAGCCTTCAGGTTCGTTAACCATTGGTAATTATATTGGGGCAATAAACCAATGGATTGACATGCAAAACGACTACGACTGTCACTTCATGTTAGCCGACTTACACACTATTACTGTTCGCCAAGAGCCTACGCAGTTTAAGAACCAGGTATTAGATGGTTTAGCCATGTATATTGCTTGTGGCTTAGATCCAGACAAAAGCACCATATTTGTTCAGTCACAAGTACCAGAGCATGCTCAACTAGCCTGGGCGCTTAACTGTTACACTCAAATGGGCGAACTGAATCGCATGACTCAGTTTAAAGATAAGTCGAGTAAGTACGCCAGCAACACTAATGCCGGTTTGTATACCTACCCAGCGCTTATGGCGGCCGATATTCTATTGTATCAAGCCAATGCTGTTCCTGTTGGAGACGACCAAAAGCAGCACCTTGAGTTAACCCGAGACATTGCTCATCGTTTCAATACGCTTTACGGTGACATTTTCACTGTGCCAGAACCATTCATCCCTAAGTTTGGTGCGCGAGTTATGTCGCTTCAAGAGCCAACTAAGAAGATGTCAAAGTCAGACGACAACCCTAAAGCATTCATCTTGCTAAACGATACACCAAAGCAAATCGCTAAGAAGATTAAAGCATCGGTGACTGATTCAGATGAAGCCGCGCGTATCTATTTTGATCGTGATGAAAAGCCAGGTGTATCAAATCTACTAACTTTGCAATCGGTCGCTACCGGAAAATCGATAGATGAGTTGGTGGCTAGCTATGAAGGTAAAATGTATGGTCACCTTAAAGTTGACACGGCAGACGCAGTGGTGGCGATGATAGAACCCATTCAGGTGCGCTATCAAGCACTACGCGACGACGAAGCAGCCCTACAAGCCATTATGGCGAAAGGTGCAGCCCGTGCTAGTGAGCAAGCCAGTAAAACCCTAGAGGCGGTTTATGATGTTTTAGGTTTCATTCGCTTAAAGTAGCAATTTGTTCTAAGTGTTAAAGCCCAGCCAAGCGCTGGGCTTTTTTATACCCAATAGTTAACGCTAGTGACTTAGCTGCCCGCTTGCTAGTATTTGCTGTAATATCAACATATTGATTTAATCGGCCAATGCCGAGGAGCGAGTAGATGGATCTGGAACGCAAAACTCTGGTGTATTCGGCGGTTATCGCCTTGATACTGTCTCTATGGGGCATTGCTATGGGGGTGCACACCGAGTCTGGCGCTATCATGTTAGACGGGGTTTTTAATCTACTGTCCTCAGTAATGGCCTTTACTGGGATCCGCATTGCCTACCTCACCAGCCAAAACTACAACGAACGCTTTCCTATGGGCTACTTTGCCTTTGAGCCGCTAATGGTAATGGTGAAAGGGATCTCTATTCTGGTGCTGGTTGCGTTTGCTTTGTCGGCGAATTTGCAAACCATGTTAGCTGGTGGTCGCGAGCCGCAAATTGGCATGATGCTGATTTATGTCGTGCCCGCCGTGTCTGGTTGTTTATTGGCTTGGTGGCTATGTTTACGCAGTAATAAGCTGCAGGCTTCTAACTTACTGCTGGCTGAGCAGCAAGGCTGGCTAATAAACTCGGTGATCTCCGGTGCCATTGGCGTAGCATTAATCATTGTATTACTTATTCAAGACAGCAGCGTAGGGTGGATAGCCCGTTATGTAGACCAAATTCTAGTGATTGTATTTTCACTTATCTTCTTAAAAGACCCTTACCTACTGGTTAAAAATGGCTTTAAAGAACTACTACTGAGCGCTCCTGAACCCGAACATACCAAACCATTTACTCAAGCCTTAGAGCAGCAAACCATGTTAAATGGTTTTGAGTTAGGAGAGATAGTGGTGATGAAAACCGGTCGTCGCTTTTGGGTCACCATAGAGGTGGTGTGCAGGAATCATCAACTTGCGCTAGACGATATGGTTCAGCAGAGAAAACAAATTCGTAGTTTGGCTAATCAGTATTACCAGAATAATTATACCGAAATTGTATTTGTTGAACCCTCAGAGCAAGGCGAATTTTCTGCTGGATGAAAATTATTACAGCAGCTCGAAATGTCGCTGCCTGCTAACTAAAAATCAGCTACTATAGCGCTTTTAACCTGCAGGCTATTCTGGTTACATGCTACTGATTATCGACAATTACGATTCATTTACCTACAACCTCTATCAGTACTTTTCGCAGCTGAATGTAGAGGTTGTGGTTCGTCGTAATGATGAGATTAGCATTGAACAAATTAAGCAGCTTGCACCGTCTCATTTGCTTATTTCACCAGGTCCATGTTCACCCAATGAAGCAGGGATTTCTCTCGCGGTTATTGCCGAGTTTTCTAACACGCTGCCCATTCTTGGTGTGTGTTTAGGACATCAGTGTATTGCACAGCACTTTGGCGGCAAAGTAGTGCGTGCGGCTCAAGCCATGCATGGCAAGGTAAGGCCGGTATATCACCAGCAAGATTCGGTATTTAGTGGGCTCGCTAACCCAATGGCTGTTACTCGTTATCACTCCTTGGTGGTTCAGGCAAACAGCTTACCGGAATGTTTAGAAGTGACAGCTTGGAGCCACAATGATGCAGGTGAAAAGCACGAAATTATGGGGCTTAAACATAAGCATTTACCGATACATGCGGTGCAGTTTCACCCTGAAAGCATTCTTACAAAGCAAGGTCTGCAGTTGCTAAGTAACTTTATTGATTCTAATTAATAGAATGAATGGGCTTTAAAATGATTTAATGCATTGATTATATAGAATGAATAAATAATGCATATTTATGCTTGATGATTTTGATGTGAGGGCATTGCAAGCAATATTCCCTACGCTATTATTAGAACTATGCACTGAATATGCTTAAAAATGGCCATATTTTGTATGGCTTAATGGCTGAATACTCAGACATCGCTCTCGATATTTGCCATAATCGCCAAACTCTTTACATACTATTAACCTTTCTGGCCTTTGACATAAAGGGATCGCCAGAAAGCTAAAGGAGAACACTACATGTCACACGCTGTTACTCGCGCGCTATTCGATGAAGTTATGGTTCCTAATTACGCCCCGGCGGCTATTATTCCGGTTAAGGGCGAAGGTTCACGCTTATGGGATCAAAAGGGCCGAGAGTATATCGACTTCGCTGGTGGTATTGCGGTTAGCTGTTTAGGGCATTGTCACCCTGCGTTGGTGAAAAGCTTAACCGAACAAGGTCAAACCTTGTGGCATCTAAGTAATGTATTGACTAACGAACCAGCTCTGCGCTTAGCCAAAAAATTAGTCGACAGTACCTTTTCTGAAAAAGTGTTTTTCTGTAACTCGGGTGCCGAGGCAAACGAAGCCGCGCTTAAATTAGCGCGCCGTTACGCAATTGAGCATGGCTCAAAAGACAAAACCAAAATCATTGCCTTTGAACAGGGCTTCCACGGTCGCACCTTCTTTACTGTTACCGTAGGCGGTCAAGCTACATACTCAGATGGTTTTGGTCCTAAGCCGGGTGATGTCGAGCATATCCCTTACAACGATTTAGCGGCGCTTGAAGCGATTATCGACGACCAAACTTGTGCAGTGATGATGGAGCCGTTGCAAGGCGAAGGTGGCATTATCAGCCCAGATTTAGCCTTTGCAAAAAAAGTGCGTGAGCTATGTGATAAACACAATGCGCTACTTATCTTTGATGAAGTACAAACAGGTGTGGGCCGTACTGGCGAGTTGTATGCCTACATGGGCCTAGATGTGACGCCGGATATTCTTACCTCAGCCAAAGCCTTAGGTGGCGGTTTTCCAATCGGTGCGATGTTAACCACTACTGAGATTGCGGCTTCTATGAAAGTAGGAACCCACGGCAGTACTTACGGCGGTAACCCATTAGCTTGTGCCGTAGCAGAAACCGCTTACGACATTGTAAACAGCGAAGAAGTGCTAAACGGTGTTAAGCAGCGCGAACAATGGTTTAGAGAAGCCTTGAATGCCATTAACGAGAAGTACCAAGTATTTTCAGAAATACGGGGTAAAGGTTTGTTACTGGGAGCTGTGCTAAACGAGCAATACCAAGGCCGAGCGCGTGACTTTTTAGTGGCAGCGGCCGATCAAGGCTTAATGGTATTAGTCGCTGGTGCTAACGTAGTGCGCTTCACGCCTTCTTTAATTGTCCCTCAAGCTGATGTTGAACAAGGCATGCAGCGTTTCGAGCAAGCTGTTGCCAACGTGGTAAACGCTTAGCGTTTTTGGGCTGGCCTTAGCAATAAGGCCAGCCAAGTTATACTTTTTAACTATCAAGAGTAGTGGCTAATATTTAGCTACGGTTCTGTGCTATTCAAAAAAGGGAGATGTAGCCATGTTAGTTATCCGTCCTATTAAGGAAACGGACTATCCTGCCTTGTTACAAATGGCGGTTGGGTCTGGGATAGGCTTTACTTCTTTACCGGTTGACGAGCCTTTATTGCGTGAAAAATTAGCGCATTCTATTCGTTCGTTTGCAACCGATACCGATAAACCTGGCGACCAACACTATTTAATGGTGGCGGAAGATACCGTAACCGGTGAAGTGGTTGGCACCAGCGCCATTGATGCTGCTGTAGGCATGAGCAGTCCATTTTACACTTATCACCTAGGCAAGGTGGTTCATGCTTCACGTAGTTTAAACGTTTATAACGTGGTGGAAACGCTCACGCTAACCAATGACTACACTGGCGTTACTGAACTATGCACCTTGTTCTTACAAGAATCGCACCGTCAAGGTCAGAATGGTCGCTTACTATCTAAGTGTCGTTTCTTACTCATGGCTGAACACCAAGAGCGCTTTAATGAATCGGTCATTGCCGAGATGCGCGGTGTATCCGACGAGCAAGGCCGTTCGCCATTTTGGCAATGGTTGCAAGATAGCTTCTTTAGCGTGGATTTCCCCACTGCCGACTACCTTACAGGCGTAGGCAAAAAAGAGTTCATTGCCGAACTGATGCCGAAATATCCCATCTACGTGAATTTGCTTAGTAAAGAAGCCCAAGCGGTAATTGGTGAAGTGCATGAAAAAACGCGGCCAGCACTGCGTTTGTTGGAAGCCGAAGGCTTTTGCAAACACGGTTATGTAGATATTTTTGATGCTGGACCAACGGTAGAGTGTCCTTTGAAGTTGATTGAGAGTGTTAAGCACTCTTTTAAACTCAAGATTCGTATTGGACAGCCTAGTGATGCAGCTGAAGAGATGTTACTCACCAACGCGCGTCTTCAAGACTTTCGCGCCTGTGTATCAGCTATCGATATTAATCTACAGCAGCAAACAGCGCTTATTTCGCCAGAAGCTGCAAACGCATTATTGGTAAATGAAGGAGCAAGCATTCGCGTGGGTGCCTTGCGTTTCGAGCAATAGAACTTCGCCTACGGGCAGCATTAAAGGATTTGAGCTAGTAATGGAACATTTAAATCAGTTTATTAATGGTCAATGGTTAGCAGGCGAAGGGACCGTATTTGAGTCTATAGACCCAGCTAAAAACCTTAGTGTGTGGCAAGGCAAAGCAGCGCTTTCTTCACAAGTTGATAATGCGGTAGCTGCCGCACGTGAAGCGCAGTTTGCTTGGTACATGAGTGGCGTTGAATCTCGCCTTGCAGTGATCAAACAGTTTGCCCACTTGCTGGAGCAAAACAAAGAGCAACTGGCGTTAACCATTGCCCAAGAAACCGGCAAGCCATTGTGGGAAACACGCACCGAAATAGCTGCCATGATCGGTAAAATTGCTATTTCAGAAAAAGCCTATTATGAGCGCACTGGGGAGTCATCTTCAGAGTTGCCTATCGCGACCGCGGTATTACGTCATAAACCGCATGGTGTCGTAGCTGTATTTGGCCCTTATAATTTCCCCGGCCACCTGCCTAATGGGCATATTGTTCCGGCCTTAATTGCCGGCAATACTGTGGTACTTAAACCATCTGAATTGACTCCTTCTATCTCCGAGCGAGTGGTTAAATTGTGGCAGCAAGCAGGTTTGCCTGAAGGCGTGCTTAACTTAGTCCAAGGTGAGGTTGATACAGGCAAGGCCTTAGCCTCGCACGCTGGCATTGACGGCTTGTTCTTTACTGGTAGCTCAAATACCGGTCACGTATTGCATAAACAGTTTGCCAGTCAGCCAGATAAGATTTTGGCCTTAGAAATGGGCGGCAATAATCCTCTTGTGGTTGATAAAGTAGAAGACATCGATGCTGCGGTGCATGACATTGTGCAATCTGCCTTTATTTCGGCAGGCCAGCGTTGTACCTGTGCTCGCCGCTTGTTTTTACCTAATAACGAACAAGGCGAGAAAATTCTGAGCCGCTTAGTGGAAGTAACTAAAGCCATAGAAGTGGGCGAATACGACGCTGAACAGCAACCGTTTATTGGTGCCATGATTAGCGCGAAAGCGGCAGCTGGTATGGTGGCAGCACAGCAACAATTATTGGATTTAGGGGCTAAGTCCTTAGTTGAGCTTAGCCAAGCAGATCCAAGTAAAGGTTTTGTTAGCCCAGGAATTGTAGATGTCACGGCAGTGGCAGAACTGCCAGACGAAGAATACTTTGGGCCTTTGTTACAAGTTATTCGTTACGCTGATTGGGATGAAGCGATAGCCCAAGCCAACAATACTCGTTATGGCCTCTCGGCTGGTTTACTTAGCGTGGACGAGGACAAGTGGGAAAACTTCCGCCACCGTATTCGCGCAGGCATTGTGAACTGGAACAGATCAATTACTGGCGCTTCAAGTGCTGCGCCGTTTGGTGGAGTGGGGGCTTCGGGTAATCATCGCGCGAGTGCCAAATATGCGGCCGACTACTGTGCTTATCCTGTTGCATCTATGGAAGGTAAAGCCAGCGTATTACCAGCAAGCTTAAGCCCTGGCCTGCACTTCTAAGGAGTGAGTTATGACTGTAGATTTGTTTTTTGAGCGCTTGTGGGAGCAATACTTGGCGGTTACACCTAGTGCTGACTCTATTCATCAGCTACTCGGTAAAGGTGCTGAGGTAGTGAATGATCACATTGCAGTGCGTACCTTTAATTTACCTAATACCGGTGTTGATGCCTTTGCTAAGCATTTAATCGCTATGGGTTATCGAAAGGGTGGGGAATATCATTTTGCCAATAAACACTTGGATGCTGCACATTTTGAACACGATGACCCCACTGTTCCAAAGGTGTTTATTAGTGAGCTGCAGGTAGAAAGTTTGTCGCCAGAGTCTCAAGCGATTGTTCAAGGCTTAGCTGCACAGGTAAATAACGACTTATACCAGCGACCAGAGGTATTTTTTTCCGGACGACCTTGGCAGCTTAGCTATGCTGAATACCAAACACTGCTTAACGAAAGTGAATATGCGGCTTGGTTAGCGGCCTATGGTTATCGAGCCAATCATTTTACTATTTCGGTGAATCAACTTGCGGGTATGGATGATTTACAGCAAGTGAATCAGCAACTAAAAGAGGCTGGTTTTAGCTTAAATACTGCAGGGGGAGAGATCAAAGGGTCGCCAGAGGTGTTGCTAGAGCAGTCTGCCACCTTGGCCGATCAAGCTGAAGTGGTATTTAGCGACAGTAAGCACAGTATTCCTAGCTGCTTTTATGAGTTTGCCTTGCGTTATCCCAAGCCTAACGGAGAGCTTTATTCGGGCTTTGTAGAAGCCTCAGCAGATAAAATATTTAGCAGTACCGATCGCTCCCACTAAAACAAAAAAAGCCGCATTTAGCGGCTTTTTTATTAGCGTGGTAGCTTACTAGCGTGTGCCGTAAACCACTATAGTTTTACCGTGTGCGGTAATTAACTCTTGCTCTTCTAACATCTTAAGAATACGACCTACCGTTTCGCGTGAACAACCAACAATTTGGCCGATCTCTTGGCGGGTAATCTTAATTTGCATGCCGTCTGGATGCGTCATCGCGTCAGGCTGCTTAGCTAGGTTTAATAAGGTCTGTGCAATTCGACCAGTAACGTCCAAGAATGCTAAGTCACCTACTTTTTGGCTGGTGATTTGCAAACGGTTCGCCATTTGGCCTGAAAGGCGCATTAAGATCTCAGGGTTAACTTGGATTAGCTGACGGAATTTCTTGTAAGAAATCTCCGCTACCTCGCAAGGACTTTTAGCCCGGATCCAAGCAGTACGAATTGGATTTTCAGTGTCTTCGAAAAGACCCAATTCACCCATGAAGTCACCTTGATTCAAGTAAGACAAGATCATTTCCTTGCCTTCTTCATCTTTAATCAATACTGCGACTGAACCTTTTACAATGTAGTAAAGCGTTTCAGCTTTTTCGCCAGCATGAATCAAAGTACTTTTTGATGGGTACTTATGAATGTGACAGTGAGAAAGAAACCACTCCATCACCGGATCAGCTTGAGGTTTGCCAATTACCATATTAAAGAAATCCTCTGTCTTTATAATTATTTGCTAGCTTTATAACTAACAAATTGTATTTATTGTTGTAGTCGTCCATTCCGCCTCTAGCATAAAAGGCTTCGGGCTTTGCTGCAAGGCATTTATACGCCTTTAGTATGAGGCAAACACTAGCCTTGAACCTTGACCTAGATTAAGCTGGCTGACGAAATATTCCCTAGGAGAATCTAACATGAAAGCGACCGTTACGTGGTCTAAAGAACTACAATTTATTGGAGAAAGTAGCTCAGGTCACCAAATTTTGATGGACGGTGACAATGCACAGGCTGCTGCAAGCCCAATGGAGTACGTATTAATGGCCGCTGGTGGCTGTAGTTCAGTAGATATTATCTCAATTTTGGGCAAAGCGAGACAGCAAGTCACTGATTGTAAAGTTAATCTAGATTCTGAACGGGCCGAGGGAACCCCCCGAGTATTTACCAAGATTCACTTAGAGTTTGTGGTAAAAGGGCATGATTTAAGTGAAAAACACGTAGCGCGCGCTGTGCAACTAAGCATGGAAAAGTACTGTTCAGTGTCATTAATGTTGAGTAAAAGCTGTGATATAAGCCACAGCTATCGTATTGAAAGCGCTTAACTTAGCGAATTTTTCCTGTCTCTAATAGTTGTTGAATCATTGGCGACAGGATCAGCTCCATGGCAAAACCCATTTTACCGCCTGGTACCACAATGGTGTTTTGCCGAGACATATAAGCGCCGTCAATCATTTGCAGCAAAAACGGAAAGTCGACGTTTTTCAGCCCTCTAAAGCGAATGACCAACATGCTTTCGTCTAATGTCGGAATGCTTTTCGCGCTGAAGGGGTTAGAGGTGTCCACCGTGGGCACGCGTTGAAAGTTGATATGTGTACGCGAAAACTGCGGGGTAATGTAATTAATGTAGTCGTCCATTGAACGTACTATTGATTCTTGCACTGCTTCACGTGAATGGCCTCGTTCAGTGGTATCGCGTACCAGTTTTTGAATCCATTCTAAGTTAACAATGGGGACCATGCCGATAAGTAGGTCCACTTTAGAGGCGACATTTTTCTCGTCATAAACCACACCGCCATGCAAACCTTCATAGAATAATACGTCGGTTTCTTCAGGTAAGTCTTGCCAAGGAGTAAAAGTACCCGGCATTTGGTTATATGGTACTGCTTCGTCAAAAGTATGCAGGTAGCGGCGGTATTGACCAGTGCCATTCTCACCATATTGTTTGAAGAATTCGTACAGTAAATTGAAGTCGTTGGCTTCGGGGCCAAAATAGCTAATGTGTTTGCCGTGTTCGCGCGCTTTACGGATTGCCACGTCCATTTCTGGGCGAGTGTAGCGATGGAAACTGTCACCCTCGATAAACGCCGCGTTTAGCTTGTGCTGTCTAAACAGGTGGGCGAATACTTCGCTGGTGGTAGATGTTCCTGCGCCTGAAGAACCGGTAACGGCAATAACGGGATGCTTAGCTGACATAGTGGCCTTATCTGTTGGTGATGATTATAAACATGGTTTACCCATCATCCTGCTGCCCTTCCATGGCAGAGGCATCAAACTGCTCTTTGGCAATTAAGTTTACTGTTTCGTGAAGCTCTGAGTATACGATTAAAACCGAACCATTAATAACTTGTTGTTTAATTTGTTCAAGTTTCTCGCTTAAGCTCAGCTCTTGCTCACCGTAGTCAGTCCCTTCGCGTAATACATAACTCTCTAATAATGCATCGAAGGTATTAGGATCTAGTTGCTGCCAAGGAATAATCATTTATCTGTTTGCTCTAATTGCTGCTTAAACCAATGCGGAATACTCGATTCCAACCAAAATTTGGGGCGCAGCAGGCTACCACCAACAAAACCTACGTGTCCACCTGTGTCACTTAAACGATACTCCACTGCCTTGCTTAGCTGACTGGTATTAGGAATCACTCGTTGGTCCATAAACGGGTCATCGGCAGCGTGAATTAACAGGGTAGGGTGTTGAATGTCTTTTAATAGCGGTAGACCGCTACAACGCTGATAGTAATCTGCTGCGCCTTTAAAGCCATGGGCCTTAGCTGTGTAATGTTCATCAAATTCCACAAAGTTGCGCCATTGTTGAACTTGCTGAGGTTTTAAGGGGGCTTGATGAGTTTGGGCGATTTTTTTGACCAGATTGTCTTTCATGCGAGACAGCAAGTGATGCTGGTAAATTTTGGAAAAACCTTGCTGCAAGCGTTCTGAACACGCGGCTAAATGCAGTGGTGGAGAAACAATAACCGCCGCTTTAACAGGGGAGCTAGGTGTTTTTGCTAAGTAGTTAACGAGCATGTTGCCCCCTAGCGAATAACCTAAAGCTAATAAAGGCGCATTAGGAAACTGCTGCTGCAAATGCGCAATGCATGCGGTGGCATCGCCTATTTCGCCACTGTGATATCCCCGCCATAGTTTATTGGCTTTACCGCTGCAGCCACGAAAGTGCATCACAACCGCGCGCCAGCCTTGTTGTTGGCAAGCTTGCAGAATACCCTTGGCATAAGGAGAATTTACACTGCCTTCTAAACCATGAAATACCACTACAATAGGTTGTTCGGGAGTTGCAGCTTGAGCGCTATCTATCCAGGCTAAATCTACAAAGTCGCCGTCGCTTAGCTCAAGCTTTTGCCAATCGAGTGTGATTTTTTTTCGCCTTAATAAAAAGGTGGGAAGTAGCGTTTGTAGATGTTTGTTGCTGGCCCACCATGGCGCTTTAAATTGACTTGGGTTAATGCTTTTTCTCCACAATATAGCTAGCTACAAACTATGTGCTTAGTCATAAAATTGTTCAAGCTTTGTCATTTTTATTTACAAGTTACCGTTGGTAACATAATCTAGATTAACGTAAGACAAACTATTATTGGTGGCGCCCATGAATCAGCAGCAACTTAATCAAGATTTATCTCGTATGCAGGCAGCGTTTAAACAACAAACGTATCCAACGTTGCAGCAGCGAAAATACCATTTAGACCAGCTGCTGGCACTTATATTGGAAAACCAAAGTGCCATTATAAAGGCTATTAGCGAGGATTTTGGCCATCGAAGCTCTCACGAAACTCAGCTGATTGAAATATTCCCTTCTATTGAAGGGATCCGTTATGCACTTAAGCACTTAAAAAAATGGCTTAAGCCGCAACGGCGTGGCGTTAGTATTTGGCATTTTGGGGCTAGTAATAGCGTAGTTGCGCAGCCGTTAGGGGTTATTGGGGTTATCGTACCTTGGAATTATCCCTTGTACTTAGCCATTGGTCCCTTAACCGACGCATTGGCGGCGGGCAATAAAGCAATGATTAAAATGTCAGAGCTAAGCCCGCACCTTACTAAGCTGCTGATAGACCTAATGCCTCAATACCTGCCTGATGACGTAGTGAGTATTTACGCTGATGATGGCGACCTAGGCCCGCTGTTCTCTGGTTTGGCCTTTGATCATCTAGTCTTTACCGGTTCTACCAATACTGGCCGTAAAGTGATGCAAGCCGCTGCCGCGAACCTTACCCCAGTAACGCTAGAGTTAGGTGGTAAGTCTCCGGTGATTATTGCTAATGATTACCCAATAAAGTTAGCGGCTGAACGCATTATGATGGGTAAACTATTTAACGCAGGGCAAACCTGTGTGGCTCCCGATTACATATTGCTACCTAAATCTCAGCGCCAAGCCTTTATCGATGCTTGTTTGGCTTACTGCAAAAAGCACTATAGCGATTTATCTGATAAATCTATTTCAAGTATTATCTCCAGTGATTTTCTGGCCCGCTTACACGAAATACTAGGAGATGCAGAGCAGCAGGGAGCCAATACTACTCCGCTTATTGCAGGCGAAAGTAGTGGCAAAATAGCACCTACTTTAATCTTCGATGCTCCAGCTACAACCACCTTGATGCAGCAAGAGATATTTGGGCCATTATTACCTGTGGTTGAATACGAAGAACTTGCAGAGGCAATTGCTTATGTTAATCAGCATGAACACCCGCTAGCGCTTTATGTATTTAGTAATCAACAGCAGCTACAACAGCAAGTGATACAGCAAACCCAAGCGGGTGGGGTATGTATTAACGAGGTATTGCTGCATGTAGCACAGCATGAACTGCCATTTGGTGGAGTAGGGGCAAGTGGTATGGGCCATTATCACGGCTATGATGGATTTGTGCAGTTCTCAAAAATGCTGCCTATTTTCAAGCAAGGGCGTTTTGCGGCGATTAGCCTAATGCAGCCACCTTATAACAAGTTTACTGATCTCTTGATCAAACTGATGACGCGTGGATAATTAGCGTAATTGAAACCAGTTGAGTCGCCATTGTGAGCTGTCAGTTTTGCCAAAAAGCGTGGTTTGTAGAAAAGTTAGGACGTTGCCAGCAATGCATGTTGCTGGCGAATCTTGGTTGGCTGGTTATGTTGCTTTTAAGTGTAATGTATAGCGGTAAGGTCGCGGTTTATCAGCTGAGCTTATGGTTAGCTTTTGCAGCCTTTGCTTTGCTAAGTTTGGCTCATTGGCTGATGTTTTGTTATTACCGCTGGTTTGCCTCAGAGCCACCTTCTAATTAACTAGCTTGTTAAGCTATGTAGCTGTGGCTCAACAACCTGCTTCGCTTGTTCTACTAAGTCATACTGTGGATCCAGCCAATGAATCACATCGCCACGACGTTCCATTTTCCTAAACCAAGTGTCTTGGCGCTTAGCAAATTGATGAATCTGTGAGTTTAGCTTTTGGAACATATCGTTGTAAGTGAGTTGTTCTTGTAAGTGCTGGGCAACCAAGCGGTATTCTAAACCGTAAAACTCCAGCTTTTGATAACTTACCCCCTCTGAATGCAAGCGCTGTACTTCTTCAATCAAGCCTTCTTCTAAGCGTTGTTTTAGGCGCAGCGTGATGCGCTCGCGTAATACCGAGCGATCCCAGCGGATCCCGATATATAACGGCGTAATAGTTGGGTGTACCGCTACATCTTGCCCGCTGACTTGAACATCGGCTTCAGCAATCTCTATCGCTCGCACTAAGCGTGGCCGTACTGTTAAGTCGGTGCTGTTATGTTGCTCTGGTTTTAAGGCGAGCAAACGTTGCTGTAGCGTTTCCAAGCTAAGCGTGGCCAGTTCGTCTCTAAGCGCTTTGTTTACCGGCGCTTCGTTCAATTGGTAGTTTTGAGTGACTGCGTCAATATAAAGCCCCGTTCCTCCCACCATAATGGGTAACTTTTTAGCCTGTTTTATTTGTGCGTAAGTCGCAAAAAAATCTCGCTGAAAATGAAACACACTATATTCAGTATCGGGTTCAACGATATCGATCAGGTGATAGGGGATCTCCTGATACTCAGCAAGATCTTTCCCTGAGCCAATATCTAAACCACGATACACCTGCCGTGAATCCGCTGATAGCACTTCGCCGTTATAGTGGCGAGCTAATTCCACACCTAAGTGAGTTTTACCTGAGGCGGTAGGGCCGAGTACTACGATGAGATTGGCTAAGTCAGTTTGCATAGTGTTTTTCAAAGCGGGTTTTGCGGGGAATGGTAACAAGAAAAAACAAAAACGGCATGTGCAAAGCAACATGCCGTTCTAAATAAGCCTGAGATCCTTGGCGAAAAACGAGTTTGTTTTAGTTTTCCCAGAAGTGCTTACGAGACTCTTGGTAGCGATCAGCTTCGCTTAAACCAATATCACGTAATAAGTACGCAGGTAATTGGGCTAATTGACGTCGTGTTTTTTGGCGTAACAGCCAAACATTACAAAGTTGGTAAACCTCTACAGCGTGCTGTAAGAAAGACGTGTTTTTGTTGTTGCCGATAGTATTTGTGTTAGTGCTCATAATCTAGGACCTCATCTCAGTTGATGGGGCCATCTTAGGCTTGCTCTGGGGCTTTCTCAAACAAAATAAACTGCATCTTTTTCATTAGAAAAACTAATTTAACTTTCTTTTCTGTGGAGCTTTATTTTTAGTGAAAAAATAGGCGAATAGTTATTCATTAAAATGAATTTAGAGTACAAATTCTAGCGAGGAATAATTAACTATTGTTTAGATTTTGAACCAAGTTTCTAGATTTATAGCCTGTTTGTTAAGTAGAGTTACAAGGAGGAGGGTTTGATCGCGATTTGACTATTTATTCTACGCCATTTTAAGTGCTCTAATAATTGCCTTTACCTTTTATCTGTATGGCTTTGTTGGACATTGTTAAAGTCGGGCTGTTTTATGTTTTAGATCAATTTTCAGGTACTAGATAGGCTTAACAAGCTCGTCCTTACTGGTGATCTCCAGGTTAAATTTTGTACTTTTTTGTTAATGCGTTGTTGGTGGTTTGATCTTATTCAAGTAAGTGCTGATTATTGGGATTTTTCAGCTATTCACTAACTGTGATGTTAACCTTATTAGACTTAGTTATATTTATTAAATGGCTCGCAGTGTTGTTTTAGATTGAAACTAGCAATTGCTTATCAATATCGAAGTTGTTGCCGAGCGCTTCACTGTGCAATTTATAGCGTTAAACAAAGTGTCGATGCGCAGCTGTACATTTTACGTTCAACTTTTGTTAAGGCAATGTTAGAGTAATTACGCAACACAGATAATTACAATAAATAACAATATAAATATAAGGACATTAGGATGGACGTAAGTTCTTTTAATCCCCCGCGCCGTACCTTAATGGGTCCAGGCCCTTCAGATATTTCTCCTCAAGTATTACAAGCGCAAAGCCGACCGATTATTGGTCATTTAGATCCCTTGTTTGTGAATATGATGGATGAGATTAAAGCCTTACTGCAATATGCATTTCAAACGACTAATCAGCATACGTTCGCGGTATCAGCACCAGGCTCTGCAGGCATGGAAACGTGCTTTGTTAATCTACTTGAGCCAGGCGATAAAGTAATTGTATGTATTAACGGTGTATTTGGTCAGCGCATGCTAGAGAATGCGGAGCGCTGTGGTGCGGTGCCTATCGTCGTTGAAGACAATTGGGGAGAACCGGTTTCTCTTACTAAAGTCGCTAAAGCATTTGAGCAACACCCAGATACCAAAGTGTTGGCGTTTGTACATGCAGAAACATCCACCGGCGTCGCATCAGACGCACAAGCCTTATGTGCCTTAGCCAAGAAAAATGACAGCTTAACTATTGTAGATGCAGTGACTTCATTGGGAGGCATTCCTCTTAAAGTAGATGAATGGGGCATTGATGCCATTTATTCTGGCAGTCAAAAGTGTTTGTCCTGTGTACCTGGCTTGTCTCCAGTTAGTTTTAGTCAGGTTGCAGTAGATAAACTCAAGCAACGAAAAACTAAAGTTCAAAGCTGGTTTTTAGATCAAACCTTAGTCATGGGTTATTGGTCAGGCGAGCAAAAACGCTCGTATCATCATACTGCTCCAGTAACAGCTTTATATGCCTTACACGAATCCTTACTCATGTTATATAAAGAAGGATTAGAAGCATCTTGGCAACGCCATGCTCAGCAACATGCTGTACTTGCTGAAGGCTTAGCTAAACTAGGTTTAGATTTAATGGTGGATGAGAGTTGCCGCTTGCCTCAGTTAAATCTGGTGGCCATTCCTGAAGGGGTAGACGAGCAAGCAATTCGCTCTCGGTTACTTAATGATTACAATTTAGAAATTGGTGCCGGCTTGGGTAAGTTTGCAGGTAAAGCTTGGCGTATTGGTTTGATGGGCTACGCAGCTCGCCAAGAGAATGTTAGCTTGTGTTTAGCGGCATTGTCTGAGGTAATGGCTAAAGACTAATTATTTCGTTCTATACTGATAAACAAACCCGCTATTGCGGGTTTGTTGTTTACCACCTTCCTATATTAAGGAGCTTTTAGGTGTATATCGACTTTGCCGACTTGTTAAGTAACCAAGTTTATCATTGCATGACTCAAACCATTGTACCTCGTCCTATTGCGTGGGTACTTAGCGATAATGGCCAGCCAACTTCTTATAATCTCGCTCCTTTTTCTTATTTCACTGCAATTAGCTCAGATCCACCATTGATCATGCTATCAGTGGGTAAGAAGCCTGACGGGAGTGATAAAGACACCAAGGTCAATATTCAGAACGGTAAATACTGTGTAGTGCATATCGCCAGTGCAGAACAAGCCAAGCAAGTAACGGAATCAGCAAAAACCTTGCCTTATGGTGAATCTGAGATTGTTCAACAGCAACTAGAACTTGCTTCTTTCGAAGGGTTTGCATTACCACGTTTAGCTGATGCACCTATTGCCATGGCGTGTGAACTGTTTGAGATGCAGTCTATCGGGAATACGCCACAGTCGATGATCATCCTTAAAGTATTACACCTATATATAGAAGAACAATTTGCCACAATGAATGACGGCCGTATGAATCTAGATACTAACGCGCTAAATCCTTTAGGCCGTTTAGGTGGTGGAGAGTACTGGGCAAACGGTCAAAGCTTTACTATCCAGCGGCCTAAATAGTGATGAAGTTTGAATTAGCTAATAACGTCGCGCGTAGTTACCAGCTTCTGGCTTTGTTCATTGCTGGAATGTGGCTGGTGGGTTGCAGTAGTCAGTCATCTACTAGCGGTGGGGTGAACCAGCAAGCTAATTCAATAAGCAGCGAGCAAACTCTGTTCTTGGCTCTACATAAGCATTGGCAAGGTACGCCCTACAAATTAGGGGGGGCGAACAAAGCAGGGATTGATTGTTCCGCTTTTGTGCAACATCTATATAGTAGTATCTACCAAAAGCAGCTTCCTCGAACTACACAAGCCCAAATGCAGCAGGGTAAAACCGTTAACTTAGCTAAAGCGCGTACCGGTGATTTGGTGTTCTTTAAAACCAGCCATAAAGTGAGACATGTTGGTGTCATTTATGACCAACAGCACTTTCTTCATGCATCTACTTCTAAAGGCGTGATCTTTTCTCGACTCGATAATGTTTATTGGTCACCAAAGATCATCACGATAAAACGGCTCTAATTGTAGATAAAACCAACTAAAATCACAGCTTCTGACTACTATCTGAACACTTGACTCGATTTCTGTGATTTTCTTCAAAAAACGCTTGCACCAAAATCGCGGATCCCTATAATGCGACTCCACTGACACGGCAAGCGGCGCTGC